>CAZGXZ010000115.1:0-8386 GCA_964530035.1 uncultured Methanoregulaceae archaeon
CTATGACAACCCTGACCGGATGTACTCCGTAAGGGAGGCGGGCAAGGCATTTATCAACGAGATGGCGAGCACAAGGGACCAGATAGGGGTCGTTACCTTTGGAAGAAAAGGCTCCATCAGCCGTCCGGGATACAACTCAGGGATCTCCACCTCAGAAATCAACAATGTCTACATCTACCCGAGGAGCTATGCGGACTATGCCACTATCGATAAATCCCTGACCAATAACTTTGCCGACGTCAGGAACGAGCTGGACAAGATCCTCCCGGACCATGGAACCCCGATGAGGTATGCTGTTTATAAATCCATCAAGGATATCGTTGCAAATGGGAGAGGGAACTCGGTAAGGGCAATAATCGTCCTGTCTGACGGGGATTACAACTGGTACGGCGATCCTCTTGCCCGGGGATCCGGATCGACAACGACAGACCCGACCAGTTATGGAACGTTAACCACAAATTATCGTAAATTTACAGATATAAGCCAGCAAAACCTGACGAATTACGCGAAAGACAACGATATTAAGATCTTTTCCATCGGGTTTGCGGATGATATATCTGATGGTGGCCGGAATACTCTCCGGGTTCTCGCCGAAGGGACTGGTGGCAAGTATTACGACGGCAATGCAGCGAACATCAACCAGATTTACGAGGACATCGCGGGTGAGCTGCAGACTGAGGCCGGGGCCGATATCACCATTGCCATGGACTTCGGCACCATCACGGTGGACGGCACGGCTGTTGACAATACGGGCAACCAGGTCCTTGAATACCAGTATGCACCCAATCCCCCGTACGAGTCCACGAAAACCATCAGGTATTTCTCCGGAAATACAACCCAGATAAACTATCCCATAAGTGACGACCGGACGATGTGGAACCTCCACCACACCCTGTCATTCTCCGTGGGAAAGATCAATCTCGGTGACTACTGGCAGACCCAGTTCAGGTTGAAGGTCAACAGGAATGGTGTCGTCGACATCTTCGGGCCGAACTCCGGGGTCGACTATACCCTGGACGGTGTCGCCCAGCCACGGCTTGAACTCCCGAAAATTACCGTATATGGGAACCCGAACCTCCAGGGAGGGATATCAAGCTGTAGTGCGGAAATTACCCAGATAAAATACACCCCTGAAGCAGGGGCGAATGCCGCTCCCTATGTACTTCCAAGAGGGACGAAGTCAGTTTCTGCGTCCTGGAACCTCAACTCAACCTGTGGTGGGAATATTACCGAGATCATCGAGTACCGGCTGGTCGACCGCGATACCGGGTGGAACACGATGATTACACAACCGGTTGACTCGTACGGAACGCACAACGCGGTCCTTGATCTCAGTGACGTCCGACCTGGCGAAGTCGTTTCATTCCGCCTGAAGGTCAAGGTACCTGAAGGAACCTCGTTATCGGGTTATCAGCCTGACAGCGAAATACGATCTTATGTTATTCAGCCACCCAAGCCTGCCATACGGCTTGAGTAATCTTTTTTTGAGATTTGGTGTTCACTCTGAACCTGCTTTTTAATTTGCATTTTAATTCCACGAAGCAGAATAAACTCAGGGGAAGTCAGTCGGGATTCACACCTTGAAATGCCCATTTTCGGGATATAATAATGGATAAGGGTTAAATTAAAGAGAAGAGAATTTTATCGTATAGGTCTTAATTATCACGTTTTCTATAGGTGGGTTGGTCTGGATATCAAATGAAACGGTAGATGTGCCTGCACCACTCTCTGAAACCGGAGCAAGGGTCGACTGGATGAAATTCGTCCAGGCGTCCTTGTACTTAATGGGAAGGTCAATGTCCTCATGGTATTGTATCCGTACTCCGTTTCCAATGAATGCGGCATCTCCCGGCATTGAGTAGGTAGTTGTCTGGGGTGGGTCCATGTGCATCTTCACGGTCCCGAGGGACGTCTGGGAGAGGGAGCCCCCTTCGGGTGCCAGTTGTATCAGGTTGATGACAAGAGTCCGGGAGGGTGTGTCAATATACCAGCGGGGTTCGGAAAGCATCACTGAGCCGTTCGCCCCTTCAAATCCACCGATGACGGCGCCATTCTGTATGACGGTATGGACACCTTTATCGGACTGATAATGCAGCTCCCCGGGATAAAACCGTGTAACTAAAGGGGGAGTGTCTGGCAAGGGCGGAACTGGGATGAATTCAAAGTAACGCGAACCTTCGGGTGCATTTAATGAAAGACTTCCGCCAGCAACCTGTATCCCCATCTCACGGTACGGGACCGATTTGTAGGCAAGGCTTTTTATCTCGTTTTGCAGGACAATTAAGGTCTGCTCCATGTTCTTAGAATCGGCGTTGGCTTTTGCCTGCATGAGAACGGGATAGCCGTACATCGTAACCATGCCGATACCAGCCATTACTATGGCAAAGATCAATACGAACCCGATGACTTCGGATACTGCTGCGTCTGATGGTTTCATCTCTACTCCTCTGTTGAGATGTAGGTGATCTTCCTGAGCGAGTTGCTGGCGATATCTCCGGTTATTCCTTCTCCACCAAGTGAAATACCCGGGAGCGGGGTGAACGTGCTGATGCTCCCCTGGGACAGCTTGATGTCAGACCCCCCTCCAAGGATCTGGATCCGGAAGTTCCGGTTGATGATCTCCCTTGGAAAATCAATTTTCGACGAGATATCTCCCGTGGATGGTCGAATGCTGTGGACATCAACTATCCGCGTACTAATCCCGTTCCCGATGTCGGTAAAAGCATTTGAAATCAACTGGTCAGACGGGCTTTTAGTAATAAGGGAAGGGATCGTAAGCATGATTAGGACGGTGAAGGTGACGAGGATAGCGCTGAACACAATATATGAGATGAGGTGACTGACGGCGGGATCCTTGGCAGGTTTGGTCAGATGAGTCATAAATAGGTCCTCGTACTGTTCAGCAGGGTCGAGTTATAGGCAATCAGCCCGTTGTTCATATGAATGGTAATCGAACTGGGATCCGGGTCGACTCCAACAACCATGTTGATCCTGTTCATGGCAATAGAATCGAGTTTGTCGATATATGTCTGGTTAATTGTTTCGACGTAATCTGAATCGCGGTAGAGCTGAGAGTGCTGAACGATTGCATGCTGGGTGCTCAGTATTTCAGACTTCGGAAAGTCGAGGATGCTCTCGGCACTGGTCTGACCGACAAGCATCGAGTTATTTGCGACAATTGCAAGCATAAGGAGGGAAACACTGACAATGAATCCCAGGATGATGAGCCATTGACCGGAATCTTTCATGCCCGCCATAAGTACAACTCCACAAGTACGGGTTCATACCCCCCGGAACCGTCCGGGATGTTCACGAAACGTGTAGCCCTGACCATCCGTTCTTTTCCAGTTACTATGGATGAGCTGCTGACGGAACGGGTGAAGCCGCTGTCCGTGATCTTCATCTGGTACTCGACTTTTGCAGGGCTGAAAACGGTCCTGTTGGTGAGGGTGGTGACGTTTTCAAACACCCACTCCTCTACTGCAGGATTACCAGCATAACTCTGGATAACGATGTCCTGCAGGGGACTGAGCCGGGACTGGTACAGATCAGCCGCAGAATAGTTTATCCTTGGACTGGTGTCCAAGGTAGTGAGGGTATCGCTTGCCATCTGCTCAAGCTGCATGTCGGAAACATGGATATCCGCAGGAGTGTAGAGGGTCGTTGATGTTACAATGACATATGCGGTCCCGATCATTATCAGTGCGGCAACGATCCCTTCTATCGTGAAGAGCTGGGCGGAGTCCCGTTCTACCATATCTTGACCTCCAGGACCCCGTCAACAAGTTTGATGGGGGTAACATTTACATAATTGAATTCTTCAACACCACCTGCACCGGGTGTGCTGAAGGTTAAATTAATGTAGATATCATTTTTTGCGTTCGGATAGAAGTAGGTTTCATCAGAAAAGAACGTTTTCGGGAAAGTGAACCATACATTCTTGTCCTGGACATCGTCAGGGAGGTTGATATCTCCAACGACGTTGATTACCCCTGGTTTCTGAATGCCCTCAACAAAGAGACCGATCTCTGAATAGTCAAGAGCCGGGGGAGCCCCGTCAGAAGTTAATGCAATATTCGTGAGTGTTGGGGCGTTGGGATCTGAAAGGTTTATGTAAAAAGGTGAATTTCTGATATCAAGCCAGTAGTTCTGGCCGTAGGTATCATTGTATACAGCGGTTAAGGGCAGGTGAAGACTGAGGATGGTATCAGACCCTGCATGATTTGACCCGTTAATGGTAATTCCTGGCCCGAAACCAGGATTTTCGTTTGACTTTATTTTCACGATCCTCTTGATATAGCCGGTATTATCCGGGGGTACCTGCCCGACAGACCTCGTACTCCAGGAACCATCCTCATTCCTGGTACTGAGTGCAATATTGAAGCCATACTTTATCTGACCCCAGTCAACCGGGGTTTCTCCGAACATGGAAACAGTCTTGTTCACCCGGTATGTCCCGAATATTGCGTTGTTATAATAGTCCTGGTCGGTGAATATTCCCGTATCAAAAAATTTATCCGTTTTTTCCTGGGACAACACCCACGACCCGTCACGGTTTGGTTTTTTAAGTGAACCCTCAATCGAATTGTAGAGGCCAAACCGCTTGATGTACTGGCGCAATGCCGGGTCATCAGCAAGGAGTTCCCATTCGGAACCATTGTAATACTTCGAGCCTATCCAGGCAGGATTAGCAGGACAGTTCGATTCGCACTCCCAGAACCCCGGGTCCTCAACCAGGATGACCCCCGTCCGGTAGGCTACCGCATCGTAATCGATGGTCTTGCCCTGGATATGGGCAAGGATTCCTGAAACCATCGAGATGACGATGATGAGGCCGAGCATGAATATCGCTATGCCTACGAGGAAGTCCATCGATAACTGTCCGCTGTCGGTATCCTTTGCATTATTTCTGGAATTCATGGCGAATGGATCAACTCACCTGATTTGGCATCGAACTGGTAGGTCGAGGTCCCTCCCTTGCCGGATGTGGTCAGGGAATACACTCTTCCGACAAGTTCCAGTGTTGTTTCTCCTGAAGTCTGTTCTGGGAGAAAACCTTTGATCAGTGCGGCACGGCGGGTGAAAAGGTCCTTTGGTAGGACTATTGAATCGAGGGAGATCTCACTGTCAGGCAACGTCCCTGTCCAGGCCTGGATATCAGGTGAAGATCCCCTGGTAAAGACGATGAGTTTGTTTTCCACCCCTGATTTCACACCAAACACCCAGCTTCGGGCGTCACTGTTGATATCGACCTGGTTTCCCCGGATTGAATGGATTTTATATGAAGGATCCAGGCCCCCTCCTGATGAAACCATATGCAGCTGCTCGACGGCCTCACTGAATGGGAGATTGATGCTGTCCTGGGTCTCTGATGAGACCTGAAGGGTTTTCTGCTGGTCAACGGGCGGGGAAAAAATGGTGCAGCCAGTCGAAAAAATGACAAGAAGGACAAGACCTGTAAGGAGGTAACCCTTGCCTGCTGGCAGAGATCCCATGATATGAAGTATATATTCTTTTGTGTATTTATAGCGCGTGATCACGGAAGATGAAGCGAAGATTTAGCCGAATCTACGATGTTTTATGGTTCGATTAGTGTCCCGTGAAGATGCCTTGCCATCCGGTCGTACGGGGCGGGAATTCCAGCTACCCTTGAATGCAATGCAAAGGCTGCAATAAAGAAATCCCCTGGTCCAAGGTGGTTCAACATCCTCATCTCAATGAGTACTAATCAGGATGAGGATATCGTTTTAAGGGTAGGGGTCCTGGAATCATCGATCAATTCGCCGTCTGATTTCCCTACTCCCCGCCAGATCCGCCCCTGTCAATGAACCCCCCCGACCCAACCCCGCAACCTTTTCCCAGAGGAAACCCCACCCCCTGTGATGACATCCCCCACCGCCAGGGAACTTGACCCCGAAGAGTTCCCACTTGCCGAGGCCCTGTGGACCCGCTACCGCGGCCAGAAGGCTGACAGGAAACATGACCGGATTTTTGGAACATTCGACGAATCAGGGAGGCTGGTTGCCCTGGCCCGGTGCAAGCGGCACGCAGACGGTCTCGAGGTGGACGCGGTCTTTACGCCCGACGAGTACCGGGGGAAGGGATATGCCCGGCACGCCGTCCAGGCTCTCGTGGACGCTTGTGGCGGTGAAACGATGTACATGCACTCGACCCTGGCCCTGAGGAGGTTCTACCCGCAGTTCGGCTTTTCACCAATACCCGAAACAGAGCTCCCTCCTACCATCAAAGAACGGCTAATTTTTTGTCTCGGCGAGATGGAGGGCTGCAACGCCATACCCATGCGAAGGGAGGCATCAGCCGGGACCTGAAAAAGGGGGTTTTTAAGGGGAGAAATCGTGGCAGACTTCGAAGAGTTTGCCGTGGTGCGCCTGTATCTTCAGATTTCAAGGTCGAAGGAGCTGCCTGAAGGTGAGATGTCGTCCCAGGGGAGGGTACTTCCCGACGGAGAGAAGTCTTCGAACACTGTGGTACTCCCGGAACCGCTCACGTCTTCGAACGGCTCAAGACTTCCCGAGGGCCCGATATCCTCAAACAGAAACGCACTGCCCGAGGGTGAGATGTCTTCAAAGGCAGTGATGTTCCCTGACCCGGTCAGGTTTGCAAAGGGTGTGTACATGGTACTGTCAGGCGTGAACATCGTCAGGGAGAACCTGTTCATGTCGGGCGCCGTGATGACCGGCAGGGAAAAAACCCCCTTGCCGAAGACCAGTGCGTTAAATACTGCCGTGGTGGAGTTCCGGTTCAAAGGAACGGCATCCTTGGCCTCGGCAGCCGGCAGGGGCGAACCCAGGCAGGACTTCAGGGAGGGATACGCCCCGGTGGGAGTACTTCCGGGGGCAGCCATGGCCGCGGTTATCATGAGGGCGGTTCCAAGCAGCATGCCCATGGCTGTCAACGGCATGTGCGGTATTCGTGGTGAACTGGCCATAATATTATCTTTTTATATTTTTTTAATAATTGGTAAGATAAATTGTCCATTATGTTATAATAACACCAATAAAGGAAGGAATTCCCCTGGATCTTTATTTAAGATCCATATCTTCGATTTTATTCACCCCGGTATGAGAGATCTCTTTCTGCTGTAATTCCGATCAAACGATTCGACAGGGCCGTTTCTTCGACTAGTCCGCTGGTAAATCCTGACGAACAGTGAAAATTCAGCATTCCCGGACATGACCGTCCGCTTCAAAAAATGTTGAGAAGCCCCTGGGTTGCCTCTTTACCGCACGATCTTCGTGATCGGGATTTCGAGGATATCGACCGCCCCGGCGCCTTTCAGCTCCGGGATGAGGCGGTTGACCTGTTTCTTGTCAACAACCGTTTCTATCGAGAAGAAGTCAATCCCGTGGAGTCGTGCAATCGTCGGCCTCTTCAGCGCGGGAAGAGTCGCTATCACCGCGTCCACCCGGTCCGCCGGGACGTTCATGGAGAGGAGGACCTGCCGCCGGGCCTCGAGAACGCCGAGAAGGAGGGTGACAACCTCGTCGATGGCTTTCCGCTTCTCCGGGTCGGCATAACTGCCCTTGTTCGCGATGATCGTGGTATATGACTCCATGATCTGCCCGATGATTTTAAGTCCGTTCTTCCGGAGCGTCGTCCCGGTCTCGGTCAGGTCGACGACGACGTCCATCAGGTCGGGAACCTTTGCTTCCGAGGCCCCGTAACTGGGGAAGAGCCTGATCGGGATGGCGAGGTCTGAGAAGAACCTGCGGGTCAGTTCCGGGTACTCGGTCGTCACGCGACTGTCCGGCCTGATCTGGCCCGGGGATTCAACTGGCTCGCTCTGGTGGACGGCAATGACGATCCTGACGTTACCCTCGCCGGTCTTGCTGTAGTGCAGGCTGGCGACCTCGATGACCGAGGCACCACTTTCGCGGACCCAGTCAAGACCGGATATCCCGAGGTCGAAGGCTCCCATCTCGACGTAGACCGGGATCTCCTGGGGCCGGAGGATCTTCACCTTGTCGATCCGGTCATCGTCGATCCTGGGGTTGTAGTCCCGGTCGGTCCGCTTGACGGCAAGGTCGGCCTCCCTGAACAACTGGAGGGTCTGCTCCTCAAGGCTCCCCTTCGGGAGTGCCAGCGATAGCATGCCTCCATACTTGGATGTGAAAGGACAAGAAACGTCCGGGTCAGAAGGTGTGGATAAGGAGCCCGGAGAGGAGTTTTGGTTCGAACCAGGTCGATTTCGGCGGCATGATGCCACCGGCGTCCGCAATGGCGATCACCTCGCCGACCTTCACCGGCTGCATGGCAATCGCCGCGATGTAGGCACCCCCGTCAACCTTTGCGACAAGGTCGGCAAGTGGCCGTGCCCCGCCGAGGTACTGGAGACGCGGGTCCCCCCGTGGGTCAGCAATGCCCA
>CAZGXZ010000116.1:0-8355 GCA_964530035.1 uncultured Methanoregulaceae archaeon
CGTGTTCGCGCTGATGGCGCGGTGATCCGGGGCAGCGGGGATATCTGGCGGGTTGTCAAGGACCCGGGCGGCTGAGCTCCACCCGGTGGCCGGTCGAAAGGTCAGTTTTGGTTACATTCCGGAAACCCATGCAACAAGCCGGAACGTTGAGGCTGTGGAGGTACCCTCCCTGTCTGACGTTTGTGAGGAGGTGGGCATCTGCCGGGGGCTTCGCAGGGCTGGACGGTTCCGGAATCATCTGAAGGGGAGGGGGTGGCAGGTACCCCCCCTGGCCGGAGCAGGAGGTGCAGGGTTCTTTTCACGTCCATCCCCGGCAGAAGCATGGCCGCCGCCAGTCGGGCAGGCTTTCCCGCTCTTTTCCTTCAGCCGCCTCCGGCCCGGCAGGGTAACGTCGGCAGGCACATCTGTGGTGACGGGTGGGTGGGGTATTGGGATCAATCAGCGGCAACAGGGGGCAGGAACCGTGGGTTGGGACAGCGTACCTGGAGACTCTGACCATAAACACCTTCATTCCCGACTGCAAACCTCATCAGGAAGGTCAGATTTTTATGACTCCTCCTTCGTCGGAATGCATACCAGTGCATCACTATACATTACAACAGCTTGGGTGGACAGAAGAATACGCAGACGCTTTTTCAAAATACTCCGGGGCCTACCTGCCCGGCCGTGTTGCCTGCCGGCAGAAGACCGTCTGGGACGTGCTGACTGAAGAAGGGGCCGTTACAACGGGAATTTCCGGTGCGCTGAAAAAACTCGGCCGTTATCCTGCTGTAGGCGATTTTGTCGTGCTGCATAGCCCCCCGGGATCCAACGCCATGGTGATTGTGGATATCCTTGCCCGGAAGACATGGTTTACCAGGGGCAGTTCAGGACGTGAAGGAACCGACCAGGTCATCGCAGCGAACGCTGACATCGTGTTTATCGTCACGGCAGCCGGCCATGACCTGAATGCCCGCCGTGTCGAACGGTACCTCTCTATTGTTCACGCTTCCGGGGCACGACCGGTAATCCTGATCAACAAGGCCGATCTCTCCGATGACCCGGACCGGTTGCGTGACGAGATCCTCCCGGTCTCTGCCGGGATTCCGGTCATCTCCCTGAGCGCGAAAAGCGGCGATGGGATCGGGCAGCTCGACCCGTATCTCGCTCCGGGCACAACGATCGTCCTTATCGGTTCTTCCGGGGTCGGCAAGTCGACCCTCATCAACCGGCTGCTCGAAAATCCCGTGCAGGACACATCAGGTACCCGGAATTATGACGGGAAAGGCCGGCATACGACGACCGTCCGGCAGCTCTTTATCCTGAAGGGAGGGGCACTCATGATTGATAATCCCGGGCTCCGCGAGGTCGGTATCGGCACAGCATCCGGGGGCATTGCCGGAACATTCCCTGATATCCTTGCACTGGCCGGAAGGTGCAGGTTCTCCGACTGCAGGCACGACCAGGAGCCGGGCTGTGCCGTGAAGGAGGCTGTTGAGCGAGGGGAACTCTCTCAGGAACGGATCGGGAACTACCACCGGCTGATGCTGGAACTCGCGTTCGAGCAGGACAAAGCAGAGATCGGCCTGGTCCGGTCTGAAAGAAAACGGTGGAAAGCCATCAGCAAGCTCGGAAAAGAGATCCAGAAGGGAACAAGCGAATGACCGGGACCTCCATGATGAATAAAGGCAGCGGAGACGGCTGGAGCCGGGGCGGTGCTGGCCAGCGGGGTCTTGTCCCGCTCCTGCGAACCGGCCATCCAGCCGTTTCCCCTTCCCGGCCCATCACCGCGAGCCGGATCACCTCCTTCTCCTGCTGACATTTTTGTCCCTAATCCCTTTTTGTATCCGTACGATCTTCGTTCGTAGTGGAAAGGTGAGAAAATGCTGTACAGGAAGTTCCCACGGTGCGGTCACGGTCTCTCGATCCTCGGCTTCGGGTGCATGCGGCTGCCGCCCAGAGACGGTCAGCCGGCTGGAGGAGAGATCGATGAGCCGAAGGCAATTGATATGATCCGGACCGCCATTGACGCCGGGGTCAATTACATCGATACGGCCTACCCGTACCACAACGGGGAGAGCGAGGTGGTCGTCGGGAGGGCGCTTGGCGACGGCTACCGCGACCGGGTATTCCTTGCCACCAAGCTCCCCAGCTGGCTCGTCACCAGCCGGGGAGACATGGACAGGTACCTGGACGAACAGCTCGCAAAACTCGGCACGGACCACATTGATTTCTATCTCCTCCACGGGCTTGGCGCCGAAACGTGGGAGAACCTTTCCCGGCTGGGCGTCCTTGAATTCCTGGACAGTGCCCGGGAGGACGGCCGGATCCGGCACCCGGCGTTCTCCTTCCATGACGAGTTTCCGGTCTTCCGGGAGATCGTCGATGCCTACGAGTGGACCTTTGCCCAGGTCCAGTACAACTACATGGACGAGCAGTACCAGGCCGGCACGCAGGGGTTGAGGTACGCAGCGGAACGGGGCCTTGGCATCGTAGTCATGGAACCGCTCCGGGGCGGTCTCCTGTCCGGGGACGTCCAGGCGATCCACCAGCACCTCCTTGATGCCCCGGTCCGGCGCACGCCGTCGGAGTGGGGGCTCCGCTGGGTCTGGGACCACCCGGAGGTCACGGTCGTGCTCTCCGGCATGTCTTCGATGGAACAGGTCAGGGAAAACCTTTCCAGTGCAACGCAGGGCCTGCCGGGTTCTCTCTCCCCCGGTGAGCTTGCCGTCGTCGGGAAGATGCGGGACACGTTTGCCTCCCGGGTGAAGATCCCGTGCACCGGCTGCCGCTACTGCATGCCGTGCGAAAACGGCGTCGACATCCCTGGTTGCTTCATGTATTACAACCAGGCGTATACCTTCGATGCAAAGGAGAAAGCGGAGGGCGTGTACCTCTGGGCCCTCAACGGTTCGTTTTCCGGGGGAATACCGGGGTACGCCTCCTGTTGTGTCCAGTGCGGAGAGTGCGAGGAAAAATGTCCGCAGAAGTTTCCCATACGGGAATATTTGCAGGACGTTGCAGGATTTTTCGGAAAATAAAAAAGACGAGATACCACGATGCCAGTAATTACGATTGATCTCAGGAAAGTTAGCCCTGAAACGAAAGCAGACCTGATCGAGAACCTGACGAAGACCGCGTCAGAGGTCACAAAACTGCCGCCGCAGGCATTTTTTGTGTGTGTCCGGGAGTACCCGCTTGATGCTATTGGTACGGGTGGAGTCCCGCTCTCGCAGCAGGTCCCAGGTACGGTGACTCCTCCCAGGCAGGAACCCTGATCCCGATCTCACTGATCAGGGGCGAGGTGTGGAGTATTCCCCGCCTGCCTCATCTTCTCCGATGGTAGTGTCGGCCATGGCCCATCATCATCCTTGGGAAGATATCTGAAAAGCCAGGTGAACCGGAACCGTTGGTACCTGAACCCGGATCCCTAACGGATTGGAAAATGCGGGTCCGGCATATCCGGCAGGCATTGCGACCGGTACCGGAAGGGGATTACATAGTTAGTATCACAGCCAGAAATGCCCCGCAGCAGGCCAGGGCCACGTTAAAAAACATATCTCCACTCGTTTTTCTTCAGTTCCTCTTTTCTCTGTTTGTAATCAGGCATATGGGCCCGGACCAGGTCCCAGAAAACCGGTGAATGGTCCTTGTGAACGATATGGCACAGTTCATGGAGGACGATGTAGTCGATGGTGTCCAGGGGGGCCATGAGCAGCCGGACATTGATTGAAACGGTGTTGTTCGGGGAACAACTCCCCCATTTGGACTTCTGGTTCCTGACAGAAAACGGGGGCGGTGAAACACCGAGCTGTCTGGCCCAGTACCCGATCCTTTCCCGTACCACTTCCCTCGCCCGGGCCAGGTACCAGGAGTACAGCTGGTCTTTGATCAGTTCTTCAAAAGGAGAGGAGATCCTGTCCTGCGGAAGAACAACAACGAGGTCCTGTTCCCGCATAAAGACGGCGGGATTCCGGCCCTCTTCCACGACGAGGCGGTACTCCCGGCCAAGGTAGAGAAGGGTTTCTCCGGTGACATACTCCTTTTTTGGCCTCGAAAGGATGCGTTCCTGCATCATCATGACTTTCTCGGAGATCCAGGAACGCTTTTCTTCCACAAACCGCACGACATCACCCGTGGGAGTCCCCGCCGGGGCCCTGACATCGACAATCCCCGGGGGCCTGACCCGGATGGCAAGAGTCTTCCGGCCGGAGCTGGTGGTGATGGTATAGGGGATGGTGGCCGGGCCAACCACGAGAGACCGGTGGACAACGCCTTCTTTCTTGTGTTTCATGCACTACTCCAGCTGATAGATGCTTCCGGGTGACCACCGGCGGTCTTCATGACCCGCGAAGATGGACCCGCACGCCTGTTCCTTTGCGGTTGGTCGTTTTCTCCCGGCCCTGGCCCCTGTGCCCGGGCGGTTCTACGAAGACGATGTGGGACATCCGCCCTATCGACCGTTGGGGATTTTGGATGTTTCCGCTCCAGGACCCGTGCTGAAGGGTGTCTGTTCCTGATAGGAGTCCTGGTATGGGTCGCATGGGTGGTGCCAGCCGGAGTATTCAATTCGAAACACAGGGCAATGAGGGTGCCGGTTTTATGGCAGGGATCCCTGTATTTTAAGGACTACGCATTCCGGTCCGGCCGGGAGGACCCATAGGGAAGGTCGTGAACGGTATGCCGATCTTCCTCGCTGCGATTACCCCCCAGGTGGAATAGGTACGGTTTTTTTTTAATTACCGCGTTTTTGTGACCGGACCATACATGTATCAGGGATAATTGTCGGCCTCGATCCATTGCCCGGGAGGTCTCCATGGGTCTCATCACCTGAATAACGGACATACATTTTTGGGGAGCAGGAAAGGGACGGTATTAAGACCGTGCGGGTTTGAGACAGGGGCATCTGGAACGGGAGCAACGAGGGGGCGGCGAGGCCTTTTCGCCCCAGCCATCTGCCGAAGAAAACGGGTGATGTTAATCGACCATGCCCTGAGGTCCATCGTGCCCGGACCGGTCCGTTCAACTACTTTAAAATTTAAGTAAATAATAAAGTAACTATTCAAGGCAGGAAAACCCTCATGAACGAACCAGGGAGTGATACCGTATGCAGGATGATATCCTCTCCGTCCTGAACGGGTCTATAGGACTCAATGCAAAAATCTTCTCGCTCGTCCGGTTAAAACTGCTCGCAAGCCTTGTTTCCCTTGGACCGGATGGCGCAACCTATCGTGAGCTCAAAGCAGCCCTGAACATGAATGACGGGGTGTTGTTTGCCAATCTCAAGGTCCTGGAAGACATGGGGTATCTTACCTCCGGGAAAATCACTTCGGAAGAAAAAGAACTCGAACTCTATACGATAACCCCGGAAGGGCAGGACGAATGGGAGAGGACGCGGGCCTGGCTCTGCAGGTTTCTCAGGTGCGGGGTCTGATCATGAAAAACCGGAAAAAGGTAATCGCCTTCTTCAGGGAACTCGGCTTTCATTTCACTATCTCGCAGTTTGACGACCGGCTGGTTGCCCAGAAGCTGGTCTGCCTCCTTGAACTGAAGGGCGTGGACCTTGGATACCCATGCGGCCTGTACGTGAGGGGTCCCTATTCCCCTGACCTTACGCGGGACCTCTTTGCGTTCACCCGTGAGTTCGTGGACCTGGACACCACGTCAAAGCTGAGCCTAAAAGAAAAAGAGGTCGCTTCAGACCTCCGACGCATCTTCGGCCTCAGGCCGGCCCACCTCGAGATCGGGGCAACCTATGGCTATTATACCGTACGGCAGAACTGTGACCCGCTTGAAGCGCTCCGGCAGGTCAGGCGGCTGAAGCCGTTCTATTCTGAAGCCCTGGTCGCCCTTGGGATCTCCAAGGCCAAGCAGTTCCTCTTCAAGCCCACCCTGCAGGACCTCGATGACCTGAAAAAGGAAACCGGTATCTGGCAGAGGGCATCACTCAGGTCACTGGACCGATAACTGATGAGAAAAGGCGACATCTGGTTAGTAGACCTCTCCGATGCTAAAGGGCATGAGCAGCGGGGAGTACGGCCGGCGGTCATCGTCGGCGGTGCAAACGGGCTCGTCCTCGTTGTCCCGCTGACCAGCAGGATGGCCAGCGCCAGGTTCTCTCATACTCACATAATCTCTCCCGATACGCTCAATGGCCTCGATACTGACAGTGTTGCCCTTGTATTCCAGATCGTCGCCCTGGACCGGGAGAGGTTCTCCCACCGCATCGGGACCGTCGGTGAACAGCACCGTCTCGCGATCACTGCCCTTATCCGGGACCTGATGGACCTCGGTTAAGGGGAGGACAAAGGAAAAGAGCGGAAACCCATACCAGGAGCTGCACCTGGGGCCACGTAATCAGAGGGTAGATTTCATCGCGGGTCGCATGGGGGGTGCCAGCCGGAGTATTCAATTCGAAACACAGGGCAATGAGGGTGCCGGTGTTACGGCAGGGATCCCGGTATTTTAAGGACTACGCATTCCGGTCCGGTCGGGAGGACTCATAGGGAAAGACGTGAACAGTATGCCGATCTTTCCCCCTGTGATTTGCCACCAGGTTGAATAGCGACAACTGGTGGTTCTATGACGTGATTATCTGAATGATGGAATTCGTCACCTTGTCCAGGGTTGACGGCACCAGGTGTGCAACCGACTTTTCCACCATCTGTGAATCGCCGGTGAAAAGTTTGTCTGGCCGTGCAAAACTGAGCATTTTTAATCCACCTGTTTCATAGTCCGCATGATCCAGGGGGATTGAATAGGTGCGATCATAGGGTTGACTGGTTATCTGGCAGAGAATGAGATCATCGCCCGGAAGATGTGCAACAACAAGCGCCGGACGCTTTTTACTGCCAGATAAATCAGAAAAAGGAAACGGGACCACGACAATGTCGCCTTTTATAAATAGCTCCAGGCTTCGTCCTCCTCCGGCCTGAGCCAGTCTTTTGAAAGGGCCCGTTCACTTATGAGAGCCGTGTCAGGGAATGCATGGATACTTTGGACCGGGTCCCCGCTTCCTGTTTCATATTCGCATGGAGTTTCGCCTGTCATTGCCTGTTCCGGTTGTACACCGGTCAGTTCTTCCTCCCTGAGTTTAAACAGGTCGGGAGGGATCCTGTACCCGTGCCCCACATTTTTCCAGAGGTCATATTGATGGGTAATGGTGCTTATGGCGACTGCCGTATTCGTTTTCAGGAGGTCGATCACTTTATTGAATATCATTTTTTCCTCGTCATCGAACACCTCCCGGTCACATTTCTGCAGGGGGGTGAACCGGAATTCGTTAAACCCGGCTCCCTGGTAATCGACCTGGACGTGTCGGACTTTTAGAAATTCATTCGAGCAGGAAGTGAGTGCGAATGCATACGGTGGCACAGGTCCGTACGGCATTCGTACATATTCATCTTCAAGAAGGGTGGTCCCTCTCCGGTTGAAAACCACCAGGTCGACAAAGAAAATGAACTTCATCAGTTTCGTCCTTCCGATATCGGGATATTCCTCTATTGCGTACAGGATTGCATTCACCTGTTTCTTCATCTTCATACCTGACCCCGACTCCTCCCAACGAGAATACCTGAGAATGAACCTGCGAGTGTATCTGCGATTATATATGGTGTAATTTTATAAATGCACGGTAGATGGTGTGAACGTATCACAAGGTCCTTTGCCATTATAACCGCCATTCCCCCGGAAAACGCCTTCCCAAGCAGTGAAGAAAACAGCCAGGTGATTTCTTCATCAGGTTTACCACAGGATTTCAGGGAAGGATTTCCCGGAAGAATTTTGCAGAGGGCTGTTGCTGAGGGCTTCCATATGCCCGATGATTCCGGTGTATTCCTGCCGAAGGGGCGATGGAAGACGCCATTTCCCATTTCTTCCTCAACCAGAACAGGTGCCGGTTCAGACAGGGACTTGGGCAGAGGGGCCCGGGGCGGACGGCTCCGGGGGGTACTCCCGGTCACCAGGCGTCCTCCATTCCTCCAGGGGAAAAACCCTGTCCCCAGGCAGAAAATGGAGGACAGGGATCTGCCTCTGCGGGCCCTGATCCGCAAAATACCGGTACTAAGAACCACTTAGATCAGAGAGATCCCCTGTCCTCCGGCAAAAGTGAGATCACAGAGCAGGGGGTGAGACAGGCCCCCTGTACTCCACCCTGTGTATGTGATCCCGGGACGGCTGGAGGACAGGACACGAAAACCGATCTACCGTCCCTGATGGCGGATCAAACAACGGAAACTGCCCCAAACACCCTCCATCAGCCATGTCTCCCGACTTCGGGACACCTGGCGGAGTCCATCCTGAATGCAAGGGGTGAGCCTCGTTCAGGGAACCAGGGCACGGGAGCCGGAAATGGTCTGCTCCATGCACCATCCGTGC
>CAZGXZ010000117.1:0-8307 GCA_964530035.1 uncultured Methanoregulaceae archaeon
GTCACCTGACGAGGTACGGGGGACGACGTTCGCCGATAATCCAAACACCGACCGTGATCTGCTCAAGGAAGTCGCTGGTGACCAGGGAAGGTTTCATTACGAAACCGAGTATGATTTCGATCTTGTCAGGCAGACTGGCTGTCACCCAACCTCGAAAAAAGGGAAGGTCCTCCTGGAAGTCTATGTATGTCCGATATGCAAGGACTGCGGCCCTGGTGTTGAGGGGGTCCTCGTCCAGATGCTTGACATCACCGACCGGAAACGTGCCGAGGAAGCGCTCAGAAAGAGTGAACTGCGGTTTCGAAAATTCCACGAGGCCGGCCTGTTCGGCGTGATTTTCTGGGACACCGACGGGACGATCACCGATGCCAACAACAGGTTCCTCGAGATGACCGGGTATTCCCGCGAAGATTTGATGGCAGGGCGGGTGAACGGGTTTGACATTACCCCTCCGGAATATGCCCATATCGATGAACAGTCCATACAGGAACTCCTGGCAACGGGTGTCAACAGGGGGGCCTTCGAGAAGGAGTACGTCAGGAAGGACGGTTCCCGGGTTCCCGTCCTCCTTGCCGGTGTGATGCTCGACGAAGAGAGAACCCGCGGTGTAGCCTTCGTAGTAGATATTACTGGCAGGAAACAGGCTGAAAAAGCCCTTGTCAGGGCAAACCGGCAGCTCAACCTCCTCACCGGGATCACGCGGCATGACATCCTGAACCAGGTCTCCGTCATCCTCGGTTACCTGAGTCTCACCGACAAGGAGTGCACCACTCCGCTTGCCCGGGAATACCTGGGGAAGGTGAGGGAGTGCGCCCAGCTCATCAATTCTCATATCCTGTTCACCCGGGTCTACCAGGACCTTGGCTCCCGTGGACCGGAATGGCAGGACCTTTCAGTCGTTATCTCCCGCATTCCCGTCCCCCGTTCTCTCCATTTTCATGTTTCCCTTGGTGGAGTGTCTCTGTTCGCGGATACCATGATCCAGAAGGTATTCGAGATCCTCACCGACAACTCGGTGCGGCACGGCCAGCACGTCTCTGAAATCAATATTTCAGCCGTCCGTTCAGGAGAAGACCTGGTCGTGCTGTTCGAGGACAACGGCACAGGAATCCCGGAGAAGGAGAAGTCACTGATCTTTGAGCGTGGATATGGAAACAACACCGGTTTCGGCCTGTTCCTCGCGAGGGAGATCCTGGCCCTCACCGGTATCCGGATCAACGAGACGGGAACGCCCGGGAAGGGGGCCCGTTTCGAGATAACGGTGCCAAAGGGAGGGTTTAAGGACCTGATATCTCCCTGAAAATCCCTGACCCCGCCCCGGCCTGGCACCTCGGTATACGTCAACAATCCTTTGAATCAACGTAATAAGCATAACTCGAATAAATGACTACATTTAAAACCTCTTCATTGATGGAAACCAAAAAAAACCCCGAAGGAACACCACCCTTACCCGGAGGTACGATTTTGTTTTGGCCCGGAACGGTTCCCCGTTTTGCTCCGGTGAGAGAAGGAGGGCCCGGGACGGTTTTGTCTCTCACAGTCCTGGTCATTATTAGTTGTTTTCTCCTGTTTCTTGGAATCAGGAATACTGAATCAGCAGGGATAGGTTCAGGTGGCCCGTTCCTTCTCTTTTCTGGGCTACTTCTTTTTGGTTTCCTGGTCATCTGGATTCTTATCAAGGGTATTCTGCGGCACAGGGATGTTACTTTTATCATTCACGAGAAAGGTATCAGGATCATCCCATCTGGATTTCAGAGTTCTCTTGATACCTGGATGGCAATAATTTCCCGGATCCTGTTCTGGATAACAAGGAAAGGGGGCCAATGGTCGGCCTGGGCACCCTGTACTCCCTGGAGTTCGATGCGGAGCATTATCATTGCCAACAAAAGAAAAGAGATCATCATATTAGGAGGGAACTGGGATATCAGACTCGCATGTAATTCAGAGGTATTTGGATCTGCAGTTTCAATAATTCAGGAACGAAAGCCTGAACGTGCAACGGTACTTTTCAAAAATAATCCGTACTTGACATAAATGCACTTTCTTAATGGGAAATGAGGCGCTCATGCAATAAAAAAATGGTGCTCCGTATTTCAACCTGGAAATAACCGCTTTAATAAGGAAAACGATGGCAAAAATTACCGGTTCTTTTCACTTCAAGATCAACTGGGCAACCTTAAGGTACATTGTAGTCTGTGCAGTAGCTTTAGTTGGGGCCCTTTTTGGCCAATTCGTACTGGGAGATTATGAGCTGGCCATTCTTCTGGCATTTGGAGGATATATTGTCGCCAGGGTGCTTCTTTGGGTAATCTACAAGGAGTAGGGAAATTAATTCGTTACTGCTTTTCAATCACCAGGAAAAAAGGGCAGGCACGTTCATTTCCTGAACGTGAACGAAGACAACATGGTCGTGAAGATCGTGGATTTTTGTTTGAACAGGGATTCGGCGGTCGGAGGGACCGAAATAATATACATCCGGTCCCTGTACATCGTCCCGGCATCAATGCCCTGCATTGCTTCACCGCTCTTTGTGCCAGAATACGTGAGATAATACCCTGAACGGGAGCCTATCTTTTTTGTCAGGGAGCTGGTAACCTTGTAGCCCTCTGATTCGATGTATTCCCTGTTTACCTCTTCCTGTTCAGAAAGGGGAATATTCGTCCGCTGTTTCCACTCGTTTTCTCCGATCAGGACGGTGAACCCCGTTGCCGGGTCCTGGAATATGTACTGAGTAGATGTATCAGAAAGCGTATTCACCTTTACATCAAAGGATTTCGGGTACTTGACCGAGAACCATGTACTGGTGTAGGTACGCCACTCAATCTTTTGAGTGACCGTGGGAGAGGCTTTTTTCGTCGGTGTCTTTCCTGGAGCCTTCATTTTCGTCGGCGTCTTTACCGGGGCAATGGTTGTCCGGGTCACCGGTGTAAATGCCATGGTGTCGAGGATTGCCTGCCCCTGTTCGTTATCAGGGCCAAGAGCCGGGTTTGTGTTGTATGACAGGATGACGAACCTGTCCTGGCTTTCGATACAGATGTTCATCGAACGGGCACGTACTCCGTTGGCATCATTGAACTCGAGCAGGAACCAGCTGGCTGGCTCTCCGGAGACATATTTCTCTCCTGAATCGACAACCGTGGCCTGTTTGAATGTTTTCAGGAGCATTTGCTCCCATGAATCCCTGAAGGATGAAAGGGTAATGCCGGAATCAGTTTTTTTCGAGATGAGGACCGTGAACAGCCCAAGTGACCCGGTACCTTTCAGGGCGTAATACAGGAAACTGTTGTCCTGGGTCGATGTCAGGGCCATGCCGGAGGGATATGAGAATGTCAGGTAAGGCGTCTGTAAAGGAACCCAGGTCACCTCGAGGGGTTCTTTAGAGAAACCGTGGAAATTTGCGTCCCCTTCGGGGACCGCCATGTCCTGATGACCTGTTCCCCTGTCCAAAGGTATTGAGGGTGTACCAGTCCTGAAAGGAGAAACCGTGGAAGGATCCGGGTACACCGTCCCCGAACCGGCTCCCCATGACATCACCACCATGAGTACGACACAGAGCATTCCGATGACTCTCAATACCATGGTGGTGAGTATGCAGGAAAACCGGGATATACCTATCCTCCTCCCTGGCATCATGGTTCTGTCCTGGCAGGAAGTGCCGGCTGTCCATGAAAAGTCTCTTTAAAAAACGGAATTGTTCTGCATAGGCCGTCAATAAAAAGACTTTCCCTTGGGGCGACAGCAGGAGATGATGAAGACCTGGCATCACGGAACAGACTTCGAAGGTACCTTTATAATAAGCGCGGATATCTCCTATAAACCTTAAAGGAACTATATAAATCGCATCTCCAGTGGAAACAAAGGGGTTAAATACCCCCGGCAATGCATTACATCAATCCATGATGGGAAGGGTTCACGTCATTCTGAACCCCCTCCCACCGGGCATGAAGTTACACAGGGAGGAGCCGTCCAACAGGACATTTCTGTACTCCTCTCCCCTCCGTGGCAGGTCTGGCTGGGCAGTCGTGGTCTTTTCCCGGGTGCTTCCGTCCTACTGGACGAGAGTTATGCCAAGAGGGATCTCGATATTATTACCCTTTGCATTCCTTCCATAGTAAGTAAATGTCGCCTGCCCGTTACAGAGCTCGCACCCGTAGGAATTTCCTGTCGAGATGATTGAGCCGCTGTCCGTGTATGTCCCGTAAGCCCCGATGTCCCGGTTGATTGACGTCCGGGAAGGGTAATACACGTAGCTGCGTCCGGACGATGGCACATAATACTCACGCATCAGGGAGTTTAAAGTGAAACCCTGGCCTGAGGTGTCCCTGAATGTGATCGTATACTTCCATTTGTACGAGACCGCTCCACCTGAACCCGTGCTGGTCGATGATCGGATTTTTTTCGGATACGTGACTTCAATGGACGATGATCGTTTCGTGTAAAGGAGGACCGCCGTATCCCTGGAGGGGGTGATGGTCGGCAGGGTAGTCGGACGAGCAGTGGTGACCATAGCCCTGACGAGGTTTACAGAAACGGTCTTCGTGGTCCCGGCAGACACTTTTACAATCCTTGAGGAATCCTGGTATCCTGTCATTTTAAGGACAAGCCGGTGGTTCCCAGCGGCAATACCGGATAATACGGCTGGAGATGTCCCCATGGGTATACCGTCAAGGGTTATGGCAGCTCCCGACGGTGTCGTACTGATGGAGATTTTTCCTGGTGACTGGCCGGTCGTCGCAGCCTCGACAAAAAAAGACCCGCTCACGATGAGGAGTGCGGTGAGAAGGGTCACGATAAAGGATAACCTCATGAAAGATCCATCAGGGTTTGTCAAGAAAAAAATAACTGATACCGGGAACTCTGTTCAGTGGGGGTGTTTGTCCTACCCGGCAAACCAGTCCGGGTCCGTTTTCCCGGGACCATGGAGCAGTCCGATCGGCTGATGATGAACGCTGGACACCTGTTTCCGGTGTATCGAAAGTGAAGAGGGTCGCCGGGAACAAGGACCTCTCCTTCACACCATGACCGGTGCCCCCTCGGACAACTCATCTCCGGTCTGGTAGTCGGGATGAATCTCCTGGCGGACAATACATGCAAGGACGAGGATGATGATGCCGACAAGGCATGCTACGAGGAATGCCACGTCGAAACCGGCCGTTAGGACCTCCTTCTGGATATTCACAGGTGCTTCCGAGGTCACGCCAAAGTGATTGGCGATCGAGATGACCCCCTGGATGAAGACCAGGTTGAAGAACGCGATGCCGATGGTCATCGGGGCGAACCGTTCGAGACTGGTGAGGCTTGAGACCATCCCCTGGTATTTCTTCGCGACGGAGTTCATGATCATGTTCGAGACCGGGGTGATGATCAGGCCGAGCCCGAACCCGATGAGGAAGAGACAGATTATAACGAAACCGGTTGTCGTGGTAACCCTGATGAGGGTCAGGAGGAAGTACCCGGCGACCAGGAACAGACCCGCGATGATGCTGAGTTTCTTCCCGCCCATCCGGTTGAAGAGCATCCCGCTGACGATCCCGCCGACCATCATCGCGACCGAGAGAGCCGTCAGGATAAGCCCGGCGTCAGACGGGTTGTAATCGTGCACGTACTGCAGGTAGAAGGGGAGGAGGTAGTTGATCCCGGCAAGGCTGAAAAACACCAGGGCGAGAATTGCGTTCGTGAACAGGAAGTTCCGGTTTTTGAACAACCGGAGTTCGAGGAGCGGGTCTTTCGACCGGAGTTCGCACACCACGAAGCTTCCGATGGTGATTGCCGCCAGGGCAAGGGTGCCGATGATTACCGGGCTGGTCCAGCCGAGTGTCTGGCCTTCGGACATCGCAAAGAGAAGGGACGCAAGGCCGGTAAAGATGAGGACCGCCCCCACCCGGTCGAACTTCCCGGAAGGCTCGTTCGGCGTTGATGCCGGGATGACCTTTGCACCAAGGAGAATGGCACAGATACCGATCGGGACGTTGATGAAGAAGATCCAGGTCCAGGAGAGGTACTGGGTAAGGATACCTCCGACACTCGGGCCGATTGCCGTCCCCAGCGCTGCAAAGGTCATGATGATGCCCATGGCCTTGCCCTTCTGCTCCATCGGGACATAGGCCGTGATCATGGCCGGGCCGATTGCCGTGATCATGGCTCCTCCGACCCCCTGGAACGCCCGCGATCCTATGAGGATCCGAAAGGAATAGATGAAGTCAGGGAGGAACCCGCAGAAGAACGACCCAAGGGTGAAGATGATGAACCCGGTCAGAAAAACCTTTTTAAACCCGATCACGTCAGAGACCTTGCCGAAGATCAGGACGCAGCCTGACATCACGAGCAGGTAGATGGTCGAGACCCAGCTCACCGTGCTCGAGGAAACGTTGAACGATTCCGAGATCGTCGGCAGTGCAATATTGACAATCGTCCCATCGAGGGACGACATGAACGTGGCGAGCGATATGGAGACGATGAGGAGCGTGAGACTCCCGGTGATCTTACCGGACCGGTCCGATGCCATGTATAAGCCTGTGGGGAGCCAAGGTACAAGACAATTGCGTTTTTTTCCGGGTTCAACCGGGGATCCGGGTACCCTCGAATTCCGGACGGTCTGGAAGAAATGGATGAACCGCTTCCACCAGGTCCTTCAATGGTGCGCTCATCCTACCAAATCGTTAACAATGTCCACGACAAAACTGAACCAGTCTTTCCCGGAGGCGTCACGAATTGGACCAGGTCAGCCGCTGGCTATCACATCAGGCCCGGAATATCACCTCTCTCCCGGTCCCGTACACGTTCACCATCATCATGATCGTGGTACTGGCCCTCTACCTGCTCTCAAAAGGGCAGTCCTCTGAGCAGAACCATTTTGTCTACCTGGCCGACGCCTTTCTCCACGGCTCCCTGAGCCTCTCGGGCCATGGGATCACGCTCAACGAGGTCGTCCCCTACCATGGCAGCTACTATGTCGTGTACCCGCCGATGCCTGCCGTTCTGCTCATCCCGTTCGTAGCTGCCTATGGTACCGCCTTCGACCAGGCGCTGCTTTCCACTCTCCTTGCCAGCATCGCCGTCCCATGTACGTGGCTCATGCTCAGAAAAACCGGTTCGAACCCTGAAAAGGCCCTCTGGCTCACGGCACTGTTCGGTTTCGGAACCTGTCTCTGGTTCACGGCAGTGGTCGGCTCGTCATGGTACATCGAACACGTTTCGGCAGTCCTGTTCCTCACGACCGCCATACTCCTCACCCTGTACCGGAAAAACAACTTCATTATCGGCCTGGTCCTGGGGTTTGCTGCCCTCTCCCGGCTCCCGGTGGTCCTGTCCCTCCCGTTCTTCCTGCTCATGATATACGACCAGCAGGATGCATGGAGGCCTCGGATACGTGAATTCGCCTGCCTCCTCGCAGGACTCGCCATCCCCCTCGCCCTGAACGAGGTCTATAACTATCTCCGGTACGGGGTATTCTACGACATCGGGTACACCCTGATACCCGGTATCGAGTCGGACCCCTACTACACGCTCGGCATCTTTGATATCAGCTACATCCCGAGACACATCTATGCCATATTTTTCCAGGGCCCGACACTCCTCAACTCCTTTCCCTACTTTGAGCCGTCCTGGATGGGCCTCGGTCTGTTCTTCACAACACCCGCCTTCATCTATATCTTCATGGGAAAGTGGGACCGCCTCAGTATCAAGGCGGGGATTGCCGTCCTGTGCATCCTGCCCGTCCTGATCACCCACGGCACGGTCGGCTTCACCCAGTTCGGCTACCGGTTCAGCCTCGACTTTATTCCGTTCCTGATGCTCCTGACCGCAAAAGGCATGAAGGAAATCCTCGACTGGAAGGAAAAGAGCCTGATTATCCTGAGTATCCTCATCAACCTCTGGGGCGTAATGATGCTCCTCCACGGGGGCCTGTACGGGTTTCCGTTCTAAGAAAAGCCGGACCAGGAAGGCCCCCTGAATCCCCTGCTCCGGGGAGAAGCCGGTTATCCTTGCGTTTTTTCAGTTTGGTTCCCGGGGTGCGGTCCCGTTCCGGTCCGGCGCTCCCACTCCCTGCCGTACACATATCCGTTCCGAAACGCAGGACCGAGCACTGCAATGAAGAGGACCGTCCCGAGGGTCAGGGCCCAGGCGAGGTTGTTTGAGATATATCCCGTGAACTTGCTTTCAAAGGGCCGGCCGAACAGGAGCGTCCCGCACCCGGCGAGGAGCAGCATACAGGCGATGGTTGCGACCAGGGCGACGACGAGGTAGGTCGCCGTGGAATGAAGGTCCACCCTGATATCCCTGCTCCCCATCATCCGGTGCCAGAGG
>CAZGXZ010000118.1:0-8252 GCA_964530035.1 uncultured Methanoregulaceae archaeon
AGATCCGGCCCCAGGGGCATGACATCATCAGGACATGGGCTTTTTATACCATCCTCAGATCCGTGGCATTAACCGGAAAGAGGCCCTGGGACAAGATCCTCGTAAACGGCATGGTCCTTGGCGAAGACGGGTTCAAGATGTCCAAGAGCAGGGGGAACATCATCGTGCCCGAGGAGATCCTCTCCAAGTACGGTGCCGATGCCCTGAGGCAGTGGTCGGCGGCGGGAGCTGCGACTGGCTCAGACATAACGTTCAGCTGGAACGATGTCGTAGCGGCGTCCCGCTTCCAGACCAAGATGTGGAACATAGTACGGTTCGCCTTGATGCAGTTGGACCGCGCCCCCTATCCGGCCGGTGCGGTGGTCACCCATGTAATTGACCGGTGGCTCCTGTCCCGCCTCCATGCCACGGTTGCCGAAGTGACCGTGGCGATGGACGCCTGCCAGTTTGACCGGGCTCTTAAAGCTATCCGGGAGTTCGCCTGGGAGACCCTTGCCGACAATTACATCGAGCTGGTCAAGGGACGGCTCTATGCTGACGGCCCGGGAAGGGAATCGGCCTGCAATGCTCTCGCCGAAACCATTGACACCCTTTGCCGGCTCCTCGCACCGTTCGTCCCCCATTTTGCAGAGGAGTGTTATGCCCACCTCGGCAGGGGCAGCGTACACCGGCAGTCGTGGCCTTCAGCAGGTCCCGTGGACGCAGCAGCAGAATCGGAAGGGGCTCTCGTTACCGACGTTGCGGCAGCCGTCCGCCGGCATAAACATGAGAAAGGCATGGCCCTCAACGCTCACCTCTCCCATGTCACCGTGTACGCACCCCGGGTTGTAAAGGACGACGGGGACCTCTCCCGGGCGGTGAATGCCCCTGTTGACTGGCGTAGCGGTGAACCGCATCTTGAACGGCTGATCACCGGCGTCACGTTCAACCATAGTGTTATCGGGCCCGTCCTCAGGGGAAAGGCGAAGGCGTTCATGGCGGCGGTCCGGGAACTGCCGGTAAAAACCCTTGAAAACCCTCCGTCCAGCATTACCGTCGGAGGCGAAGAGATCACCGTCCCGGAAGGGGCCTTCACACCCCAGGTTGCCTACACCGAGGGTGGTTCGCAGGTGGACGTCCTTACGGTCGGCGACGTGGTCGTTGCCGTACAGCAAGATCCCTGATCATTTTTTCAACACCCTGAGCGAGGGTTTCCCGCGCGAGGAGGCCGTCAAGCAGGACGAAGCGGGCGGGGTCGTCGAGGGCGAGTTTAAGGTACATGTCCTGGACCTCCTTTAAAAACACGGGGTCCTCGAAATGGTCCGTCTTTCCTGTCGCACGTCGTCGTTCGACCGCGGTCTCCGGGGGGACGGTCATGAGAAATGTCATATCAGGGACGATGGACCAGCCCGAATGAAGTGCCTTGAGCCATTCAAGCGGGTTGTCCAGGACTCCCCTGAGTGTCACGCTCTGGTAGGAATACCTGCTGTCGGTATAACGGTCCGAGATGACAAGCCGTCCCTCCTGGAGGGCCGGCCTGACCACCGTCGCGAGGTGCTCGGCATGGTCGGCGGCAAAGAGGAGGGCCTCGGTCAGGGGGTGGCTTTCCCTGGAAATTGCGGTCCTTACCGGTTCTCCCACCCAGGTCGCCCCGGGTTCCCTGGTGAAGACAGGGCCGAGATCGGCAAGGGAGTCCTCTAGAAGGCGTATCAGTGTTGATTTTCCCGAACCATCTATCCCTTCGAGGGTGATCAGCAGAATGACCCACTCCTTACGTATTCAACCGGGATCCGCCCCTGGTGTACGGCGGTGGATATGATTGCCCCGTCGAAGCCCGAACCGGCAAGCCTTGACAGGTCGGCACAGGAACCAACACCTCCACCCCAGTACAACGGCTTTTCCGTGGCCTTTCGCATGCGGGCAAGGATTTTCACAGGCAGCCCGCGCTTCGTACCGACGCCGCTGATATCAAGGAGGATAATCCCTTCGAATGCTGACCCGTCTGCCTCGCAGAGCACCTCGACAGGGTCGCGACCTGTGGGAATAGTCCGCCCTCCCACCATGTCAACCGAGAGGAACCCGCTTTTGTACTGTGAAAGGTCACCCGCGGTCTCGGTCCCGATGACATCGGTGACCGGTCCGCCGAGGAGTTCTTTGATGGAATGCGCACCGCGGTCGACAAAAATTCGGTCCACCCGGGTCGCCAGGGACATGATGTGACCAGTCTCACTCCCTGATCCGGTGATCCGTGAGAGGTCTGCAACATAGAGAAAGCGCGGTCGTACCGCCCGGATGTATCCCAAAGGTTCTGCTGTCGGTGATATGCCCCAGTCCAGGGGCCGGTAGGTGTCGCGATCACCGCTCCTCCCCCACACGACCTTTCCGAAGCGTAAATCGACCGCCAGAACGATATCCAT
Organism: uncultured Methanoregulaceae archaeon; assembly: GCA_964530035.1. Lineage (GTDB taxonomy): Archaea > Halobacteriota > Methanomicrobia > Methanomicrobiales > Methanospirillaceae > KLAP105. The sequence continues at coordinate 2,397 of CAZGXZ010000118.1, forward strand.
TGGTAAAACGCAATCACTATTAGTCTTCGTGTTCACATAAATCATATGCAGCTGCTCGTCAGCCCAAGAGACCTGAAAGAAGCGAGAAAATCTCTTGCTGCTGATATTATTGATGTCAAGCGGCCGGCCGAAGGGTCGCTCGGGGCGAACTACCCCTGGGTCATCAGGTCCATCAGGGACATGACTGATAAACCTGTGTCAGCCGCGATCGGGGACTTTCCTTACAAACCGGGCGGAGCGGCACTTGCAGCCTACGGGGCCGCATGCGCCGGGGCGGACTATGTCAAGATCGGCCTCTTTTTTGACGGAGTGCAGCAGGCCGAGGACATGGTGACCGCTGTTGTCAAGGCCGTGAAGGACGATTTCCCTGAAAAAAAGGTCGTGATAGCGGCATACTCCGATTATATCCGGTTGAAAACCATCTCCCCCTTCGTGATGGCACCGGTTGCAGCAGCAGCCGGAGCGGATGTTCTCATGGTGGACACCGGCCTGAAGGACGGTAAGAGTACATTTTCCTTCATGACCGAAGAGGACCTCGAACGGTTCACGACCGGAAACCGGAAGCTGGGAGTTGAGACCGCCCTGGCCGGCTCGCTGACATTTGCGGACCTTCCCGCCCTCAAGCGGATAGGTCCGGAGATCATCGGCGTCCGTGGAATGGTGTGCGGAGGGGACCGTGCAGCCTCCATCCAGGAGGAGCTCGTGGAACGTGCCGTTGCCCTGGTGAGGTAGATGTTTTCCGACAAGCTGAACGCACCCCTCGGGATTACCTTCGATGATGTCCTGCTCGTCCCTGCCGAGTCCCACATCGAGCCAGACCAGGCTGACACCCGGGCCCGTTTCACCAGGAAAATCCTGTTGAACATTCCCCTGGTCTCTGCCGCAATGGACACGGTGACCGAGTCAGCCATGGCGATCGCACTGGCCCGGGCGGGGGGCATCGGGGTAATCCACCGGAACATGTCCGCCGAACGGGAACGGGACGAGGTTGTCCAGGTCAAGCGCGAGGAGGAGCTGATCGAGCGGGACGTCCTTTCTGTTGGAACGGAAGCAACCGTGATGGACGTCGAACAATTGATGAACCGTCACGGGATATCCGGTGTCCCGGTCGTCACGGACGGGGTCATCGTCGGGATCGTGAGCCGTCGCGACGTCCGGGCAATCGTCTCGAAGCGTGGAGGGGAGTCCATTGAGAGCATCATGACCCGCACGCCAATTACTGCCGACGAACGCATCACGATGGAGGAAGCACTCGAGACCATGTATACCAACAAGGTCGAACGGCTCCCTGTCGTCAACCAGGAAAAACAGCTGATCGGCATCATCACTATGCAGGACCTCCTCGAAAAAAAGCAGTACCCCCAGGCGACGCGGGATAAAAACGGGAACCTGAGGGTTGCCGCGGCCGTCGGGCCGTTTGATTTCCAGAGGGCGATGATGCTCGACGAAGCGGGTGCTGATGCCCTTGTCGTCGACTGTGCTCACGGTCACAACATGAATGTCGTCAGGGCGGTCAAAGACATCAAGGGGAGCGCGGCCGCTGAGGTCATCGCCGGCAACATCGCCACTGAAAAGGCTGCAAAGACTCTTGTAGATTGTGTCGATGCTCTCAAGGTGGGGATTGGGCCAGGTTCGATCTGCACGACCAGGATTGTTGCAGGAGTCGGGATCCCCCAGATCACCGCCGTTTCAACGGTCGCCGATGTTGCCGTGAAGACCGGTGTCCCGGTCATTGCAGACGGAGGGATACGGTACAGTGGTGATGTTGCAAAGGCGCTCGCCGCAGGGGCGAACACGGTCATGATCGGCAACCTTTTCGCCGGGACAGACGAGGCACCGGGGCGCATCATCAGCATCAAGGGAAGGCGGTACAAGCAGTACCGCGGGATGGGATCGCTTGGCGTCATGAGTGGCGGGGAGTCCTCGGACCGGTATTTCCAGAAAAAGGATATAGGCAGGACAAAGTTCGTCCCCGAAGGTGTGGAAGGGGTCGCACCCTATGTCGGCGAGGTATCCGAGATCATCTACCAGCTCGTCGGCGGCCTGAAATCCGCGATGGGATACACGGGTGCAAAGGATATTGCGAACCTGCACTCCAGGGCCGAGTTCATCAGGATCACGAGTGCAGCCTATCACGAGAGCCACCCCCACAACATCATGATCACCGACGAGGCGCCGAATTACCGCCTGTCAGACTGAGCACGGGATGGCTGCCAGGAGAAGAAAGTACGACCGAGTCAAGCGGGAAGGGAGGGAATACCTTGCCATACCCGTTGACCCCGGCCGGCCTCTCCTCGACCAGGAACGCGCCGCCATCCGGGATATCAACGCAGCCAGTTCCCCAAAAGAAATTTTCCTGGCAGAGGAAAATGGAGTCCTTGCCTGTTTTGTCAATACCATCTCTCCTGAAGAATTACAGCAGGTTGTCCGGGATGCCATTGCAGGCCGCGGCCTGGACGAGCTCTATACCACGAAAGGAGTATCAGACCCTTTTTCAACATTTCTTGCCCGGCTGGATGAGATAGGTTCGTACGGCATCAGGAACGGGCGAAGGATTTACGCGGGCTATGATGGAGAGCGGAAGGTCGAAGACCGTGCAGGAAAGGCAGGGCTGAGGGGTGCGGTGTATTATACGAGGGGGCATTCTTTCACCCGGGAGAAAAATGATCTCCCCTTTGATTTTTCAGGCAGGGTCATGTGCGGTGACGCCGAGGAGGTCCTGAGAAAACTTCCTGACAACTGCATCGACCTTGTCTTCACGTCGCCACCGTACAACTTCGGGCTGGCCTATGGATCCACCGGTGACGAGGACATGTGGGAGCGGTATTTCGACAAGCTGTTCGCCGTGTTCGATGAATGCATACGGGTCCTGTGCTGGGGGGGGAGGATCGTGGTGAATGTCCAACCCCTGTTTTCCGATTACATCCCGAGTCACCATGTGATATCGCAGCACTTCATGAAGCGGCACCTGATCTGGAAGGGTGAGGTGCTGTGGGAAAAAAACAACTACAACTGCAAGTACACGTCGTGGGGCTCCTGGAAAAGCCCTTCAAGCCCGTACCTGAAGTATACCTGGGAATTTCTTGAAATATTCGCCAAGGGTGACCTGAAAAAGACGGGGTCCCCGGAAAACGCTGATATATCCGGCGATGAGTTCAAGGAGTGGGTGGTCGCACGGTGGGCGATAGCCCCGGAACGCCGCATGAAGGAACTCGACCACCCGGCGGTATTTCCCGAAGCCCTGGCCGAACGGGTGATCAAGCTCTTCAGCTTTTCCGGGGATGCCGTGCTTGACCCCTTTAACGGTGTCGGGACGACGACGGCAGTTGCAACAAGGTTACACCGTCGTACCCTCGGCATTGACATTGATCCGGGGTATTGCAGGACTGCGACGGAACGAATGGAGAAGGAACACAAGGCAGCAAGGAATGGTCGGCAGGCAACCCTTCCTGAGTAGTCCTCAGTTCCCTCTTAACCCCGGCCTGCAACACCATATTCATCCTGGTGACTTCCCATCCGGTCGTGCCGGTATAGGACAATATTTAAGTCATCCTTTACTAACCATGGGTGAGCCATGCTCGACCCTGTGGAGGTAGCTGAGCTCCTGGATATCCTCGGGAACCGTAACCGGAGGAGGATTATCGAGCTGCTGCGCCAGAAACCCTGTTTCGTCACCGAGATCTCGGACCGGCTCACTATCAGCCCGAAAGCGGTGATCGACCACCTGCAGATGCTCGAGGAGGCAGAGATCCTTGCCTGCCGCATGGACGAACGGCGAAGAAAATACTACTACCTTGCAAATGACATCATCATCGCCGTAAGCCGCCGGCAGCCGGCCGGTGCACTGCCCTCTCCGGCGGTGGAGGAGAAGAAGCGGTTTTTCAGGGAACTGCGGACACTGCGCCAGATGATCCGGACCAGGGACGAGATGCTGGACAGTGTTGAACACCTTGAGAGGGATATCGAACGGCAGATCAGTACCGTCATGCAGCAGGGCCGCGAGATCATCCCTGATGACGGGGAACTGCGGCTTGCGGTTGCCCTCGGCCATTACAACCTCTCACAAGAGGACCTGGCCCACATGACCGGGATGAGCAGGGCTGACCTGGAGCCACGGCTTGCATCGCTGGTTGAAAAAGGGATCGCCGACAGGGACGGCGATGCGTTCATGTTGAGGACCCATGCAGGGTGAACCCTATGACGAACTGGTGACGAGAATCTCGGGGATCATAGCCGACCTCATCGCCGGAGCCGCACGGGAGGACATGTGCGGGGAAGTCAGGTGTATCATGATCACAAGCTCTCCGGAAGCGGGAGGAGGTGGAGGCACAGGAGAGGACGAGCCAGCTCCAATCGAGTATGAACTGGTTGAGTCAGGCGAGTACTGGTACGTGACCGCCCGGCTTCCCACCTCCACTGACAGGGCTGCATATGTCGACATCCAGAAGGACCGGGTCAGGATATGTGTGGGAAGGACGGAAACGGTCGTCCCCCTGAACGGAAAGGCCGACCTGCCACGGAGTTTCTATGATGTACGGCACGGCATCGTGGATGTAACCGTGCATAAATGCCCGAAAAAGGAAGTCTGACCCTTCTTTTTTTCAGAGGTGCCGGAGCCGGCCCGCTCCTGTCATGGCCTGGTGACGGCAGGGGTCATCCACATCGCCTTCTGTTCCCGCTGGGGACGGTATTCCTTGAACTCGCGGAGCGATATGGTCAGGTCGCGGGTGAATGCGAAGTACCCTATCTGGGTCTCCCGGCAGAGCTTGAACGCCATCTCCATGAGTCCGCGGGGGTCAGGACGCGCCTCGCCAAGCCAGATATGGAAGATGTTCCCGCCATCGATTATCGGGAAAAAGATGTGCTCAATGGAAGCCCGGTGTGAAAGGCTGACATTTGCACCAGGTGCCACGTGGGTACCGTTCGTGTAATAGATCGGGAGGTCTCTTGTTGTCCCGAGACGTTCAAGGGAGCCTTCAAGGTCTCCCTTTGCGACCGCCAGGGCAGCGTCCCTGAACCGCCGGTTGAGGAGGTCGGATACCACGAACCGCTGGCCTGTCGTCTCGGCCGGGGTGCGTGCCAGGGCAATTGTCATCCCATGCCTTCTGGAGAGTTCTGCTCCGTACAGCTCCATCGCGGTCATCGCCTTTACTGCGAGACGAAATGCAGCCTGGCCCTCATGGAGCTGATGCCCGGTCATATGCTGGACCATCTCGTTGATGCCCACGACACCGATGGTATAGACCAGTCCCTCGAGATCGACAGCAACCGCTCCCCTCTCGCCCGTTGAAGGGTCCTTGGGACGCTGCATCGCAAAGGGCATGCGGCCGGTCGCACGGATAAGGTCCATCCACCGCCGCTTGATCCGGAAGACCTCGACAGCGACGTCCATCAGGGACCTGAGCTCGGCAAAGAGCCGCTCCTCGTCACCTTCGGCCTTGTAGGCCGCCCTGGGGCAGTTGACCGAGACGACCTGCCAGGAGCCCATCGAGAAGTGCTTTCCATCCTCGAAGAGCAGTTTGCGGTTGAAATCGGAGTCCTTATCGGCTACCGCGGAAAACTGGTACGCACAGCACTGGTAGCAGGAGATCCCTTCCCCGGCACCCCGGTACTCAGGGAGCTGGTTGTCATAGTAGGGCGTCCCATACTTCGAAGCCAGCTCAAAGGTCATGAGGTAGAGGTCCTCGTAGGTCGGGAGGTCCGGGTGCTCCCTGTTGAACTCCTCCCTCTCGTGGATGAAATCAGGTTCTATGCTTATTTCGGGTTTTGGAAAGTTAAAGGGCTTGCCCCAGTAGTCCCCTTCGAGCATGACCTCCATCAGGGCCTTGAAAAGAAGGCGGACCTCACGCTCGAATT
>CAZGXZ010000119.1:0-8238 GCA_964530035.1 uncultured Methanoregulaceae archaeon
AGGAATTTAACCGCAAGCGTCGGGCACTGGTCAGCGATCTCATCAATCTTTGATGAGTTGTCGAGGTTCGTGACAATCATCTTGAAATGCCCGGCGTTTATCCTGTAAAGGATGTCCTTGCCAGTAAGCATGGTCGGGCACGGGCAGTACACCGCACCCAGCTTGATGAGTGCTACTGCAAAGATCCACCACTCCGGGACCCGCGGAAGGAGCAGCATAACCCGGTCTCCTTTCATGATCCCGTATTTCAGGAGAATGTTTGCTGCCTGGTTGGACAGGTTCTTGATATCACGGAATGAATACTTACGCTCGTTTCCCCCCTGGTCAACCCAGATCATGGCGAGCTTGTTCCTGTCGGTTTTTGCCCAGCGGTCGATAACATCAAACCCGAAGTTGAAATACTCAGGCACGTCGATTGAAAAATCCCTGATACACTCCTCGTAGGTGTGCATGTTCGGTCCTGTCTGCTCCATGTATGTCCTGTACCTTCTGCCCCAGATGGTAAAAGGGCTGTTGCCCGCGAGGGATACCCCTCCATGTCCGTATAATGACCCTCCGGGACAGGTGCAGTAGTATTATGCTCTTTAAAAGTCCACCTCATTCTAATGGACGATAGCAAGTACGAGTCCCTGAAGATCGAGAATATCGTGGCGTCCGGGGCAATCGCTGACTCGATCGACCTTACAGAGATCTCGCAGAAGATACCCAACTGCGAACTCAATACGAAAAGGTTTCCAGGCGCTGTCTTCCGGATTGATGACCCGAAGATAGCATCTCTCATATTCTCCTCGGGAAAAGTCGTCCTTACCGGCATCCGGGATAAGAACGCCCTCGATGAGGGACTGAAACTGATCATCGGTGCGATGCAGGGTGCAGGTGTCCAGACCTACGACGAACCGCGGGTCGCGATAACGAATATCGTGTGCAGTTACGATATCGGGAAATACATCAACCTGAACAAGGTTGTCATAACCCTCAACCTGGAGAATATCGAATACGAACCCGAACAGTTCCCAGGCCTGGTCTACCGGATCAAGGACCCGAAGATCGTGGCACTCCTCTTTTCATCAGGAAAAATCATCCTCACCGGCGGAAAAAACCTCGATGATATCAAACGGGGCCTTGCATTCCTCGAGCAGAAACTCGGAAGCATCATGTGAAGGGCAATTTCCACCCTGTTTCATTTTTAGGGGTCTTTTTTATAAGGCACCCACAGTTTTTTTCCTGCACGGGCAGGTGCAGGGTCACCTGGCCCGGACGTCCCAGGGAAGACCAAACAGCCAGAGTCATAATATGGCGCCAGTTCACAAATGAAGCCATTGGTACCCTTTCACCAGGTCACTATTGCCAGAACTTGTGGGTGCGTATGAAATTTCGTTCCGCCTTGATAATCTCGCGGTAGAAAGCATCTCCTTCGGTGAGGGTCGCGAGTATCCGCGAAGCGTTTTCCGGCCCGACCCCACGGGCTGCGAGGGCGGTTACTGCCTTTTTTCCACTTGACAGAACGATGTTGGCGTTTCTTAAAAGCCGGAGTTCGAGGTTCCTTTCCTCCTCGGTCTTCTTTTTCTTTGAGGCAAGGTCAAACAGGTGCTCCTCGTAGGGCTTGAGGGCTGCGACAAGTCGTGCCCCGCACTTCGGGCACCGGGGGGGATCGGGGACGCGGGAGACCTGGGTCTTCGAACGCCATTCCCTGCAGTTCATGCACGCCAGGATGACATGGTCATTCTCGAGCCGTTGCCGGACCGCGTTTAAAACCGCCTGGTCGGCCGTCGGCGGGGGTATCTGGTCACGTGACGAAAAAAGACCTGCAGCCCCCATAAGGCTTATTTTCTGTATTGTCACCCCGATTCCGCCATCGCGTATCCTCCCGACGATTGTGGACGCACATTCCACATCCATGTAACCGGAGAACAGCTCCCGGTATGCCTCCCTCTGGACCACGGTCATCTCAAACAGCTCGGACAACTTGTGAAGGGAGAGCCGTTCATAATCGGCATCAGGGTCGATGGCCCCGAATTTTTTTGCGATCTGGACGAGCTTCCACCGGAACAGCGAGGTGCGTTTCAGGGCAAGCTCGAGTATCCCCTGGAGGTGGGCGGGGTCAAGGGAATCAAGGGTCTCTTTGACATCAACTGCCCCTACGGTTGAGGGGAGCCTGAAAAAAACACGATATGCATCTATCTCGATGCCTACGGTCGTTCCGAACCGTGCCGAGAGGAGCACCGAAACCACCCGTCCGAGGGCTTCATTTGCCTTGTGGCCACCACAGACGTTCATCACCACCCCTTCATCGGTATATTCGAGCGTGATTTCAGTGTCTGTCGGGACGATTGACCGGTTCCGGTCCATCTCATCAAGGAAACGCCTGAAAAATGCCACTGAATCAGGATCATGAGTATATGACCCGATATCACGGGTCCTCCGGAGCCGGCCCGCCTCCTGCGCCACCTCGTACGGGACCGGTATCTGTTCACCCTCCCACGAGGGGAGCTCCCCTTTCGCGTGGCGGGCAGGTTCGACGGTTATCCTTCCGTCCTCGATATCAAGGACCCGCCAGAGCTGCCCCTTCGTGATGAAAACGACGCCTGTGTGAATGAAGCCGACAACGAATGATTCGTCAAGAGTCCCCACCGTCCGCCGTGAGATCATGTCGAACACAGGCAGTTTCCTTTCATCATGGATCATGGAAAGCGTTGACGCAAGGTACCGGCGTGCCCTTGCCGTTGTTATCACCGAGTCATCCCTGACCCTGATTAGCCGGTGCTGTTCCATCTGCCTGCTGACCTCAGGGATAAGGCTGCATTCCTGTGAAAAAACCGAGGCCCCCGAGATGATGTCTTCCATCCGTTTCAGCTGGATCTCACCATACTCGACCGCCATTGCTGCGACCTGGTTTGCGAGCACGTCCGCTGCCCCCCGGTGGGGGACGACGGCTTCCACGGCACCTTCCCGGGCACGCCTGGTGATGACGAGTGACTCGACAAGGTCGTCGAATCCGGCGGCAAGGATCGTCCCTGAGGAAACCGTGTTCAGCTGGTGCCCGGCCCTGCCTACCCTCTGGACAAGACGCGACACCTCGCGGGGAGACCCGAACTGGATGACATACTCCACGTGGCCGATGTCGATCCCGAGTTCCATGGAGGAGGTGCAGATCAAGGCCCGTACCTCCCCTCGCTTGAACCGTTCCTCGGCTTCGATACGCACGTCCCGTGAAAGGGATCCATGATGGACCTCGATATCCCCACGCCTGAACAGCTGGTGCCCGAGGGCTTCGGCGGTCACGCGCGTATTGGTGAAGATCAGGACCGAGGCATGGTCTTCGATGATCTTCTCGACCGTGCGTGCCTGTCGGCCAAAATCATCCCCGACACAGGAGACGGATATATCCAGCTGCTTGGCCACGGGGACGTTCACGATTGAACAGGGCCGTTTTCCGGCCAGGAACCGGGCAACCTCTTCCGGGTTTCCCACGGTTGCAGAAAGCCCGATCCTCTGGAAATCGCCCGCATAGGCGGTAAGGCGCTCGAGGGCGACCGCGAGCTGCGCCCCTCGTTTTGTCCCTGCCAGGTCATGGATTTCGTCAACGACGACACACCTGACCTGTTTCAGGTGCGAACGAAGACGTTTTCCCATGAACAGGGCCTGGAGCGTTTCCGGGGTGGTGATGAGGAGTTGCGGAGGGTTGAGCGCCTGTTTTCTCCGTTCTGAAAGAGGAGTGTCCCCGTGACGGACGCCGACGGTCATGCCGAGCTCCCTGCACCACCATTCCATCCTGGAAAGGATGTCGCGGTTGAGGGAACGGAGCGGGGTGATGTACACCGTAGAAAAACCTGCCTGGGGGCAGGACAACATCCGGTTGAACACGGGGAGCATCGCCGACTCGGTCTTGCCCGTCCCGGTGGGAGCTATGAGAAGGAGGTGCGCTCCGTCAAGGACCGCAGGGATCGCCTGTTCCTGGACGTCGGAAAGAGCGGTAAACCCTCTCTTCCGTATGCACCCCAGGACACGCGGGTCAAGTCCCAGCATCGCGCTCATCAGGCACCAGCTCCTCCAGCCGGCAGACATATGTGCCGTCTGCAAGGAATACCTCGGCGGACTCTTTCCTTATGCACCGTGAAAGAGGTGAAAACGGTTTCTTCATCGTAAGGAGAAGGTCATATCCCGCATACTCGTTAAAGGCCGGAACCAGCAGAACCCGGGTATCCCCCTGCCCGGACTGATCATTCCTGCCTATGCCAAGGGCCTGTTCATCGACCTCCCCGAGAAGATATGCGGGAGCCCGGAGCGAGCACCCGACAGAGTCGCGGAGGGATGCCACCGGGTGGTGGTGACCGGCAACGACGAGCCGGCCGAGTGCCTCCGCAGCCGGGGCTGCATGGCCATGGAGATAGGCAACCCCGTCGATGACCGTCCCGGCAGCAGGCAACAATTCCCGGTCATCGAGAAATCGCGCGATCCCGGGGTCGTGGTTTCCTGGAATGACCCTGACAACCGTCTCCGAGCGGAGTGCATCAAGGATGCCGGGGAGCTCCCGAAACTCCTGCCGTGTCGTGCCGGGGACCGTGTGCTTGACATCTCCCAGCAGGAGGAGCAGGTCGGGCCTGGCAGACCCCACGCAGGTCATCACCCTCTCGAGGCGTTCCTCGGATCGGCTCGGTACATGAATGCCATGCCGGTCGAGGTCAGACTCAATCCCAAAATGGAGGTCGGCAATGACCAGGACCCGCTCATCACCGCTGATAACGACTGCCGGCCCGTTTTCCAGAAATTCAAGGTCCATTCGGGGATCAGAGTATCTTGACGTACCCCTTCTGGGGCTGGTAGAGTTCATCCTCTGCGATGAGCCCACGGACGACATCGAGCACGGCGTTGTCCGGCAGTCCTTGACCGGCAAAATGGCGCAGGAGTTCCTCGACAGGCACACCCTTCGGGCCCGAAAGGTCGGCTACAGTACCCAATACGGCTGATCGGAGGTCGATATCAGGGATGGCTGCAACAGGCTGCGCTCTGACAAGTTCAAGGGCGCCCAGGGCTGCTTTCGCAATATCGGCAAGGTCATGCAGAGAGGGTCTCACAATTCTCAGTACCTGCCCTTCCTCAAAGGATCCCGGCCTTCCCGATTGAATCGCCGCTTCCATTGCGCTGATCCTGGAAAGGGTTATTTCCGCGGTCTTTCCAATCCAGACATCGCGTATCCCCCGGTTCGCAGGGTAGAGGTAAAACGGCCGGATGGATACCCGGGCCCTGGGGCCGGGACCCGTTATCTCGACCCTTCCTGAACAGGTCACGAATGCAGGGGGTTCAAGGGCTTCACAGGCCTCCCTGGCAACCTGGTCCTGTCTTCCCATGCGGAGGGTTACTGCTCCCGTCGGATCTGCAAGCCTGGCGAAAAGATACTCGCCCTTCTCTGAAAACTCGGTCAGGACACCGCAGGAGAAAAGTACCCTGCAGGCCGCACCTCCGGGAGTATATAGGATATGAGCGGAGGACTTTGATGTATCGGCGACTGCCCCGGGGTGGAGCAGCTCGGCAGCGAACACCCTTGCCTCTGCGTCGTTGTCCCTGGCGCGAGGGAGGGTCTGGGTGGAATTCCGGGGTTGAGGGTTCGTATCCTCATATATGGCCCATGAAGGTATATGGATTGTCAGATAGGGTTCATGAAGGGTGCTGTCTCAAAAAATTATATTCAATAGAGGAATTCCTGCCTGACCGGAGCAGAGAACCGGGAAATACAAGCTTCTGTTTTTATCTTTCCAGCGCCATACATACCATAGATATCTCCGGCCCGATCATGGATGCTTTCGGCAGAAAACAGTAACAACGGCTGATTATCTCATCCAGGCATCGCCCGGGAGGTCAGGGGAGGCCACCCTATGGAAGAGGAGCATACTATATGGATTGAGAAGTACCGCCCGCAGCGGCTCACGGATATCATCGGGCAGGACGAGATTACCGAGCGGCTTATCAGTTATGTCAAAAACGGCAACCTGCCGCACCTCCTCTTCACGGGTTCTGCCGGAGTCGGGAAGACCACCGCGGCGGTTGCCCTCGCCCGCGAGTTCTATGGTGAAAACTGGCAGATGAACTTTCGTGAGCTGAACGCGTCAGATGAACGGGGTATCGATGTCGTCAGGAACCAGATAAAACAGTTCGCCCGCACGACCACGTTCGGCGGGGCCGAGTTCAAGATCCTGTTCCTTGACGAGGCGGACGCATTGACTCCGGATGCCCAGGCGGCCCTCCGCAGGACGATGGAATCGTACGCAATGACCTGCAGGTTCATCCTCTCCTGCAATTATTCGTCGAAGATAATCGACCCGATCCAGTCCAGGTGTGCCATCTACCGTTTCAGGCCGTTGCAAAAGCAGGCCATAGTCACGATGGTACAACGGATCGCAACGAAGGAAGGGCTCACCCTCACTCCGGCCGCTGTTGATGCAGTGGTATATGTAGCCCAGGGAGACATGCGCAAGGCGATCAATGCGGTGCAGGGAGCGGCAATAATCAGTCCTATGATCGAGGATAGGATGGTATACGCGATAACGGCCACGGCACGGCCGGAGGAAATCACCAGGCTTCTCGATCTCGCCCTGAAAGAGGACTTTGATGGTGCGGGACGGCTCCTTGGAGAACTTCTCCATGAACGCGGCATCGCACCCCAGGAACTCATCTCGCAACTCTACCGTGCGGTCATCAAGACCGACCTTGACCGCGGGGTCAAGGCGACCATCATTGACCACCTTGGGGAAACCGATTTCAGGATATCAGAGGGCGCCAACAGTGATATCCAGATGGAGGCGCTGATCGCGAACCTGGTCATCAGCAGGGGACGGATAAAGAATGGAGGGTGAAATAGAGGTTGAGGTAACCGACCGGGATGCAGAATGGAGCCGGTTTTTAAAGACCCGGTACAAAAAGCAACTCCTCGAGCTGACCCGGGAATACCCGTACAAACGTTCACTGTATATCAACTACAGGGACCTCGAGGGGTTCGGCAGGCAGGGGATACGGCTCGCCGACGAACTCCTTGCCAACCCGGGAAAAATCCTGGCCGAGATCCGCGATACCATAACCAACCACAGGCTGGTGAAGGCAAAGGAGGGCAAGGAAGCCCCGAAGATCAACATACGGTTCACCAATCTCCCCAGAAAAATCGGCGTAAGGCACATCCGTGCCGAGGACATCAACACCTTCATCAGTGTCGAAGGGATCCTCAGGAAGACCACCGAGGTGAGGCCCCGGATCACCCAGGCGGTATTCCGGTGTGCTGCCGGCCATAAAACAGAAAAGGAACAGGGTTACGGGCAGTTCAGGGAACCTGAAACATGCAGGACGGAAGGATGCACCAACAAGAAGTTCGACCTGATCATCAGGCTCTCGGAGTTCACCGACTCCCAGAAACTCAGGATCCAGGAGTCCCCGGAGGGCCTCCGGGGTGGTGAACAGCCCCAGACCCTCGACGTGGATGCCACCGATGACCTGACCGGCATGGTGACCCCGGGAGACCGGGTGATCATGAACGGGATTTTAAGGTCCATCCAGCGGGTGACCCAGGGGACAAAAAGTACCATCTTCGATATCTACCTTGAGTGCAACTCGATCGAAGTCGCGGAGAAGGAGTTTGAAGAGGTCGAGATCGACGAGAAGGACGAGGAGACGATACGGAACCTGTCAAGGGACGGCCAGGTGTACCAGAAGATATCCCACTCGATAGCTCCCACCATCTATGGAAACGAGGATGTAAAGGAGGCTATCGCCCTCCAGCTCTTCGGCGGGATCATGAAGGAGATGCCTGACGGAAGCCACCTCCGTGGCGACATCCATGTCCTCCTGATAGGTGACCCCGGTATTGCGAAGAGCCAGCTGCTCCGGTACGTCGTCCGCTTGTCTCCAAGGGGTATCTATACGAGCGGTCAGTCGTCCACTTCAGCCGGCCTCACCGCGACTGCGGTCAAGGACGAGTTCGGCGATGGGAGGTGGACGCTTGAAGCGGGAGCCCTGGTCCTCGCCGACATGGGTGTCGCATGTGTCGACGAGATGGACAAGATGCACAAGGAGGACCGTTCGGCACTCCACGAGGCGATGGAACAACAGTCAATCAGCGTTGCCAAGGCGGGCATCACGGCGACCCTGAAGTCACGGTGCGCCCTCCTCGGTGCAGCAAATCCGAAGTACGGGAGGTTTGATGATTTCGCGCCGATTGCCGAGCAGATAAACATGCCCCCATCGCTCCTCTCC
>CAZGXZ010000120.1:0-8199 GCA_964530035.1 uncultured Methanoregulaceae archaeon
CGCTCTTTTTCCCATTTTCCAGGACGACTGCTTCCGTATACCTCCCGTTGGTTCCAAGGAAACCGTTTCATTTATCCCCGGACGGCCTGATAGCTCTTCATGGACCTCATGGCATTTCTCTGGCCTCTTGCCCTCCCTATCCTTGCCCTGGTCATCGCGTTCGTACATATACGCCTGAAAAAAATCTCCGGATGGCAGGCTGTCGGTTCCGTGCTGATGTGGCAGCTCGGGATCGGGCTCGGCATCGGCCTCATCTTCGGCGGGCTCGGCCACCTCCTCTTCCCCGACCAGGTCGCCGCGTCGATCGGCTGGCCGGCCGGGAACCCGTTCCAGCGCGAAGTAGGCCTGTGGGACCTCTCGCTCGGCGTCGTCGCGGTCCTCTGCCTGGTCTTCAGGTCGGAGGGGTTCTGGACGGCGACCGTCATCGGGACCGGGATCTTCTATGTCGGCGCCGGGATCTGCCACGTCTACGAGCTCGTCGCCCACGGGGACACCTCGCCGGGCAACGCCGGGATGGTCATGTACATTGACCTCTTCTACCCGCTCCTCCTCGCCGCCCTGCTCGTCCTGTACCACGTACAGAAACGGAAGGCGCTGGGGTAGCTCACGGGTGCATCAACCCGACGTCTTCCGACCTTTTTTTATCCTTCACAACGCACAGGCCCTGATAGTTTTCTCGGGTCGGTCTCCCCGGGGACTGCCCCGGGACAGCTGAAACACCCCGCTGCAGTCCAGGGGACGCGGCCCGGCGGGCTATGCTCCATCTGACCCTCCTCCAATCCATTTCGATATCGTTTTCAGGGCTGCCCGGAATTGCTAAACATACTAAATATACTCATGAGAATCACTTCAAGGAAGTCCACGCCCCTGATCGTGTATGACATTTTCCCTGCTTCCAAGGGCGTTGTCTGACCGTCCCGCCCCCAGCCGTCCCGGTATGACCAGGGCGTCCCGTAGTGTGCCGGACGGGACGGGTGGGGAGGCCCGGAAAGAACAGAAGGGCGACAGGTCCTCCCGGCAGGTCCATCTCCCAGGCAGGGATGAAACAAAAGAGAAAGAGACCGGCCCGGACAGCCCCTCCCAGGACCCGGCTACCGGTCCCGAGGCACGGCAGGGGCTGCAGCCGAAAGACAGCCCTGCCAGGGAGACCGGCCGGGTCAGCCGGGAGTGGCTCATACGAAACGCCCTCTTCGTGGAGTACGAGGACCGGAACATCCTCGGGGAGATCGACTCCTGGCCCGAGCCCGAGGGTGGGTTCGAGGTCGGGCTGTCCCGCGAGGACATCCTTGCGGCCGGGCGGGACAGGGTGATCCGTGACTCCTGGATCGCCATCGAGCCGGAAAAACACGGGATAGGGGGCTTCTGCACGAGGTCCTGCGATGATCCTGGCGGAAACGCCCGGTGAGCACTCTGGTACCGTGCGGCCTTCCCGGAACGACCGGGCGGGAGTGGCCGGAACAATGGTTGTGGTTTGTTGCTTTCGTTGTTGGTTTCACCTATCGGCGCTCCGGGGGGCCGGTCTCCCCACGATACCATACTCCTTTGCGGGATTTTTAGATAAGGTTTCACGGTTGTTTACCGGCTGAAAAGGAACGGGAAGGACAATCTGCCATCCCGTCGTTGACCACACTCCGGGTCGGGACATTGTGAAACAGGTAAACAACCTGGAAATTTCGGTTTTTATTACGAGGGTTGCCGGGAACGGAAGGATATTTTTACATTCGTCATTCCCTTCCCACATAAGGGTGGATCACTCCGATGAACCGTTTATCGCGATATATTCCGGCTTCCCCCCGATCCTTCGTTCCCGCCTCTTCGAAAGACCTATGTCCCTTGCTTGCAAGATACACTCAATACCGTGGAGAAGAAGAAGGTCCTGTACGTCGACGACGAGCCGGCGCTCTGTTCCCTTACCAAGATCTTTCTAGAAAAAACGGGCTACTTCTCCGTGAAGACCGCGATCTCCGCCAAGGAGGGCTACCTGTACATCGGCATGGAGGAGTTCGACGCCATCGTTTCGGACTACCAGATGCCCGAGGTCAACGGGATCGAGTTCCTCCAGGAGGTCAGGGCAAAGGCGGCCGACCTCCCGTTCATCCTCTTCACCGGTAAAGGACGCGAGGAGGTCGCCATCCAGGCCATCAATAACGGCGCCGACTTCTACCTCCAGAAGGGGGGCGACCCGGTCTCGCAGTTCGCCGAGCTCGCCCACAAGATCGGGATGGCCATCGAGCGCAAACACGCCATCGAGGCCCTGAAGGACTCCGAGCAGCAGCTTGCGGATATCATCAACTTCCTCCCGGACGCTACCTTCGCCATCGGCCGTGACGGCCGTGTGATCGCCTGGAACCACGCCATCGAGGAGATGACCGGCATACCGGCCTCCGGGATGATCGGGAAGGGCGACCACGAGTACGCCCTCCCCTTCTATGGTGACCGGCGCCCGATGCTCATAGACCTCGTCTCCGCTCCGGACAGCGAGATAGAACGGCATTACCCAATGTTCGTCCACCGGAAGGCCGCTATCGTCGCGGCTGACTCCACCCGTCTCCCGGGAAAACCCTGGCTGGTGCTCATGGCAAGCGCCGGCCCCCTCTTTGACCGGAACGGCGATGTTAAGGGGGCGATCGAGTCGATCAGGGATGTTACCGACCTTAAAAACGTCGAAAACGACCTCGCCCGGGCGAAGAAGGACTGGGAGACGATATTCCGGGCTGTGGGCCACCCTGCGATGGTCCTTGACATGGACAACCGGGTCATCGATGCGAACGACGCGACGCTCAGGGTGACCGGGATGAGCCTCGAGGGGCTCATTGGAAGGCGCTGCTACGAGGTTTTCCATGCCGGAAAGAACTCGAGGCCACCTGAAAAATGTCCGTTCGAACGGCTGAAGCAGGGCGGTCCGACCGGGGCCTTCGAGACTGAGGTCGCAGCCCTGGACGGGTACTACTCGGTCTCCTGTACGCCGGTGTACGGTGACAACGGGGAGCTCGAAAAGGTCATCCACATCGCCCTCGACATTACGGCGAGGAAGCGGGCAGAGGACGAACTGAAGGCCGCATACGAGCAGCTGGCGGCATCGCAGGAGGAGCTGCAGGAGCAGTTCCAGGAACTCTCGCGGAACGAACAGCGGATCCGCGAGAACGAGTCCCGGCTCCTCTACCACCTCAGCTTCTACGACATGGCAAAAGAGCCGGAAAAGGAGATCCTCGACTGTGCCGTCGAGGGAGCGGGCGTCATCACCGGGAGCCCCCTCGCCTACCTCGCGTTTTTAAACGAGGACGAGAGCGAGCTGACGATGTATGCCTGGTCGCAGACCGCCATGAAGGAGTGTGCGATGCGGGAGAAGCCTGCTGTATACAGGACGGAGCAGACCGGTCTGTGGGGCGAGGCGGTCAGGCAGCGTCAGCCGGTCATCACGAACGACTACCAGGCCGGGAACCCGATGAAAAAGGGGTACCCGAAGGGACACCCCCACATCACGAGGCACATGAACATCCCGGTCATGGACGGGGACCATGTCGTGATCGTGGCCGGCGTCGCCAACAAGTACATCGATTACAACGACGAGGACGTCAAGCAGCTCTCTCTCCTCATGCACGGCCTCTGGGAGGTCCTCAAGCGGAGGAGGGCCGAGGAGGCGCTCGCCGTTAGCGAGGAAAAGTACCGGCGGCTCGCGTCGGACGGACCGGGGAGTCAGGGAACACAGGGATAGCGGTGCAGGAACCTCAGGGAGCTGTACCAGGGCCCGGGAATCAGGGAAAGAGGATGACGGGCAGGGTATCCTGGCGGAGCTGAACGCTCCTCCAGGCACAGGGCTTGATGAAATCAGTCACTTTTCTCCATTAAGAGCCATTTCCACAACGGGACCACCGTTACCGCTCCCCTGACCTCATCCCTGTCCCGGGTAAGAAGGAGGAGTTCCTTCACCCGGTCCCCGAACTCCTCCGCAAACTCCACGAGCCCCTCCACCTCCCGCGAAGGGACGGTGTCCGTATAGGTAACATTGATGGCGGTCAGGAGGTTGTCAGGGTGTTTCACGACAAAATCGACCTCCTTCACCTTTTTCCAGTAAAAAAGGTCTGCACCGGACCGGAGGAGTTCGACACACACCAGGTTTTCGGCTAATTTACCCTCGTCTTCAGAGAAGCGGAATGCCACCGCGTTCCTAAGACCGTTGTCTATGCAGTAGGGCTTCCGGTTCGACCGTTTCTGAACCTGCAGTGAATAGGCAAAGTGATGGACTTCGACTAGGACTTTGGCCATTTCGGCAAAATGAACATAGTCCCGGACAGCAGATAGGTCAATTCCAAGGAGGGCGCCAAGCCTCCGGTACGAATAGGGGGCGGTAAAATTGGTGAACAGGTAGTGGAGCAACCCGGCGAGGGCCTTCTGGTTCCTGACCTCGTTGATCCGGACGATGTCACGGTAGACGATGCTGTCATAGTATGCCTTCAGATAATCACGTTTTGTCCGCTCGTCCCCCTGCAGCACGACGACCGGGAAGCCACCTTCCCGGAGGTACCGCTTCAGGTTATGCAGCAGTTCGTATTTCCCGGATGCGAGCCCGACCGGGTCCCCGGATACTTCAATCCCCTGAAACGAGAGGTATTCAGAAAAGTCCAGGGGATAGACAGGTACGGTGAAATACCGCCCGGACAACCGGGTTGAAATCTCAGAGTCCAGCAGGTACGAGGAGGACCCGGATATGAGTATCCGGTATTCCTTCCGGTCATAGAGCGACTTGAGGGACTGCTCCCATCCGGGTACACCCTGAATCTCATCAAAAATAAGGTACAGCGTACCCCTGGCCGGGACTTCTTTCCTGTAGACATCGACAATCGTCAGGACTGGACTCTCGAGGCTGGAGACCTCGGGCTCGTCGCAGTTCACGAACAGGATGTTCCGGGGAGGTACGTGGTGGTCTTCGATAAGGGACCGGACGGTCTGGAAAAGGAGGGTCGTCTTTCCTGAACGCCTGACACCGCTCAGGACCACCACTTCTCCGGTCCCGGTGTACCGCATGATCCGGGATATATAGGCCGGCCGGAGTTTTCCGGTATCATAGTCCCGGCCTGTCCACCAGGGGTTCAGGGTGGTGAGCAGGTCGAGGAGGGGTGGCATGCCATTATGTATTGTTATAACATATTATAAATCTTTATTTTGTAGTATTATAATTTGACATAAAATAATTTTATGTATGGTTATAACCTAACATAACCGTTTTTCCATCTGCTCCGGCCATAGGGATCTCCTTTCTACCAGGCAGAAACCTGCAAAGCGATGACGCCATTTCGGACAGGGTTGAACAGTCCAGATATGCATGGACCGTCTACACCAGGAAAATACTGGATTTGCCGCCACCAGGATCACCGGGATTGTCCCTGTACGTATCGAAAAGTCGTCATCGGATCTACCCGGGCCCCCGCAGTCCGGGCTGCAGGCATTCCTGTCTGCGCCCAAGGGGCCGCCGGAGGCACCGGACATGGCAGAAGCGGGTGTGAAAACTGGAGTATTCATAAGCTACGCGGTTCGAGTACGATCATGGACCAGCGGATCATCAACGCCATCCTCATCCTCCTCGGTCTCTATCTCACGGCAACCGGCGGCCTCGCCCTCGCGGGAAAACCGGGATTCTTCGACTACCTGTCGGTCGTCATAGGCATCGTCCTGGTCGTCACCGGGGCGGTCGGCCTGAGGAAAGGAAAAGTGCTCTAAGTATTTCCCGGGCCTCCACCTCTTTTTCACATCCATGAAACCGGGAGCAGGGACACCATCCGCGGAAAAACGCCCCGGTCAGGGCGGAAACAGGTCTCATGCTCCCGGCCAGGTACCTCTACCCCAGAGGCTTTATCCTCTTGGAAAAGGAGGTGTATCATATCATGGCCACAAAGGAAGTCTTCCATGGAGTACCCGGCATCCTCCGCCCGTTCAAGGAATACCTCGTGAAGTCAGGATTTACCAAGGGCGACCAGGTCGTCTATTACGGTGTCCCGGGCACCTGCACGCCTTTTGTCGAGCTGCTGGCGTTCGCCGTCAGGTCGATGGAGCTTGACCAGGTCTTCGTCCCGTTCATCGACGAAAAAAAGGCACGGAAGGTCGTCCTCGTCGACGGGGTCGGCATGCAGGCCGGGGACCCGGCCGGTCAGCTCAGCCCGAAGACCGTCGTGGTCATGGGCGGCCTGTCCATGCCGGACGTCCCGGTGGAGGCGGCGCAGATGAAGGCAGCCATTGACCGCCACCCCGGTACGAAGGTCGTCGGGGTCTGCTTCATGCACATGTTTGAAAAGGCCGGGTGGCTCCCGGTCGTGCCGTTCGACTGCCTCATCGACGCGAACATCGACCCGGTCGAGGTCGAAAAGCAGGGATGAGCCCGGGCTTCCTGCCCGGAAAGCTCTTTTTAAAAATCATCTGAGTGAGAAACGGGTTTTTCTGACCAGGGGCCGCCCTGGTGTTCATCGCGGCAGGGCTCTACCTGACCTTCACGGTATACCGGAGCGGGACAGGGTAAAACGAAGACATTCCGGAGGAAAATACCCTGACATGCCCGGGGACCAGGGTACTGTCCAGGGGTGCTGCGAGTGCCCGGTATATGAATGTTTCAGGTAACCGTGTTCATTATCGCCTGCATTGTCCTGAACAGATAAAATATCGCATTTTTTTATAAACCCTCCGGAAAAATGCTATGATCTGCGTACCTGCGGTGCCATGGGGTGACATGGCGGTGCAGGACGGAGGAAGGTCCGATTAATGGCTGAATGGTCCCGAAATAACTGGTTGAAAGTCTCGTTTGTACTATTCATGGTCCTCTGTATGATACCCGTGGTCCCGCCGGCACTGGCAGAGGACCCCGCAGGCTCCGTCCAGGACCCCGGTCCTGCCGCTCCCGAAACAATACCGGCACCCATTGAAGCACCGGCCGGGACCTCGCCGGTTGTGGCAGAAGAACTCGTCAGTTCCGGCCCGGACCCCGGCCCTGCCACGTCCGAAATGATATTGGCACCGACTGAAGCACCAACCCAGGCCCCGCCGGCCGGTTCACAGCCGGTTGAAGTCCCGGCAACCGTTCCCGGAGAGGGGCCGGTGCCCCCGGAGGTCACGCCGGGACCCACCGATACGCCGGGACCCATGCCTGGTACTGAACCGGCTGCCGTGGAAACAACCCCAGGACCCACCGTGGAGCCGACAACCCTTCCCACCCCGGAACCTTCAATCTCCCTGACCGGACCGGTATCTACAGTCCCGACAACTCCTCCGGATAACCAGACCTGCGAGGGGCAGCCAGCAGGAATGTCATCATCTCCTGCATTTGACCTGTCGTTCACCAGTGGCCTTTCCGATCCACCCCTGAATACAACGAACCTCCAGGGTGAGGGCGACAGTCGCTACTGGGAGATCAACGCTACAACAGGCTCGGGGGGGTATTATCCCCTCGACCTTGGCGGGCTTATTACCAAATCACTCGTCGGGATATGGATCCACGACGTTTCCAATATCGTCCTCGATGGGAAAGGCCAGACCCTCGAGTACACCGGCCAACCTGACCAGGGTGCAACAGGCGTGGTCATCAACGGGACATCGTCCAGCAACATCCAGATCGTCAACCTGAAGTTCCTGAACTGGGACACCGCGATCTCGATCCTGAACGGCAATAACATCTACGTGATGGACAATGTCGCGGTGACCGGGAACAGGGCCAGCGGCGGGACTACCGGGTCGGGTATCGTTGCCACGGACTCCACCGGGGTCTTCATCGCGTCGAACCTGTCGGCCGGTTCAGTAAGCATACAGGATACCGCCCGGGACGGGATCGTGTTTGACAGGGTCACCGGGGGGCTGATCAACAACACGCTCATATCCAACTCCCTGCAGGAAGGTGTGAACCTGACCTCCTCGCACCAGGTAACCGTCCAGAATGTCACTGCGAACGGGAACCGTGCCGGTATCGCCCTTCACTCCTCGGATGACAACACCCTTTCCGGGAACACTGCACGGGGCGACAACAACCCGTCCACGATGGACTACGGGTTCTACCTCGACGCTTCGAATAATAACAAGCTCACGGGCAACGCGGCGTCCGACAACGTCATTGGCTACGCCCTGTACCACTCAGACAACAACGAGCTGACCGGGAATTCCGGGACAAACAACCATTATACGGAGTGGGGTGACGGCCGTGGAGGGGACTTCTACCTCTTT
>CAZGXZ010000121.1:0-8074 GCA_964530035.1 uncultured Methanoregulaceae archaeon
TCAACGGTATGCCTATCTTACCCTCTGCGATTTACCACTAAGGCTGAACAGTTACGATTTTCCTTCATAAGGCCGTTGCAGTGATTTTTTGCAATTTCCCTGGCTTCTGCCAGAGATATATGCGTATACGTCTCCCTCCAAATAAAATCTTTATAATCACCCATTAAATTCTCTCCTGAACCCTGACAGGGTATCAGATAAAAAATGAATGATACTGAACCACGATTAAATAACTGCTTTTCTCCCCGGGGATATCTTTCGTCTTAATGAATTTTCGGAAATATGCAGTTATGGCTTTTTAAGATCGCCTTTTCCTGGATTTGGAAATTATACCTCGCCCAAAAGCAGGTCTCCCCAAACACATTCTGAAAAAATGACAGTCTGAATGCTTGGGATACTTTCAACTGACAGATAATGCAGGCAGATCAGAATGTCTCATCTCAATCCTTCTAGTGCAGATAAAAAGACGCTATAACATGCCTTAGGGATGTCTTTCCTTGTGATGAACCCGGCATTTGCCCGTCCAGGGGATCACGTTTCAGGGCGAACGATTTCCGGAAGTGGCGTACCGAAACACCTCCCTGGGCACGGAGATAACAAACCGTACCCCCTTGCCCGGCTCACCCTCCTCGGTGATGGTTATTCCCGTGATGAACAGGATCTCCCGGGAGAGGAACATGCCAAGGCCGGTATGTCTGCCAAACCCCTTCGTGAACAGATGGGACTTGTCTTCGCGGCTGATGCCCTCTCCATCGTCTTCGTAGATAATGTGAAACTTCTTCCCTTCCTGCTGTCCCGTGATGCGGAGGGATGTCAACTTCGGACCACCGTAGTGCAGGGAGTTGTCAATGAGGTTATAGAAGACCTTCTCAAGCATGGGATCGGCATATATTTCGATGGGTGGGAGGTCAATGCTGTACTGGAGCCCATGCAGGTCGAACGATGGCGCAACACTGCCTGCAACCATCCCCACGTCCTGCCATAAAGGAGACGTCACGCCGAGTTCTTCATAGTCTTTTGTAAAACTGATCTGCTCGTTGATGGTATCCGCGATCATCTCCTCTTTCTTAAGAATTTCACGGAGAAGCTCGGGGTTTCCGATGGACTCTTCACTCAGGGCGATGTAGGCCTGGAGTGCCTGCAGCTGGTTCTTGATATCATGCCGGGTTATGCCGGTGAGGAGGTTCATCTTCCGGTTTGCCATCCTTAAGGCCTCCTCTCCTTTCTTGTTTTCAGTGATATCCTCGTAAGTCCCGAGGACTCCGATGATTTCACCCTTGCTGTTCCGCAGGGGGACCTTGCTGGTCCTGAGCCAGGAGGTGCTCCCATCAGGGCGGATCTGCGGTTCTTCGAAATTGATCTTGGGGATGCCGGTCTCGATGACCTCCCGGTCATCCTCCCGGAATTTCTCTGCAACCGCGGCGGATGCATGGTCATAATCGGTTTTACCAACCAGATATGCAGGGTCAGCATACCCGACATCGTTGGCAAGGGGCTTGTTGCACCCGAGAAAAATTGAATTCGTGTCCTTCCAGAAGACCCGCTGGGGGATGGAATCAAGGACCAGGCGGAGCATCTGCCGGGACAGGAAAATTTCCTCCTGATCCTGTATCTGTCTTGTGATATTGCGGAATACGACCATGGTGGCCGGCCTGCCACCATACTGTGTCATAGTCGCCATGACTTCAACATCAGGTGCAGAACCATCGAGGCTCAGAAATTTCTCCCGATTGGGGGGGAGCGTGATGTTAGGAGCTTTTTCGACCTCCTTCATCCTCTCGGCCACGATCCCGTGGTACTCCGGGTGGACAAACTCAATCGGAGACCTGCCAATGATATCCCCTGCATCGGTGCCGCCTAACATCCGGACGGCGGAATCGTTCGCGATCAGGATCCTGTCATCCTGGTAAACGACGATCGCGTCAAAGGACTGCGAGAGGAGCCTTTGAAACCGTTCGTTGCTCACGCGGAGGTCCTCATCCGCCTGTTTGAGTTCCGTGATATCGGTGAGACTCACCAGAAGACAGGACCGGTTGTTGACAACAACGGGATTTTCTGAGGTGAGGATCGACAGCGTTTCTCCGTTCTTTCGTACCAGGACCGTTTCAGAAGAGCCACCCCTGTCGCCATGATCATGTGCCGGGGGATTCCTGGTTTTATCAGGGCAGACGAACGTAAGGCAGCCTTTTCCGATAACATCCCCCGGTTCAGCCCCGATCATGCGAAGGGCACTCTGGTTTGCATCTATTATGGTCCGGGTCGCCGGGTCGACCAGGAACAGACCTGTCTGCTGGTTTTGAAAGATAGTGTAAAAACCGTCTTCGCTCTCACAGAGTACTTCCCTGTTACCCGGCGAGTCCGCTGACGGTGCCTGCATCCTTACCCCCTGCCTTCTTAAGACTTCCCATAGATCTGGTGGGTGATATAGGTTTCTCATAACCCGGGCGCCTGATTCAGAACCCCCAATGAGAACGTGCGGCAATCACGAAGTGATCCCCGTTTTACCCCCCTGGCAGGACCATGGAAAATCCCCCGGGCCCGACACGCTCCTCTCCCAACCCCCCGACGGCAAACCTTGATGGGGCTCTCCCTGCAACCAGAATAGTATGTCGCCTTCCCGTCTTGCCTTCGTCCTGGTGCTCGCAGCTGCCCTCGTTTTCCTATCCGGCTGTGTCCAGGAGCAGAACGACCCGAAAACCGTGGAGATGAAACTGGTTGCCGGCGACCTCAAGACCTCCATCAACACCGGCCTCGGGGAAATCAAAGGAGGCCTCGGGAACACCTCCCGGGTCCTTTCGACAAGCGGCCTTTCCGGGGACCGGGCTGAACAAGCCCTGTCCGATAACCTCATGAAGCACCCGTGGGCGGTTTCCTCGCTCGTCGTCTCCCGGAACGGGACGGTCGCCGCCGCGGTCCCCAGGCAGCATGCCGGTTCGGTCGGAGCCGACCTCAGCCGGGACCCCCACTTCCTTGCTACCACTGAGAAAAAGTCGCCCCTTGTCAGCCCGGTCTTCCGGCTCGTCGAGGGCTTCAACGGGGTTGTCCAGAGTTACCCCGTCCTGTCGCCCTCGGGGGAGTACCTCGGCTATGTCGACATCACCTATGCCCCGGAGGTCTTTCTCAGGCAGTTTATCGAACCAGCAATGAACGGGACATCCTACGAGATCTGGGTAGCGCAGTCGGAAGGCACCCAGCTCTATGACGTAACCGGTGAAGAGATCGGCAGGAACATCCTCACTGACCCGCTCTATGCAGACCCGGTCCTCCACCAGGTCCTGGCCCGGATTGCCAGGGAGCCCTCGGGCACCGGGTCGTACACCTTCTATGACCGGGACTGGAACCGGAACATCACCAAGCTCGCGGTGTGGGACACGGCCGGGATCGACGGAGCGGAGTGGCGGGTCGTGGTGACCCGCGAGGACACCGGTACCCGAATGGCGGACGTGAGGACCCTCCAGGCTGGTACCGCACCAGCGGCATCCCGGACCGGAAACCTCATCCGGTTCGTACAGGAGGCACAGCAGTTCGCGAAGGACCACGGAAAGGCGGCTGCCCTTGCCGAGTTCAACAACCCTGAAGGGAGATTCATCGACAAGGACCTGTATATATTCGCGTACGAGATGAACGGGACGGTCATTGCCCTCCCGTACCAGAAGGGCGTGCTCGGGACCGACCGGTCTGCGGTCACCGACCCGAACGGCGTCGCCTTCGTCGCCGGGCTCGCCGAGGTCGCCCGGGAAGGCGGGGGATATCTCTACTATATCTACCAGAACCCGGCTGACAACTACCGCGAGGAGTTCAAGATCTCGTACGTCCTGCCGGTGGAGGACGGCTGGTTCCTGGGATCAGGGGTGTACCTTCCTGAGCTGCAGGCCAGGTTCAATGTCACGGAGCGGGAAGGACTCGTGGAGCGGGTGAAGCAGGCCAGGCGGTATGCCGAGGCAAACGGCCAGGAAAAATCGGTTGCCGCATTCAACGACCGGAACGGAGTGTTCGCGAACGGCAGCCGGTACATCTTCGCGTACGATTTCAACGGGACCACGCTGGCCATGCCGTTCCAGCCGGAGACTATCGGCACAAACCGGATGAACTTCACCGACGACCACGGTGTCAGGATCGCGGCCTGGGAGGTAGCGACGGCAAAGCGGGGCGGAGGGTTTGTGTACGTGGATTATTACAACCCGGACACCGGGACGAACGGGATGAAGCTGTGCTACGTCGTACCGGTTGATGACCACTGGCTTGTGGGGTCGGGGATATACGCCGGACGGACGTGAGCGGGTCCGGGACCAAGGGGTGTGGAATGACAGGGATTCCTTCCATCCCTCGGAAGGGATTTATACCGTGGAACGGTTTTATTGTCTATCCCTAACCGGACCTCGCTTTTCGGTGGGTTCTCACAGTTTGGGAGGGACAACCTTGGGAGATTATACATCGTCGTCTGGACCAGACACGCACATGACGCTGGATGATGCAAGAGAAAAGGCCAGGGACCAATGTAATGGTTTCATGAAAGAGTCCCGGGAGGGCTACACCACGTACTTCATCGAGGAGGCCACGGGAAGGATTGTTGGCGAATACTACGAACGGTGAACAACGAGGGCATTGTGTCAGGGACCCTTCGACAGACTATCCCCGGTTTTTATCTTCCCCCTGATTCTCATTGGTTTGCTGAATTTCAGCGAGGTACTCACTCAGTCGGTTATAGTATTCCCCGAGGAGCATGAACTGCACCTCTGCCGAACCGCTGCAGGTGCACCTCGGGACCCCCATGCTCCTGACCTCCTCCGGATAGCTGCATTCCGGTCCGTAGATCTCATCTATAAGAGTCCAGACCCGGGAGCACCACCCGACAAAGTCGTAATATTCAAGTACCTTCCTGGTCCGGAGCATCTCTTCGGTTTCTTCGAGTTTTTCGCCCAGGAGACGGACAGCAGTTTCGGGAGGGACTTTTAGTGATGGCACAGGGATAGTACTTGAATCAAATCATGGATAAAGGTTATTTAGTTAACTATCCGGGTGAGGCCGGCCAGGTTGCGGGCGGGTACCGGTTCCCGTGTAGTGTTGTCAGGGAACGAAGGGACGAGACTTCATGCCCGGAAAGGAAGTTTCCCGGGCTCTCCTGAATGGTACCATCATATGACAACCCTTTTCATCATGAGCCGGCACCTTTCCTTATACCCTGCCATGGGAAGGCCGGCACGGTATTCCGAAGTAATGAGGTTGTCATGAACTGGAAGGTTGCATGTTTTTTCATCATCCTGGGGATCTGTACCGCCGGATGTGTTTCATCGTCCCTCAAGACTGAAAACGGGCAGCAGGCCGTCGGCACCGGGGTATCCCCGTCTTTGAACGCTTCGGATGCCGCGGTATCCCGGAACCTCGACGCTTACATGACGGCTCTCACTGATGCCGGGAGGTTCAGCGGGACGGTCCTCGTTGCACGGGATGACACCGTTCTCCTCTCGAAAGGGTATGGCATGGCGAACCAGGAGTTCTCCGTCCCGAACACCGTTGAAACCGTCTTCCCCATCGGGTCGAACACGAAACAGCTGACCGCCGCTGCCATCATGAAGCTCCAGGAGCAGGGACGGCTGAACATCAGCGACCCGGTCACCTGGTACCTGCCCAACGCAACGGGGTGGAAGGAGATACGGGTCCACCAGCTGATGAACCACACCTCCGGGATACCCACAGACGGGGGTTTCCTCGCAACCGACCCTGAGGACCTGTCGCTTCAGGAAATTATCCCGAAAATTTCCGCCCTTCCGCTCACATTCAGGCCTGGGACGGACTATTCCTACTCCAACAACGGGTATATCGCCCTGAGTGCCGTTGTTGAACAGGCATCTGGGATGCCGTACGAGGAGTACCTGAAGGAGAACATCTTCCTGCCGCTCGGGATGAACAACACCGGGCAGGACAACGCCCGGGAGGTGTTCACCAACCGTTCGTCAGGGTATACCATGGTGAACGGGAAATACATCCACTACGACCTTCAGAACATTCACAATACCTGGGGTGCCGGCGCCATCCACTCGACCTCAAAAGACATGTTCCGGTGGGTACGGGCCCTTCACACACCCGGGGCCGTCCTTTCGTCGGAATCAGCCCGTGCAATGTTTGACAGCCGGTACGGGATAGAGAAGCTCGAGGTGGCCAACCAGACGGTCACGTACCACAGCGGTCGCAACTTCGGGTTCATCTCGCACACGCAATATTTCTCAGACGGAAACGTAACCCTGGTTTTCCTGTCGAACTATGACCGGACCCCGATGGGCTCCCTCCCGGCAGCCCTGTCGGCGGTTGTCTATGACAAGCCGTACTCCCTCCCGCAGAAGCTTGATAGAAAGGCCATCAACCTGACCCCGGAGCAGATCAGGGAGTACTCCGGGATATATGAACCCCCCTGGGAAAAATCATGGACCTTCACCGTGTATCCCAGGGGCAACCGGCTTTTCTATGACTCGGTCGTACCGAAAGAGACCGTCGAGCTCTTTTACGAGGGAAAAGACACCTTTTTCGTGACCCCCCAATCAAACGACGCAATCTTTTTTGCGCGAGATGCCAATGGAAAGGTCACAGGAATGGACATGTACACCCTTGAGGGCATGGTTGACCATATCAGGAAGGCTGCCTGAGGACCGGGTGTCACCACCGGGAAGAACCTCCTCTTTTTCAATACCCGTCCAGGCATTGTGAACCGGGTTCCGTCAGGCAGATGTGCAGGTATCGGAATTTCAGTATTGATACGTAACAGTCCTATGGATCTCTATCGGGTTAAACCTCCCTTTATCAGGACCTCTGATCACAGACTGTGGAAATCACCACGAAACTGCGTTTCCTTTAATGAGAGCAGACCTGGTTTCAACGTACGGGGAAAAATCTGCAATTAAGATTGAACAGCATTCCCCTGCAATCTCTCAATCCCTGCTCATGAGGTATCCCGGGATTTTTTCTATGAATTTCCTTCGACCAGGGATATTCCCATGAATACAACGTATTATTCCCTCACAACGCACTATAATAAACTAGATATGAATAACCGGGCCTTTTGTTCGCCGTTAACAGGCTGAATACAATCAAAAGGCGCTCATCACGTGGCTTATCTGCCATGGCGGTGGCCATGCACAGGAAGATGACTTTTCAGATCCAAGTATTCGACAGATTCCATCCATTTGTATCGGGACTATCATCATGATAAAAAATGACACAAAATCTACGATTTTCGGGATGAGATCCGGCAACACCATCCAGTATACCTGCCCCAATTGTTTAAAGGAGAATACCATTACCTTCAACATGCCACAGGCTTTTTACAAGGAGTCCAGGAATGTAACCTGCAGCAAGTGCAGGAGTCCGCACATCATCCTGACCCCCGGGCGGTACTAGAGTCTCCGGCCGCTCCAACGTTGGTATTTTATCAGACCATTGGCCCTTTTTAGATTCCCTTGTTCTGCGTCTGATGAAATCTATCTTTGCATTCCTTCATTCTATGGCAATTACCGGTTTTTAGAAACAGGAAGATTGTATAGGACCATTACCAATCAACTCCATGGTATCCTGAAAAGCATAGGGCAGGAAGGAAGAAACAGACGGGTCCCGTTTACTCACAAACGCTCCTTTGTTGAGTGCATCTCTGTCCTTTCAATTATGGAGGCTCATGCCGTTTTTTCCCGACCCTCCATGAGATCGTTCCTGACCTTTCTTGACAGAACTGCCCCGGCAATGGTACCGATGGTTGAGTAGAGGGGATTGACCGGGACATCCGTGTAATACCTGGCATTGGAGGATAACCATCCCTTTTCTTTCCAGTACTGGTAATCGCAGGGTGATTCCTTTTCCATATTTGAGAAGGCCGCCCGTTGGGCATGGAAAATGAATACCTTCCTTATCCCGGGACTCACCTGGGTCGTTCCTCCCAGGGCGGCTGCAAACCCGGAAGCGGTCTGACCGATTATTTTTTTGTTTATTTCCGACCTGCGGGGCGATATCCCTGATGGCGGTGTAATCAGGGCGGCTTTGCCGGCAACCTCGCATCCCCAGACCGATGCGACCATGTCCAGGTACCGGA
>CAZGXZ010000122.1:0-4050 GCA_964530035.1 uncultured Methanoregulaceae archaeon
CGCCAAAGTCCCAGGACCAGGCCTCAGGAGAGCCTGCCGACTGGTCGGTGAAGGTTACGTAGAGGGGCATCGGGCCGCTTTCGGGGGCTGCGGAAAACCCGGGAGCGAGAGACTTCGACGAGGTGATTACGACCTCCCCCCCGGGCGTGCGTGTCCCGGCCCGGGTCTGCGGCGTGAGTGTGGTGGCCATCCCGGTGTTCAGGGGCCCATGAGTGTATGCAGGAGTGGGATGTATGGTCAGACCCGCGACGGGAGTCGTGGTCCATGTCGGGAGAGGGGGAGGGATTACCGGCCCCGTGGATCCGCTGCCTTCAAGGAGGGGGGGCAGCACTATGAACCCGAGCACTCCGATGATTACCACGAAGATCACCGCCAGCGCCGTTCTGGTGTGCACCGTTCCATGACGCCCGGGAACTGCTTCTCCAGGGGGAGGGATCACCGGCTGTCCCTGGTCACCTGGATCCGGGGAGGCGAGACCCTGCCCGGCCGTGCTCTCTTCCATTCCCCCCGGGCCTGTCTCCTGCCCTGCAGGAACCGGCGGGGGGATACCCTCACTGGCAGGTCCTCCTTCCGTGGAAGCACCACATAAAGGACAGAACAACGAGTCTTCAGGGATACTCCTTCCACACTGTGGGCAGAACATATGAAGAGGGATCACCGGGGCGAATATAAACCATGAGGTGGGCGGATCCTGATCGCAGGACTCCCCGGAGAAGGTTGGACGGGGCCACTCCTGCGGTTCCGGTCAGGTTTCTATCCTTTTTCCGCAGAACCTGCAGAAGGAGGTCCCGGGAAGGGTGGGTTTCCCGCACATGCCACAGTATCGCATGGTGCCTGCAGGGGACAGCCCCGCACCACACTTCCGGCAGAACCGTGAACCTTCGCCGTTCGTGGTACCGCACGCCCTGCATACAAGAGCCCCGGCGACATGCCTTCCCGGGCCTGGCCGGTTTTCCCGGGTGCCGTCCGGTCCGGGGTCTCTGGAAATCCGCCGTGCGACCGGGACCGAATGGACCACCGAAAAGACCACTTCACCGGCACCAAACCCGGTGGGTTCCCAGGTACCGTGCACCCTGTCGTGGATGAACCACCTCCCTGTTGCCGGGGACATGAGCCAGCGGTGGCCTTCCCGGGCAAAGGTCCACTGGCCGATGTCTCCGGGAGCCTCCCCGGGGGCTTTTCCCTCGCGGGCATGATACCTGGCTTCAATGGCTTCCTGGGCAGTCGGCCACGGTTTTTCTACCACGGTGACCACCCCCAACTCCGGATCCAGAGGTCGGCAGTTCCTGGAGACGATGCGAAAGCGTTCCGAAACGCCCGCTCTCCCTCAGGGCCGCCCGGGGTCTCCATGCATTTTTTCAAAATCGCTTCTTCCGTAGACCTGCCAACCATCATGCCCCTGCCGGCCTCTTCGTTCCATGAGTCCACCCATTCCGGTTCGGTGACGATGTGTTCGTTTCTTCCTGCAAGTGCCCCCCAGTAATCAAGGACGAGCCGGCTCCCGTCATCGAGGACGACCCGCGTCGCGTCATGGTTGTACTCGACGATGATCTGCATCCAGCCGGCCAGGTCCGATGGTTCAAGGGGCGGTTTCCTGCTCATGAGGACGGCCCCCAGCTCTCCACCCCTCCCTGCGGCCGCCCGGAACAGCTCGCGGGACCATTCCAGGCCCGACGGGCCTGCCCGTCCCGTTGACAGTACCCTTCTCTCGTCCCAGAATGACGGGTCACAGGCGACCCGGGCCCAGTCCTTTTCAAGGTCCTGCACGGGGATGACATGGAAGCCAAGGGCCCGAAGACCGGCTACCTTCTTCCGGAATGCCGCGTCCAGGTCCCTGAAAGGGCTGCCAGGTCCTTCGACGGGTTCACCGGCTGCAAACAGGGACCGTGCGCACAGGAGGAATGCAACCACGGCCGGGGGGATACCTGCCAGCAGGAGTCCCGGGCCTGTCGCACAGAACAGTTCGTCAGGACAGGGGGCGGTCACCATGGAGCTTGCCATGGCCGGAGCTATGCAGGATATCCCCATGACCAGCATGGCGGCGGCACCCGCTTCTGAAAGGACTCCGGGAGCCCGGCTTTTTTGTTCAGGGTCCCTCATGATGGCATACGACAGGAGGCCACCGATGACCAGGGTCAGGCATGCCAAGGCATAACCCTGTACTTTCAGAAGAGTGGCCAGGAGGAATGAAACAATGAACGGGGCGGAAATGCCAAGTATAACCCGGTAACCAGGCTGCAGCTTGTCTCTCATGCGTCCAAGCGGGACAAGCAGGGGGTCTGAAATGGGACGTG
Organism: uncultured Methanoregulaceae archaeon; assembly: GCA_964530035.1. Classification (GTDB taxonomy): domain Archaea; phylum Halobacteriota; class Methanomicrobia; order Methanomicrobiales; family Methanospirillaceae; genus KLAP105. The sequence goes on from CAZGXZ010000122.1 coordinate 2,295, forward strand.
TGTATATCAGGGCGGGTGGCATTCCGGCGATCAGGACGGGTGTCGCGAAGTCCGGTGCCCGTGTCCCGAGCCATGAAAAAAGAAACCAGATGACCGCACCTGCACACCCGGCGGCAATCGAACAGAAGTCCCACCACTCCTGCGACCGCTTCCGGAGGGGGACATGGAGCCCTTCGGAGAGGAAGATCGTCCTTTCCTGAAGCGCCCGACCGAGCGGGTCCCTCCCTCTCCCCTCGGGAGGATGTACCCGGGGGCAGGACTCCTCTGGACCCGGCAGCCTGTTAGCCGGCGTTCCCGGGAGCCACTGGGAATAGTTCCAGGAAAGCCAGCCCCGGCCCGAACCATCAGGTCTCCACCAGGCCCCGTCAGGTCCCATAACAAGGAGCCTCCGGACCCGGGCCTCATACGTGTCCCTGGTCAGTTCGCCGTTTTTCAGCTTCCTGTCAAGATCCAGACGCTTCTGCCGTGCCTGGTGAAAGTCCACCGGGAGTCCCTCCCTTCGGGTCTTTTCCGTACTGCACCTATTGCAGGGGGAGAGTATGAGAATGTTCCGGACCGGTGAACATCCCCCGGAACCGGGGATGGTTCCACGGGGGGGCCCGGACACCGGCAGGGATCCTCACCCGCCCTCCCCGGGGGTCTGTCCGGGCCTGCAGGACGGGCAGAACCACTGCCGTTTCCCGTCAAGTTCATCCAGGCTGTTCGGGCTGAACATCACGCAGTGGCTGTCTGTGCAGTGGGAGAGCCCGGTGAGGTGCCCGGCCTCGTGGGCAGCCTCCTTGACGAGCCGCTCGAGGAGGGAGTCCGGGTCTTCCGGACGGTCATAGAACGCACCAGAAAGCCTGTACGAGGAGATTACCGCCACCTGTTCCTTGGGGCGGGCAAGACCGAAGACAAACTCCGAGGTCCCGTAGAAGAGGTCATGGCCGGTCACCATGAGGATGGGATTGAAAAGTCCCGAGCGCCTCCGGAACACTGCCAGGTTGTTGAGGATTGAACACGCGTCATACTGGCGTCTCGAGCCGACATACCCGTTGCAGGCAACCGGGCTTTCGATAACCTCCGTCTCCCCGTCAAGGACCGTGGAAAGCCTCCGGGAAAAGGGAAGGGCGAGACCGCCAGGAGCCCCTGAGTCCCAAAAGATAAGGAGGCGCATTACCATACGGTATCTGGATGGACGGGCATAAACATATTGAAAAGACGTTCGCGGAATATATTGCCTGCCATTACAGGAGACCGGTCGAGGTAGGGGTCGGCAGGAACTGGACCGCTGCCAGTCTGCTTGCAGAACGGGGCTTTCCGGTCGTTTGCACGGATATTCACCCCGCAGACCCGCCGGAGGGCGTATGTTTCGTGGCTGACGACATCTGGGAGCCGGATATCGCGAAGTACGGGCACGCCGATGTGATATTTGCGATACGGCCGGCCCCGGAGATGGTCCCGCCGATGCAGCGGGTTGCGGAGCGGGTGAATGCCGATCTCCTCGTGTACCACCTCGGCTTCGAGGTCTCCGGGGACGGCGGGGAGCTCTTGGACTGTGGTGTCCTCATCCACCGCTACCACCGTCGTCAAAACTCGAATAATGATGACTGAACCTTTTTCTGGTCCTTTTTCGCCGGTGGCTTCTCCTCTGCATCCCCGGCTGGGGAACGCTCCCATCCCCGGGGTTCACGGGCATCGTCCAGGGCTGCTGTGGCGGCGGGCCCGCTTTCAGGCTTCTTCCCGGTCTTTGCGAGGGCTTTTTTCTCAAGCTTTT
>CAZGXZ010000122.1:4060-7868 GCA_964530035.1 uncultured Methanoregulaceae archaeon
CTCTTCTTTCGCCCTGCGTTTCTCCTCGGCGTCACGTTCGGCCCTGACCGCCTTGACCGCTGCCTGGGCCTTTGCCTTGTCGGCGGTGAGGAGTTCAATCTCGTCCGCTCCGAACCCATAGGTCCGCACGAAGCCTGCCGGGTCGGCATCGGCGATGATACCGAGAGGCTGGATATACTCGTCCCGCACGAGCTGGTCGGACATATGGTTCCTCCTTGATATCCCTGCTATGACCGCCTGCCGTACGGCCTTCTGTTTCCGGCCAGACGCCATCCTCGACCACCGCGAAGGGGGCATGATCCTGGCGCGGATCCCGCACCCGCCGGTTGCAGCCCCGGCCCCGGGGAGCATGAGCGAGGTGGCGTACCGCCAGAGAGTGTAGTACTGGAGCCGGTAGGTCCTGCCTATATAGAGGTCGGCCTTTGAAAGGGCCTTGTAGGCTGCGGCGATCCTCCCGGGGTCTGACAGGTGCGAGAGGTTCGCCTCGATCCACTGGATGGTGGTGTCCGGGGACTCATCAAGGTCCCAGGACATTTTCATGAGGTCATCATCGCTGACCCTGCCATACATACCGCTGATAAGGTCGAAGAGGGTCTTCCGTGCGTCCTTGCTGCCGGACCGGATGTCGGATGCTGAAAGAGCTTTCTTCCCGACCGCTGCGGCGTGGAGCATGGTGACCGCAGCCCGGATGTCTCCGCTGGCATGGGTCGCGATCTCCAGCAGGGCGTCATCTCCGCAGGCTATGCCCTCCCGGACACAGACGGACCTGAGATACGGGGGGAGCTGGCGTGCCTGGACCGCCCGGAACTGGACCGGCTCGCACAATGACCGTATCTCCTGGGAAACGCCGTAGAGGTCGTTGGCAATAAGGATGACCGGCTGGCGGGCACGGGCGATGACCGAGGCAATGGCTTTTACGCCCCCGCGGTCTGCCGTGCCCTGGATATTGTCAGCCTCGTCAAGCAGGATGAGCTTGCGTTCGGCCCCAAGAAGAGAACCGGTCGTGCTCCCCTCTCCCGCGATACGCTCGATGACCGCCCTGGTCCGCTGGTCACTCGCGTTGAGCTCGACCACCTCCCACCCGAGGTCCCGGGCGAGGGCGAGGGCACTCGAGGTCTTGCCTATCCCGGGTTTGCCGTACAGGAGCAGGGGCTTGGCCTGGGGGTTCCAGCCCCGGGCCCATTCGACCATCCGGCGGATGGCCTCCCCGTTACCGACGACCTCACGGACATGCATCGGGCGGTATTTCTCGGCCCAGTCCATGCTGATCCTTCGGCGGCAAATCAAATAAATTATCACTGATGAGACAGAAAATCCATAATCACACTTTTACGAGGAGGGCATGGAACAGCATACCTGTGATACGGCATTCATCGCTGCTGCCGTACGGGACTATGAAGGAGTGCGACGGAAACAGGCGATCGGAGAGATGGTACGTGCCCTTAGAATCGAATCGCCCGACGTGGTCGCGTCCTTTGGGGAGGACGCGGCGGTGATCAGGCATAATGACAACGAGGCCCTTCTCTTTGCTGCGGACGGCATATGGAGCCGGCTCATGGATGCTGACCCGTACTGGGCGGGCTACTGTTCCGTGCTCGTAAACATCCATGATATCGCGGCCATGGGCGGACGGCCGGTAGCCATGGTCGATGTTTTTTCCATTGCCAACCCGGCGATCATGGACCTTGTCATCAGGGGGATGCACGATGCATCGGCACAGTTCGGTGTTCCCATTGTGGGAGGTCACCTCCATCCTGACACCCCATACAGCGTCATCGATGTCTCCATCCTCGGTGTGGCGCCCCTCGATTCCATTATTTACAGTCACACCGCCTGTTCCGGAGACACCGTTATCGCTGCGATTGACCTGGACGGCAGGGTCCATCCGTCATGCTTCCTGAACTGGGACAGCGTCACCATGAAGCCCCCCAGAGTTGTCAGGGACCAGATCGGGATCATGGAGGAGATCGGCCGCCTGAAACTGGTCTCGTCAGGAAAGGACATCAGCAACCCCGGCATCATCGGGACCCTCGGGATGCTCCTCGAAGTATCAGAAAAGGGTGCGAAGATCGATCTCGACGCCATCCCCCGCCCCAACCTGAAGGCACTGGGGATGACCTTCGAGCAGTGGGTCAGGATGTATCCCGGGATGGGGTTCATCCTTACCGCCCGCCCTGGCAACGTGGATCGTATCGTCGAACTTTTCGCCTCGGTCGGGATGTCCGCTAAGGCTATCGGGACGGTCGATGATACGAGATCACTCCACATAACCTACCAGGGTGCGGACAGCCAGGTCTTCGACCTGCTCCATAACGGGATCATGCACCTCTTTAATGGCAAGGAAGCATGCCTCTGATCGGGATAGGCGCAGGAGAGGACGCCCGGCTGGTAGTCGAGGCTGCAGCGGCATGCAAGGACATCCGGGTCGCGCTATACGCACAGCCCGGAACCATTCCGAATGATGTACCCGGCGTGAAGGTCATCGAGAGTGCACACCCGGAACACGACCTGGTGGACGACCTCTTCTCATCAGGGCTCGATGCCGCTGTCCGCGGGACCCTCCCGGCGAACACGACACTGTCATACCTGAAGGAAAAGGCGGGGGTACCACATCTCGAACGTATCGCCCTGCTTGAGACTCCGGCAGGAAACCGGTTCCTGCTCGCCCCCGTGGGAGTCGATGAAGGCTGGACGGCACGTGACCAGGTCAGGCTGGTGGAACGGGCACGCGAACTCTGTCCCAGGTTCGGACTTCCCAAAAAAGTGGCCGTCCTGTCCGGCGGGAGGTATGGGGATATCGGTCGTCACAGCCGTGTCGACAGGAGTCTCGGCATCGCTGAGCTCGTCGCCAGGATTACCGGGAGTACACACTGTGAGATCCGCATCGAGGACGCCGTTCCCGGGTACGGTGTGATCATAGCTCCGGACGGGATCGCCGGGAACCTTGTCTTCAGGACCCTGACGTTCCTCGGAGGAGGTCGTGCCCATGGTGCGCCGGTCGTCAACATCAACCGCGTTTTCATCGACACTTCGCGCGCCTCCCGCGAGTACCTCCCGGCAATACGGCTTGCCTGTGCGCTTGTCCAGCCATTATAGCGTAATTTATTGACCAGTTCTTTCATTGGAGATAAATTCTCCTTCCTTTTGGCAATAGCAGACATTTGTCAGACACTTGTCCTCCTTACTCAGGAATATACATGCGAATACCCGTTTCATCGCCAAAACAGGTCGAGATCGCGATATATTTAAATACCTGTCAAGAGATTTTTTGTTGAGGTAGTTACAATGGCAGATTTACCTATTGCCGCAGTCGTGCGGATTGCGAAGAAAAATGGTGCCGAGAGGGTCGGCAGCGATGCAGCCGGGGCTCTTGTAGGGAAAGCTGAGGATTATATTGCAAACCTCACAAAGGAAGCAAACCGCCTTGCGTTACACGCGGGACGGAAGACCATCAAGGAAGAAGATGTTAAGATGGCAGCGGAGAAATCCGCCTGATCATCTTTCGCATGAAGGGTTTCTTTTCAGTGTTTTTCAGGTAACGGTTCATTCCATCCGTTCCGATCGCTATTTACCACTCACAATGGCGGAGTCATAGTCAAACCTATCCCCAGGTTTCAGGGGCCGGTTTCTCTTACATTGGGGTATCTTTCCGGAAGAGTCGCTCCTTTCTTCGAATGCCGGCATGGCACGGCTTCTGGAGGTGATGGGGGTCATCATATTTCACAGCCACTCATTTGTACCCGTGGTAAAAATGGCTTCTTCTCGCCATGACATGGTGCACCACATATAACCGGGCAGGAACGGTTTC
>CAZGXZ010000123.1:0-7768 GCA_964530035.1 uncultured Methanoregulaceae archaeon
ACCCGGCGGGTTTCCGGTTCGTATTCCGCGATGGAGTGAATGAACAGCAGGGCATTGTCCACTTTCCTCCTGATCATGAACTCCACGTTATAGGGCTTGTTGTGTTCAATGAGCTCTTTCATGGCATCGTCAAGCATGGACCTGCATTGAGGGAGGGGGAACTCCTGGACCTCCCTGATCGTATAGGAATCGCTGCGCAGTCCGTACAGGTCCCGTGCCCCGTCTGACGCCACCACCGTCCCGTCATCCAGGTGGAACTCCCAGTGTCCGAACTGGGCGACCTTCTCTGCCCTGCGGAGCCTGGCATTCAGTTCCTTGACAGCATCGTCCATCCTCTTGCGTTCCGTGATATCATGGATGACCCCGACCAGGTATTCCCGGCCGGAGGTATCAGTGTACATTGTCGAGGTTGATACAAGGGTACACTGGTTTCCGCCGGGCTGCGTTATCGTGACTTCCTCCTCACGGGGGGCATGGGTCCGGTATGCGGTCTCTACCATCTCCCAGTGGCGGTCGGCATCTTTTTTGGTATAGAAATCACGATGGGTTTTTCCGAGGACCTCCTCGCGGGGTCGGCCCAGAAATTTGCTCATGCTGTCGTTCACGAGGACCAGGCGGTGGTCCCTGTCGAGGACGTATACGGGATACGCGATGGTGTTGATGATGGTATTCAGGTTCCTCTTCGACTCCACCTCGATTTCCAGCTGCATTTTCTCATTCCTGATACGTCGCTCCCTGTTCTCGTTCTGGAGGATGTAGCAGAAGATCCCTGTGGCGAAGGTTGTCATCACGATCATGGGAAGAGCGACATCAACAGCGACCGTGAGCACCGTCTGGAACGAGTCCCCTGAAACCGTCCGTATGACAAGGGCAAATGCGGAAATGGCAGTTTCGGTGACCAGGGTGACAAGAACGACGGCCGGGACAGAGGCCAGTTCCCGGTCGTTATACAGATAGACCATCCCCCCGATGACCCCTGCGACGAGCGGCCCGATGGCAACCGCATACACATTGGTACCACCCATGCTGAGCCGGTAGGCAAGACCAATGATTCCTGCCCCGATCCCGACATACGGTCCGCAGGCAAATCCTGCCATGATTGGGCCGAAGTCACGGATATTCACATTTGCCGTGTAGAAGGAGATGCCCGTGCTCATGCCATAGATGGAAAACAGTCCGAAAATGACTGCAAGTACCAGCTGGCTGAAAAACGATGCCCGGTGGCAGATGACATCCCCGTACAGCCGGCTCTTCGAGAGAAGGTATGCAAAAAGAAAAATGACGCATGCCATCTGGAATAAAAGAATGAGATCCCCGAAGAGGGTCGCCGCCATACAGAGAGATGTGTGGATTATTTAATGAATGTAGTGTAACAGATCGGGAAGCAGAAAGGGGGTACAGTCAGGGTTTTTTTGCATTCATGAGCGGATTGACGGCAGATGGCGTTATACCGGGTGGTTTCCCACGGCCGCCGGCCCCTTGAGTGAACGGAACCGGGCTGTCTTCCAGGGCTCATGTATCCCCTCCTTTCAGGTCTGATGAAACCGGGTGATGTCACCGATAATGATCCCTGTATCCCCTGCAGGTGATTCTGTTGACGAGGTACCCCATGTCTGATCCGTTATCTTCACGAAAACAACATTCAAATAGGCAAAAAATCAGGAAATGGATTCTTATCATCTCATTTTTCCTGATCCCGGTGACCATCTTCTACATATCACCCATTGTCATCCTCATGGGAGCTGCCGAAGGCATCGCGACTGGGAGCATGCTCCTTTTTATCCTGTTGTTCCTTCTTTCCCTGTTCGTTGCCCGTCTCTGGTGCGGGTGGCTCTGCCCGATGGGAGGATGGCAGGAGATCTGCTCGCCCGTCATCAGGCATACCGTCCGGGAAGGCTGGCGCAACTGGATCAAGTATGGAGTGACGGCCCTCTGGCTTGCCGTGATTGCCATTTCGGTCATCAACGCCGGCGGGATTCATACGGTTGATCCCCTGTACGGTACCGTGAACGGACTTTCCATCACGTCCCTGCCGGTCCTTATTGTCGTCTCGGTCATCTTTCTCATCATCACCGTGATAGCGTTCATCGCGGGAAGAAGGGGTTTCTGCCATGTATTCTGTCCCATCGCGGGAATCATGGTTGCAGGACGTAAAATCCGTAACCTCTTCAACTGGCCCGCACTTCACCTCGACGCAGACCCGGGGCGGTGTGTTGACTGCATGAAATGCTCAAAGGAATGCCCCATGGGCCTTGATGTGAACCGCATGGTTCGTGACGGCAGGATGGAAAATGCAGACTGTATCCTGTGCATGACCTGCGTGGACACCTGCCCTCAGGGAGCAGTCAGATCCGCCTGGTCAGGGCAATAGCTCCGTTGAGGTCCGTGTCCGGGATACTCCCGGTCCACGTTCCCTTCCTGGTGCCTTGTCCGGGATTGTCATGATCCCTCATGAAATACCCTGTGACATAAGGAAGATCCTCTCAGGGCTTGCTTGATATATACATGAACAGGAGTTCACACCCGGACCATGAAAACCCCATCCAAAATCTTCTTTTTATGGCCCATTTTTAACATTTCATTGGAAATCCACCATATCTTCAATTGTATTCACCGCATTATGGGAGATCTCCATCAACGCTAATTCCGTTCACAGGAGCTCAACTGAGCCTTCATAGGGAGGAGTGCAGAGAAGGTTACTCCTCAGGCAGGGGCGGCTTCGTCATTCCGGTTCCTTCTTCCACCCGGACCGTTCCTGGCATTCCAATGTCCAGTCAATGATATCGGTATTCACCCCGAGAAAGTGCTCGGTTGGATAGATTGAAAGGTCCTCTACCCGTGAAAAAAGGGGGTACAGTATTTTTGGAAGTGAATTGGGCGCCCCGTAAAAGAAGGCGTGATGTCCGGCGAGGTACGATGTCGAAAGGGTGCTGTCGCCCGAGTACCTGACCAGGAACTGCCGTACGAGTTCCCTTTCACCGGGGTCCACCAGGGGGTTTTCCCGGGAGAGCAGCGGATGTTCCCGCTCAACGCATATGAACCCGATCCTGGTCCAGTCCACGTCACAGAGGGATTGATAGATATCCTTTTCTTCGTACCTCCAGTCATAGTCAGGGAACTGGTGTTCCTCGATGGAGAGGACCTGTCTGCATTCACCCTGCCGGAGGAGCTCCAGTTTTTCAAAGGCACTGTCATGGATTACAATCGAGGCGAGGTACACCTTCCGGTACCTGTTGAGCACCCGGATATCCTCGATGCTCCGGGCTACGAACTGAAAGATAAACTGTGACCCTGTACCGGTATAGTCATCGAGGAGTACCAGTGCCCGGTCGCAGAACCTGCCGGTAGATTCTGTTGATTCTGCGATCAGCCGGTCAAAATTCTTAAAGTCAACCGAGGGGATGGCATTCGCCTTCCGGTAGATATACGAGATGATGTCCCCGCTCTTGCAGGTAAACTCCCTGCTGAAATCTACATCTGAAAAGGTGCAACTGTCAAAACCATCAGATTCCAGTTGTTTCCTAATCTGTGCATGGAGTTCCCGGGACTCCCGGATAAGGCGGGAATAGGAATGGAAGGTAATCTTCTCGAGGAGGGTAAGGGCGGCAGCGATGTCTTCCTCTGGAAACCGGCTGACCCAGCGTTCAATCCGTTCCCTTGGAATTACCGGCTCGCTGAACCGCTCAAACAGGACGGTGATCCGTTCACGGGCCTCCCTGGGTTTCATGGATGAAGTGATCTTGTCAAATGATCTTATAATCGTGATCCAGGGTCAGGAAATTCTTTTCAGGACAAAAAGGGTCAGCTGCCGTGTTCCGGATAGCGCCCGCCGGGGAGGTTTAACCCGGGGACTTCGTTGTGGTCCGGAAAATGAAAAAAGGACGGCGATTATTGTTCAAGGTGGACGGTACGTGATCCGACGGCCAGGAGCTGGTTCCCGTCACGGACGACCTTCAGGTTGAGAGTATAGTTCCCGGGGTCGATACCCGAGCACTTCGAACAGGAAGGGAGCTGGTACTCGGTGGTTATGGTCGTCATCCCGGGTTTCAGCTCGACAGGAATGTCCCTTATGAGGTGGGTATCTCCGTGCCGGTCTATGATCCCCCAGATATGGACCGTGGCATTCTGGACCGGTGAACCGGATGAAATGCTCACCTGGAGCTGCATCATTTCCTTCGAGTGGTAGAGATTTTTATCGGTCTGAAACGACGCGACCGCCACCGGGCCCTCGGAAACGGGCGAAGTACCCCGGACCAGGAAGAGTACTCCGGCGATAACCGCAAGGGCAATGATTACGGCAGCTACAAGGGCTTCCTTGCGCATGCCTAGATCGTTATCGCGGGAAGGGTATGAAGCCATCCCTCTTTGCATATCCTGCCGGCAACACCTCACCGTCCCTGGACCCGGAACAGGTCCATGTTCACCTGCTCACCACTTTTTTCCACCAGGAGATCCTGGATCTTTGTCCCTTGAACCCGGAGCGGTTGTTCCTGCAAGGCGGAACATCCGGATATGAAAAGGAATACCTATATCCGGCCGGTACAGGCACTTTTATGGTTAGGTAAAGCCTAACTAACAGAAAGGAAGTATATGGAAGACCTCGAGGAGGAGTTGTTCCAGGCATTGAACGGTCTCATGCGGGTAAAGAACGAATGTTCATGTTCGATCCTCTCCGAGTGCGGATTAACCGGCCTGACCGTCAGGCAGATCGCATACCTGAGGACCATCAGCGGGCAGGAAGAGGTCACGTTCAGCCAGCTTGCGGAGATAACCAAGAACTCGAAACCAACCATTACCGAGATGGTCAACCGGTTCGAGCAGATGGAATGCGTCTCCCGGGAACGATCTCCCGATGACCGCAGGGTGCTTTTTATCCGTCTGACCGAGAAAGGGCGGAGGATTGCACATGCCGATCAGGCGGCCCTCCACCTGATCGTCCGGAGAATGATGGATTCGCTGGACGGAAACGAACAGGAACTCCTGATCAGGCTCCTCCGGAAGGTCGGATAAATCAAGCCGGGCCTCAGGTCCTGTATAATCAATCGAAATCTTGAGGAAATGATGCAATCAAAACCAACAGAAAGCGAAGGGACGCTGGTCATACCCCTCTTCGACATCGTCTTATATCCCGACAGCCGGACACGGTTCCAGGTCGACAGTTCAACGGCGGGACCGTTGGTTTCCATGATGGAGGAAACGGGGGAGGCATATGCCCTGGGCCTGACCGTCAGGGACGGGACGCGGCCGTCGGGAGAAAACCCGGAGTCATGGTACCGGACCGGGACCCTGCTCCACATTGAAAAAATCCAGCACTCTGAAGACAGTTACCAGGTCCTGGTTAATGTCCTCAAACGGGTTTCAGCGGTCTCATTCAGAGAACGGGACGGACACCTGTTTGTGACATGGATTGCCCGGGAATCCCTTGATGACCTCGAGGACGAGCTCCGTGACAGGATCCTTGCCGATATCAGGACAACCGTCCAGGAGATCAGCAGCAGGTTCCCCGGGTCGGAACAGTTTGTCCAGCCACTCAGGGAAATGACCTCAGCCGACCAGGTCATGGGCTACGTCATGCCGTTCCTCCCGGTGACCCTTGCGGAGAAACAGGCACTTCTTGAAACCGATTCCATATGTGAGCGCAACATAGCCTTCCTCGACCTTCTTGTCAGGGTGAGAGACGAGATTGCCATCAGGATCGAGATGGCCCGGAAGGTCTCTGACAAGGTGAACAAGTCAAACCGCGAGGCAATGCTCAGGGAGCAGCTGAGGGTTATCCAGGAAGAGCTGAACGAGAGCGAAGGACAGCAGCCTGATGGCGGGTACCGGGAGCGGATTGCCGGGTCGAAGATGCCCGATGAGGTCCGGAAGAAGGCGCTTGCCGAGGTGAAGAAGCTTGAAACCGGTGGGAGCCACAACCATGAGAGTTCCATTCTTCGCAACTACCTCGACCTCCTCCTTGAGCTCCCCTGGGTCACTGATGAGAAGAAACAGATCGATATCGGGCAGGCACGGTTGGTCCTTGAAAAACATCACAACGGTCTTGAAAAGGTCAAAGAGCGGATTATTCAGCACCTTGCCGTCATGAAACTCAAGCAGGAGAAACAGGGCTCAATCCTGCTCCTTACCGGTCCTCCCGGAACAGGAAAGACGAGTCTTGGAAAAAGCATTGCTGAAGCCCTCGGCCGTGAATATGTCCGGGTAAGCCTCGGGGGCGTCAGGGACGAGGCCGAAATCAGGGGTCACCGGAGGACGTATGTCGGTGCCCTTCCCGGGCGGATCATCCAGGGCATCCTTCGGGCCGGGACGAAGAACCCGGTGTTCATCCTGGACGAGATTGACAAGATGGCGGTGTCCTATGCCGGTGACCCGGCGAGCGCCCTCCTCGAGGTCCTGGACCCCGAACAGAACAGTACCTTCTCGGACCATTATCTTGAAGTCCCGTACGACCTCTCCGATGTCCTGTTCATCGCGACCGCGAACTCCCTTGCGACCATTCCCGCACCGCTCCTCGACCGTCTCGAACTGATAGAGATACCGGGGTACACCAAGAACGAGAAGTTTGCCATTGCAAAGGACCACCTGTTGCCGGATGTTCTTGCTGACCATGGCCTTGACCCTGGCTGGATGAAGGTCGAGGACGAGGCAATAAGGACGATAATCGACACCTATACCCGCGAAGCGGGGGTCAGGGGTCTGAAGAAACAGCTCGAAAAGGCTGCCCGGTACGTCTCCGAGAAGATCGTTTCAGGAGAGGACCAGCAGCCTCTCGAGGTGACCTGTGACAACCTTGTGTCCATTCTCGGCAGGGAGCCCGTGAGAAAGGAGGTTGCCAGGAAGGAGTCCGTGCCAGGCGTGGTCACCGGCCTTGCCTGGACACCTGTGGGAGGCGAGATCCTCTTTGTCGAATGCTCCTCCATGCCGGGCAAGGGCAACCTGACCCTTACCGGACAGGTCGGGGAGGTCATGAAGGAGTCGGCGACCATTTCATTGAGCCTTCTTCGCTCCAGGCTTGCAGGCACCGGGAACGAGTTTTGTTTCAGCACGACAGACATCCATATTCATGTACCTGCAGGGGCAACCCCGAAGGACGGACCATCAGCAGGCGTGACCCTGTTCACCGCCCTTGCCTCACTGGTCACGGGGAGAACCGTTGACCCGCACCTGGCCATGACCGGGGAGCTGACCCTGAGCGGTGCCGTCCTCCCGGTTGGCGGGATCAGGGAAAAGGTCCTTGCAGCTCACCGGGCCGGGATCAAAACGGTCGTCCTGCCGAAGGAGAACGAACGAGACCTTGAAGAGGTCGCCGGTGAAGTACGCGAGGACCTCTCCTTCATCACCGTGGACACCGTTGATGATGTCATCCGGGTGGCGCTTGGGACCGTAATCCCGCCAAAGGTGCTGGTGCAGACCGGTACAGCCGTGGCCCCGGTACAGGACCTGTAAACCTTCACCTTTCAAACCATTTCTCCCCCCTGTTTGTACCCGTGAACAGGATGATCACGTATCGAATCCTGCCTGCCGGTACCGTACAAGTACTTCTGAAAAAGGAGGGGGTCTGCTCGATCCCATAACGGGACCCAGCACAGGTACACCCTTCCGGTGAACGCGTATCAGGCTGGTTTATACTTTTTTCCGGCGGAAAAAGCCTTGTCGAGCAGCATCCCGACTTCAAAATACGCGTGCTGGGCATACACGATCGGACTGATTTTTTCAACATCGGGCGCCCCGTCAGTCATACAGGACGGGTCTACATGGATCTCCACGACCT
>CAZGXZ010000124.1:0-7713 GCA_964530035.1 uncultured Methanoregulaceae archaeon
ATCGCCCCTCCTGGCCCGCTCCCTATGATGAGGACATCATACTTTTCCTTCATCCTGCACCTCCAGTGCACCCAGCGGACATGCACGCGTGCATATGCCGCATCCGGTGCAGGCGCTGCTCACCTCGAGATAGGCATCCAGGAGCTCCAGGGCACCTGCCGGGCAGACTGATACACAGCAACCGCAATAACCGCAGATATTCCGGTGGACCTTCAACATCGGGTAATATGGTTATCATGGAATGGGCATAACCTTTCTCGTGAAGGTCCGGGCCTATGGTATGCCGGAGACTCCCGCCCCCCTGAACCACCTGACGAAAGAGCGGTTCAGCCTGTGCCGGGTATTGAAAAAAAGCCATATCTGCCGCCTCCGCCAGGGTGGAGGACGACCCGGTTGTTTCTGAGTGCATCTATGGCATGTGCAACCCGTTTGTCCACTTCTGCAAGATCCTGGACCGGGATTTCCGTGAGGACCATGATCTCGTTCCCCCATGTTTTGATAAAGCGATGATACAGGGTGCAGCATTTCCTGGTCCGTGGAGAAGATGTACCCTCAACTTTCTGGATGATCTCTCCAAGGGGAATGATATGGAGGTAGGGAGGGCGTTTTGTCGTACCTGGCCCGGAGAGCTCGGCAGCCCTGTCCCGGACGCCTTTTTTTATAATGCCCCTGTCAGCCGGGCACCTCCATCCACGTGACTCTGCCTCCTCCCGTGAATACTGAACGAAACACCTGCTGCAGGCGGTCCTGTTGTACTTCCCCTCCTCAGGGAAAAACCCGGCGTTGAGCATGATCGAGCCGGTTTTTATGGAATTGAGGACACCTTCCGGAGTCGCATCTCCTGCCTCCAGGGAAAAGAACTCCCTTCCAATCTTTGCAGGGTCAGGGCTGTGTGCATCCGAGTTTGTCAGGAAGGGAACTCCCGCCAGTTCAGGGATCGATGCTCCGTAGGAGCTGTCAGCCGACAGTCCGAGTTCCAGGAAGTCGGGATCTTCGTCGCCGTATGCGTCCCGGATGGATGAAAAACGGCCATAGAGTGAGGTCCAGGGGGTGAAAGCATGGGCCGGGCCGATCTGCCCGCCGCAGGCATGGACCGCTTCCGCAATCTCCCGGGCGGGCATCCTGACATGGGGTCTGCCGGTGGTCTCCATGTCCCTGCTTGAACCTCGGAGCACCCCAGATAGTTTTTCCGAAGATTCAAAGTCAGGGAGGAGGATAAGGTGGTGGACCCGGTTCGCGTCCTCCACCTCAGTCGTAGGAACGATCACGATATCCTCGGTCTTCCCGATGAATGGCCCCCACAGCTTCCTCCAACCCGGGTGAAGGGCGTCGCCGGTACCGACACAGGTAATCCCCTTCGTCCTGCAGGCATCCAGGATGCCCCCGGGAACCATCGCCTTCGAAGACGCCATGGAATAGCATGAATGGAGGTGGAGGTCGACGGTCAGGGTACGAAGCATATGGTACAGGAAAGATAGGGGCCGTACCCATAAAGCCCCTCCGAGTTCCAAGGTCCGGGAGGAGTCAGAAAAAAAGCGTCATTCATGGTGAACCGCGTGGTTTGTGACCGGGTCCAGTCCGGGACAGCATGCCTGACAACAGGCCGTCCCCAGGCATACGGCGTTCAGGACGAGGAACAGGTCCTGCGGCGGTACGGTGCATAGCGGTCTTCAGGAGAAAACCGGGCGGGGTGGGGGGTAACCGTTGCGCCCCTGCATACCGGACAGGTATCGGAGAGAGTATATGTCCCGTCGGATCTGCAGACCCGTATACGGCCCTTCATGCGGCTTTTCCTGTTTTTCCTTTCTTGATGAGCTTGGCCTCGCCATCTGCACGCTCAATGACGCCAATGGCAGCATTGGCCGCTTTTTCGAGGACCTTTTCTGCGACCTTGTAATCAGTTGCCGTAACTTTGATACGGTAATTCGGTGCCCCCAGGTAGGTCAGTTCGATTTCAGCCCCTTCAGTTTTCGGGTCAGCACTCCGGAGAGCTCTCCTGATGATGTTGACACCGTCGGGCTTGTTTGACTGCATGACGATGGTCCCTGTCACGGTCACCTTCGGGATCTTTACGTTGTCCCGTGCTATCGTTACCAGGGCCTCCATCACCGCCTTTGAAAGACCAAGTTTTTTGAGGTTCGTGTCACCATTGAGGACGATGTCCTCGAAAGAGGTATAGAGGTCGCCATACTCCCTGGTGAGGGCGGAGGTGATCGCCTCTTTTGGTTCTCCGGATACCTCCGAGGCAAACCCTATCCATTTCAGGGCTTTGGAGTTGTTTTTCCACTCCCGTATCTTTTCCCTGCGCTGGTGTTCGTTGACGTCTTTTAGGGAGAGGTCAATGTGACCCCGGTTGCGGTCAACATGGAGGACCTTGCAGACGACCTTCTGGCCTTCGCGGATGTGGTCCCTGATATATTTTATCCACCCGGTGGCTACCTCGGAGATCGGGATCAGTCCCTCCCTGCCTTCGTACTCGTCGAGGGATACAAAAGCGACAAAGTCCTTGATCGTCTGCACCGTGCAGACGACCAGTTCACTGGTATGGGGCCAGTTATCGTCCTGCATGATCCTTTTCACTCGAAGGATCCGAGGATGTCAGCCTTGATAAGGGCTTTCCCTCCAGACGGCTCTGCAAGGACCCTTCCGCAGACGACACAGTCGACCACGGAGGATGCCTTTTCAAAGATCATCTGTTCATTCTCACAATCGGGACACTTGACCTTGTGGAACCGGCTCCGGTTCTCGCGATGGGTACGGACCATGTAGCTCACTCCGTCAGCTCAAACTTTGCAATCCGGAAACCTGCTCTCAGGTGTGCCTTTCCGCAGGTGACACAGCGGTACCGGACATTGATCTTCTTGGTGGGCTTGTCGCCACCAGGGACCTTGGAGAATTTTCCACGGTTTCCGACGGTCCCTCTGCTTGCCTTCTGCCGGTCGATCCAGTGGAGGCCGCTTGTCTTACCTTTCTTTACTTTCTCGACCTCATGGGTCTGGTGGTTCCTGCAGAACGGGCAGTAACACTTGAACTTTGCTGGCATCTTCATAATATGGCCCTCATAAACAGGGTATAGAATCCCACCATTATTTGTTAAGGTTGATATTTAACACTATGTTGCGTTCAACCAGGACATCGGCATTTCTCTCCGGGATGGTGGCGATATCGTCCTCCTGGAGGTGATATATCCTGCCATCAATACCCATAAAAGGATCCATCCCGGCCAGGACCCGGACAGCGCGGTACCTGAACTGCGGCTGGCGGTTGTCCGGATAGCAGGGGCCCGGTTCAGGACGGGTATCCGCGTCCCTGCTGCCAGGGGTACGGCCGGTACGTGGCGGGCTTTCATTCCCCCCGACGAGGGTAGAACGGGCATGCCGTATTGACGAGAGGATATCCTCGTACATTTCCTGTTCCGGGGGGAGCATCTTCCTGATCTCATCCCTGTCCGGCGCATCCGCCTCGATCTGGGTCTCAGCGAGTAGCAGTATCTTCTCGGACCGTATCCTGAAGAGGTCCTCCAGGGTAGCCCGTATACTGGAAACGCGTTCGATGAGGCACCGGGCATCGTCTGAAAAAGGGTCTTCTGTTGCATACACCTGACCGGTCAGGGACGAGATGACCTTGTGCGTGTTCTCATAGACCTCGGGGGGAAGCGGTACGAGCCTGCCTGATTCCCGTTCCGAGAGGACTAGTCCCCGAAGCTCTTCCAGTTCCATGCGACCCCCTATTAACCAGCAATTTCCGCCATTCCCCTGCAGCAGAGGAATACCGCAACTGCCTCAGGTACCGGAACGATTCCTTTCCCGCAGTGGTATTCAGACCCGAGAAGTGATAATGTGACCGGTCGTTGAAGGTCAACGCGTATCTCCCGTTCGCCAAACACGACCGCATCGACCAGGGGGTCGAACCCTGTCAGTTCCGCAGGGGACAGGGGGGTCACCCGCAGGCCGCTCCCGCCATGAAGCGAGCTCGGCATCCGGATAAGGCGCTTGGTGTCGGTGGTGACCGGTTCGTCGGCAAGGGCTGCCTTCTCCCGGATCAGCCTGACGAGACCGCTCCCCGGGTCTTTCAGCAGCGTGCGGAGTACCGTCATTACCTCGCGGTTGGCAGGCTGAATGGCAGGGTTCCCCGGCCCTTGTGTACCCAGGGCTGCGAGTTTCATGAAACGCTCAGCGGTAAGTGTCCCGATTCCCTCGTATGCGGCAAGCTCCCTGATCCCTCCACCATCCGGCAGGGAACGCAGGTAGTGCACGTATTCCTCCACGCTTGCCTGGAAACGGGCTCCCCAGCCCTCTAAAGACGCGGGCCTGCCCGACATGATGCCCGGGTCAAGACCGGTGCCACAGACGTAATCGATAAGCTCGCGTCGTTCGGCACTTCCATACGAGCGGAAGGCGATGTCCCTCACGTGGACATGGTATCCCCGTCCGCCTGAAAACACGACGTCGATTGCCGAGCGGGAAATGCCCAGCTCTCCGGTCAGCATTGAGAGGAGTTTCTCGGTTTCCTCCTTGACCCTGCGGAGCATCATTGCGAAATCACCCCGCACGATATGGTCGGCATCAAGGTCAAAGATGAGGTCTGCACCGAGCCAGCCCTTGTCCGCCATCGTGGGGCCACCCGGGTTCTGGTAATAGGCGACCGAGTAGTAGATGTGAAACGGCACGAGGCCCTTGATGTACGCAAGGAGCTGGGGTGCGTCGGAAAATGCCATGTGGCGACGCATGTGACTCCCCCCGGAGTCCCCGGGGACAATGAACCCCCACTCCCGCTCAGGCAGGGATGGCGGCATGATAATCCGTGCTCCGCTGTAATACTCCAGGAAGCGTTGACGCAGGAACGTTTGTGTCGCCGGGTTCATCCAAGTCGCTTCTTCATGTACGGTCCCGTTCGCACATATCCGTGACGGCGGTAATACGGCCTGACCCCGATGCCGCTCATGACTGCAAGGTGCTCATAGCCCCTCATAGCCGAAAGGTGTTCCGCTGTGTCAAGGAGATCGCCACCCACGTTCAGGTGCTGGTGTTCTCCCGTATCCGGGCGGCTGCCGAGGGGGACCATCGCACCGTACACGTGGAGCTCCCGGAGGAGGGCAGACTCCTCAAGCTCCGGCCTCCAGGGTTTACCGGGATACCGCAGACGTGCAAAGCCAACCAGGGAATCACCCGCAGTGGCAGAGATGAAGATCTCAGTCCCCCCGCAACAGGAATATTCCATCGTGGTTATTGCCGGCTTCTCTCCTGAAGGTGCACGACCGATCTCGCGGCAGCGGATACACCTGCAGGAGAGCCCCTGTTCCATGAGGCGGTTGGCGGCCAGCTGCCTGAAGTTGCTGTGGCGTGACCCGGCGGTTATGAGACGTGCCGGGATGTCCCGCTGGATACGCTGGAGCCGCACGTATTCCGGGAGACAGGACTTCCCGAAGGCAATCAGGTCGATGAGTTCCTTCTCTTCATACGGCGAGTAGAGGCCCTTTTTGTGGAGGTCCTCAATCTCGGATCCCGGAGTGACCAGCGTAGGATAGATCTTCAGGAAATCAGGCCTGAAACGGTCGTCGGAAAACAAACGTTCAAACATGCACCTGTCCTTTTCAGGCGAGCTTCCGGGAAGGTTCGGCATGACATGGAAACCCACCTTGAGACCCGCGTCCCGGAGCAGGGTGTTTGCCTCGATGGTGTCGCCTGTATCGCATCCACGACGGTTGTAGGAGAGGATCTCATCATCAATCTGCTGGACCCCGAGCTCTACCTTCGTGACACCGAGGCCGAGCATTGTATCGACCTGTTCCCTCCGGCACCAGTCAGGCCTGGTCTCGAAGGTGATCGCGATGCAGCGGACCCGTGCATGCTCGTTTGCAGATGCGAGAGCCTCTACCTCAGGTACCGGTCTTTTATCAGGAAGACCCGGGTAGGCGTTCATCGCTTCGAGGCATGCCCCGACAACTTCCTCCTGGTATGAGACGGGCCGTGCCGTGATCGTACCTCCCATGACGATGAGCTCGGCCTTGTCGACGTGGTGTCCAAGGGACTCGAACTGGGAGAGCCTGGCATGGACCTGGTCATACGGGTCGTAATGATGCTCCCTTGCACGTTTTGCTGCCGGTTCCTCTCCCGTATAACTCTGGGGCGAGTGGAAGGGATGGTCAGGCCCTCCCGGACAAGGGAGGCATTTCCCATGGGGGCAGGGCCAGGGAGAGGTCATTACAGCGATAGGGGCGACCCCGGAAAGGGTACGGGTCGGTTTCACCTGGAACCACCGGCGCAGGACTTCCCGCTCATCAGGCGTTGCAGCAGCGAGTATCAGTGAGTTCTTTGGAACCGCTGCAAGCTTGAACCGGCGTGAAGCCCAACGTTTTATCCTGTCAATATCCCGCTCCCCTTCAGGGAGCGAAAAAAAACGGGCGATGATCTCCCGGCATATCCGGGTCTCATCCATCCGGGTATCAGTGTTCAATCGCGATCTGCTTGGGTGCAATTTCACTGGTATAATCGACCCTTATGGGGCGCTTATTGCGGACATAGCCCACGATTTCGTTGCCCAGCGTCAAAATTGCCTCTTTATGACATTTCTTGTTTTTATGAATATGGACCGGCGAAATTGAAAGGTCTTCATATTGCCCCGCAGGGATGACCACCCCGCAATCATTCTCGTAATATTTGCGTATATGAACAAGAAGCATGTGTAAATGAAGCAATTCTTCTTTTTGCACGGTACCACCAATCCTTACAAAACACCTTTTCACGGTACCACATATAGTTTATTGGTGATGTTTATATCAACGCTCGACCGGGTAGAGGGGCTGCTCATTGGGCTTGCAACAGGGGACGCGTTGGGTGCGCCCTTTGAAGGGCGTGAAGGAACGGGTTTTTCCGTCAGGGAGATGTATTCCGGGGGGCTCCATGAACGGAAGGCGGGCGAGGTGACCGATGACACCCTGCAGGCAATGGCCGTGGCCGGTTCGCTTGTACATTGCCACGGATTCAACCCGGGAGACCTCGTGACCCGTTTGATTGCCGGATATTCAACTTCATCCGAGTGGTACGGCCCCACGTCATCACGGGTCTTCGACCTCATCCTCCGGGGACAGGACCCCTTTATGGCTGCAAAAACCGTGTACTCCTGCTCCGGGATGAAACGGACGAACGGGAGTGTCATGAGGGGTCCACCCATCGGCGTTGCATTCTCCGGCCCGGACCTCGAAAAGGTCAGCCTCCTCTGTTCCCGGCTTACCCATGCGGACAGTACCTCAGGCTGGTGCTCGGCATTTATCAACCGGATGGCAAGCCGCCTCGTGAGGGGTGCCCCGAGGCAGGCAGCATTCGAGGATGCCTGCAGCCGGTGTCGTGACCCGGAAGTACTCGGGCGGCTTGGCCTGTTCAGGGAGTATGAACCCGTTTCGTCTATCGATTCCGTTCTCAGCACCCATGCCGCACTCTGGGCATTCATGACGACCGGGTCCTTCAGGGAGGCGGTCGGGACCGCTGCAGGCCTGGGTGGTGATGCGGACACCGTTGCCGCCGTCTGCGGGGCACTCGCCGGGTCTTATTACGGGATATCGTCAGTCCCGGCACGGTGGCTCATCCGGCTGCAATACCGGGAAAGCCTGTTCCGGCTTGCGGACACTCTTTATTCTACCTTTATGCCGGTCCGGGCGCTAGGGGCGGACGGTCACGTGTTTTAATGTCCGGCCTTTTTCACATTCGACATCCG
>CAZGXZ010000125.1:0-7702 GCA_964530035.1 uncultured Methanoregulaceae archaeon
AGGCGTTCGATGGTGATGACACGTTCCACAAGAAGTGAGAGGACCGCCGCCTGGTACCCGCTACCGGTCCCGATCTCGAGGACCCAGTCCTCAGGGGAGGGGCGGAGGAGCTCGGTCATGACGGCAACAATATAAGGCTGCGAAATCGTCTGGCCCTCACCTATAGGCAGGGGGCGGTCGTCATATGCGACCCGGCTGATCGCCGGGGGGACAAAACGGTGGCGTGGTACTTCCTTCATCGCCGCAAGAACACTGGGGTCAGAAACACCCCTGGCCCGGATCTGGTGCTCGACCATCGAACTGCGTTCCGGTTCCCGGTCTCCACCCAGCATGGTATCCTTTCAGAACCCCGATTTTTCGGCTACGTCGATCGCACTGTCTATCTGGTCCTGCAACGCCTTCGGGAGACCTGCGATCCTGACATCCAGGAATCCCCTGATGATCGTAGAGGTGGCTACGTCCTCATCCAGTCCGCGTGCCATAAGATACTCGATCTCTTCCTTTGCGATCTTCCCCACGGCGGCCTCGTGAGAGAGCTCGGTCCCGACAACCGTCCCTTCGATTTCCGGGATGGCATAAATCCTGCCATCCTCAAGGATAAGTCCCTTGCATTCAAGGTGCCCCCTGGAACCAGCTACTTTCCCATGGATATGCCCGCGGGAGATTATGGTGCCACCCTTGGTTATCGCCCTCGTCACAAGCTCGGCACTCGAACCTGCACCTTCCAGCACCGCCCGCGACCCGAGATCAAGGTATGATCCGGGAGGGGCTATGACGATGCTGCTGAACCGTGCCACTGCCCGGTCTCCCTTCAGAGTTGCCGAGGGGTACATCTGGACCTTCTTCACGGGTTTCATATTGACATAGTTCGAGAGAAATACCCCGTCCTCTTCAACCACCGAAGCGGAACGGGGGTACACCTCGATCTCCTCTCCCCACGTGTGGATCATCGTAAAGGAGAGTTTCGCACCCTTTCCAACATAGAACTCGCTGATGCCGTAGTGAGCTCCACCCTTTCCAACGGCATGGCCGCTCGTACACCCGGAGATGATGTGGAGCTCGGATCCTTCCTCGGCGATGATGATGTTATGAACATGCTGGATCTGTTCCCGGCCGAGATAGAGGCAGGCCTGGATGGGGAGGATATTCCTGCTCCCTTTCCTGGCAATGATGACATAGCCCTTCGGATCTGCCTGAGCTGCGACATACCTCGTGATGTCGTCCTTGTCAGCCGGGACTACCTTCCAGGAGTAGCGGGATAACCAGTCGTACTTTTCGAGCGCGGCCTTCACCGAAAGGACCTCGATACCTGACTCCGAGCAGGTGGCATGTACCACGTCCTGGTCCATCTGGAGGTAGCTGCCACACCGGTTGTCAAGGGTAAGTTCAATACCCGACTGGGCGAGCCGTTCACGGTCCTCCTTGGCGAGGTTATCGGGACCTACCGGCGGCATTCGAGGCACTCCCTGTACCCGCGGTTCTTGATGTCTTTTAATATCTCCCGCGGGTTTCCATGACACTTGATCATGCCGTCACACATCATATGGCCTCTGTCGGCCTCCAGATAATCGAGGATGTACCCCGTGTGCGTGATAATGAGCCCACTTTTTTTCCGCTTGAGAATCTGCTTGTTCTTGTCGAGAAGCTCCCCTATTGCCGACCCGATCAGGGATATGTTTTCCAGGTCCACCCCGCTTTCGGGCTCATCCAGCATTACAAAGTCGGGTTTCTGTGCCGTCAGCTGGAGTACTTCGCTGCGCTTGATCTCCCCTCCGGAAAAACCCTTGTTGATATCACGGTCAAGGAACCGCTCCATGTTGAGCTTCCTGGCAAGAGCGGATATTTCATCCTCCGAAGACCCCGATGTTGCGGCAAGGAGGGACTTGAGCTTCAAACCGGATATCGTAGGCGGCCGCTGGAACATGAGTCCTATCCCCATCTTCGCACGTTCATGTACAGGCATCCGGGTAATGTCCTCTCCCTTGAAGCGGATCGTCCCGGATTTCACCCGGTAGTTGCCAAAACCCATGATCGTCATGAGAAGGGTGCTCTTCCCTGTCCCGTTCGGTCCCATCAGGACATGGGTCTCCCCGTCAGGGACCTCGAGGTTGATGTCGTGAAGGACCTCGCGTTCCCCTATTTCCACATGAAGGTCAGATATCTCAAGCATCCATTATCACTGAAACAAATCATCCCCTACAAAGAAAAACGTATTTAAAATACACCAGGGGCGACACAATAAAAAACCGTTGTGGGGAGTGTTTTTCCGCATACCGGGCGGAATCAGGCACCTGTTTCCCGGGCAAGGAGTTCCGGCAGTTCAGCAATGGACCCTATGATGAAGTCCGGCGGGACTGGTGCATTGTGGAGGGTGCTGTAACGAAACTTGCCGGTCCTTACCAGTATACCCTTCATTCCTGCCTGCATGGCCCCTCCGGTATCCGTAATAACATCATCGCCTGCCATGGCTGCCTCTGCTGCGCCGATGCCGATGCTTTCAAGGGCCATGCTAAAGAATGACCTGGAGGGCTTGCCGATAAGGATCGCCTCCGTCGATGCGGCATATTCCAGTGCCTTCACATATGGGCCTGCAGAAAGCATCAGCCCACCTGTGCCCATCCAGTACCTGTCCACCTCAAGCGCAACGAGGGCTGCTCCCTGGAGGACATCCCTGAACGCCCGGGTCATGGCCTGATAGGTGAAACGCTCGCCGGCATCCCCGACGACGACCGCCGAGGGATTGTCAGAGGAAACGGCGATTCCGGCTGCCAACAGGTCGCGGTCCATGTCTCCGGTGAAGAGGACATTGCATTGGGAATATCCCTGTTTTAAGAGCCATGCAGATGCTGCGACGGCGGGTGTGAAGATATCTGCCTCATCAACAGAAAGCCCCATGGCCTGGAGCCGTTTCGCAATGGTCGCACGGCACTTGCGTGTCGTGTTGGAAATAAAACGGAACGGGATGTCCTGATCCCTGAGATAGGCCAGTGCAGCAGCAGCTCCAGGTACGGGCACATCCCCGGTATATATCACCCCATCAAGGTCGATTAGCATGCCTTTTATTTTCATGAAATTCCCTCTGGCGCCGTATTTTCACGGCATATATCATTCCGTCCTTCTGCGGGCATACCCTGTAACACTCAATACCTCTCCAAGGAGTCCGTTTCTGTAGGGGCCGGATCAGCAACCTGGTAATTCCCTTGTGACATTCTTCACTGGGAATGATCCACTCATGGTTTATCCAGGTCCCTAAAAAAAAGGGGCACTTTCACACCATGCGGCAGAGGTTCATCTGCACTCCGGATGACCTCGTTTCAGGAATGGATTCCGTATCCGTATTCCAGTTTGGATCTATCAGCCGCCGTTTGCGGGAACGGACAGACCAGAAACGGGATTTCTCAATAATTAACAACGACAACATATTCAGGGCGGGTTTTTCCAATGCTCCCGTATTCGAATCTGATTACGCGGAAATCACAGATTACCTCAACCATCTCTCCCAGTCCTGCGAAGGTCTCTCCTTTGCGGATGTCTTCCCCGGCACGGTTATTGATACTGACGACGGGCCAGCCTACGATGTGGTAACCCGCATACCTGTCAATTATCCAGTATTCACAAGAGAGGTGGTGGTTTCACGGATACTCTCATGCCTGACACTTGTCCGGGGGATCGGACGGGCCACTGAGCATTCACTCCGGATGAGGGGCTGCAGGTCTGTCCGTGACCTTCTCCACTCGCGGCGGTACGGGGATCAGGCCGCCAATATCATCAGGATTGCTGAAAGGGGGAATGCCGCAGAGGTATCCAGCCTCCTCTCCGGGTGGCTCCCTCCCAGCCATCCCCTCATGCTCCTCGGGTCTTCTCTCCACGACACCGGCAGGGTGGTGTTCCTTGATCTTGAAACCCTTGGGTTCTTCAACCGACCGGTAATCCTCATAGGAATTGGCATGATCCATAAGGACCTCCTCGAGGTCCACCAGATAGTCCTGCGGGACATTGATGAGGAACCTGCGGCACTCGCAGCAGCCAGGTCGTACCTCAACGCGGATTCCGTCCTGATGAGTTACAATGGAAAAGCATTCGACGAAAGATATGCCTATTATGGCGAACGCCCCCCCCTGACCCCGGTCCATTTTGACCTGCTCCATTTCGCCCGCAGGCAGTACCGCTGCCGGATGCCTGACTGCAGGCTCTCTACCCTGGAGAAACACCTCTTCTCAGTAGAGCGCGGAACGGATGTCCCAAGCGCTATGGTCCCGGAATGCTATGAACGGTACCGCTCAACAGGAAATGCAGGAGTCCTCGTACCCGTAGTAGCACATAACCTTCAGGATATCATCTCTCTTGCCATGCTCGCTGGTCACCTGATTGGGGGCACTTGTGACCACTGCTGATTTTCTCAATGCCCTCTGCCATGATCCCCGTTTCGCAGCCGGCATATGTCATGTCGAAGACCTCCCGAAGCAGGACGCCTCATACGGCGAGACGGTGGAGCCCCTGCCGGCCTCCATTTCAGGTTATTTAGACAGGCACGGGTTCCGGCTCTATACCCACCAGGCAGATGCGCTCGCCGCATTCCGGGACGGTGACAACGTCCTCCTGCGTACGTCCACAGCTTCGGGTAAGACCCTTGCCTTTACCCTGCCTGTCGCGGAAAGGATGGTTATCGACCCTGCAGCTACTGCACTTTTTCTGTATCCGACAAAGGCGCTTTCAAACGACCAGTTCCAGTTTCTCCAGGGGTTTGCAGCAGAGACCGGGATTTCCCTCACCCCGGCTCTGTATGACGGTGATACCCCAAGGGAACGGCGGGCTGCCATCCGCGACCGGTCCCGGGTCATCATATCAAACCCGCATGAGCTCCACCAGGTCCTTGGGTGGCACCACCTGTTTGAACGGTTTCTGTCCAACCTTTCAGCGGTTGTCATCGACGAAGCACACCGCTACCGCGGGGTTGCGGGTTCAAACATGGCATTTCTCATCCGCCGCCTGAGAAGGCTCTGCGACAGGTATGGTTCCCGTCCCCGGTTTGTCATGGCAACGGCAACCATAGGGAACCCGGGTGATTTTGCAGAACGGCTCCTTGGGCTCCCGGTGACCATCATCGAACGCGACGGGGCACCTCGCGCCAGAAAACAGTTCGTGTTCTACAACCCTGTGAAAAACGACCGTTCTCCACACACCGATGCCTGTGATCTACTGTCGGCGGGTGTGAAGTATGGCCTCCAGACGATCTGCTTTTCAGGGTCACGAAAGATGGCGGAGCTCATCAGCCGCTGGGCTGATGAGGCTTCCGGGCACCAGGATGCTGCGGGCAGGCCCCTCATTGCCACATACCGTGCCGGCTATCTTCCGGCAGAACGCAGGGACCTCGAACGGGGGTTGAAAGAGGGGACCATCAGGGGGGTAGTCGCCACGAACGCCCTCGAACTGGGTATTGACATCGGGTCACTCGATGTCGTTATCATGGCAGGGTACCCGGGGACGCTCATGTCTGCATGGCAGCAGTCAGGCCGGGCCGGCAGAAAAACAGATGACTCACTTGCAGTACTCATAGGGTACCAGAACCCCCTTGACCAGTATTACATGCAGCACCCTGCGGAGTTCTTTTCCAAAAACCATGAAGCCGCTGCCATTGACCTTTCCAACCCCTATATCCTGTCATCCCAGGTTTTATGTGCTGCATCTGAGATGCCGATTGTCCCGGCCCGTGACAAGCATTTTTTTGGAGCCTGTACGCCTGCCATCGTTGAAGCCCTCGAACAGGAGAACCTTGTAAAAAAGACCGGCAAAGGATATGTCTACTCTGGAAGAAAGCGCCCGGCCGATTTCGTCTCCATGGGAGGAGCTGAAGGTGAGACATATACTGTCCTGTGTGAGGGAAGGGTCCTTGAAACCATGGATCGAGGGCAGGCATTCCGCGAGGCCCACCCTGGGGCGGTCCTCCTTCACCAGGGTATGCAGTACCTCTCGAGGGGACTTGACACCGGGACGCACCTCATCACCGTGGAGCCGGTCGAAGTCGATTATTATACCAAGCCGCTCAAGGAAGAGGAGGTAAGGGTGATCGGGACCAGGGATGCACGATGGATCGGTGACCTTGGCCTCAATTTCGGAGATGTTACCGTCCATGAACAATACACGGGTTTTAAAAAAATCCTTGACGGTGCAACAATAGCCGTTGAATCCCTTGATCTTCCGGCAATAGAGTTTAACACGACGGCAGTCTGGTTCGAACTTCCTTCGTCCCTCGTTCATGCGGTTTCCTCGAACGGGTCAGACCTCCATGGAGGGCTCCATGGTACGGAGCATGCACTGATTGGCATGTTTCCTTCAGTTGTCCTGTGCGACAGGTGGGACATCGGGGGCCTTTCAGTCCCCGCTGCTCCACCTGGAGGAGGGCCGACCGTCTTCATCTATGACGGGTATGAAGGCGGTATCGGCCTTTCTGAGACCGCATATTACCGTTTTGAACACCTGGTAAGGACAACTGCCGACCTTGTCCGTTCCTGCGGATGCAGTGAGGGCTGCCCGGCATGCATCTATTCACCCAAATGCGGGAACGACAACCAGCCCCTTGACAAGGCCGCTACGTGCATGATACTCGGGCTTCTCCACGAAGAATGCATGAAAAACAACCTTCCCATGCACGAGTGAATAGGGATTGGCCCGGGCCGAATATCCACCGCTGGACTCTGAAAAAAGAAAGTGCCGGAACCTACATCGAAAAACCAAGCTTCCCGGTCGTTTTTGGGATCCCCCAGGTCTTGTTGAGTACTTCTATTATCGTATCGGCAAACTCCTGGGCAGCTTCAGGGGAACTTGCCGTAACTATCCTGCCATCGACAACGACCGGCTTATCGATATAGATGGCATCACCTTTCATGAGTTCATGAACGGCATTGTGGGTCTTGAAGACCGTGGCCTTTTTCTTTTTCATGATACCAGCGGCAGACAGGACAACTGGCGCGAGGCATATCGCCGCGATCATTTTTTCACGCATATAGAATACCTTGATGAGTTCAATCAGGTCACGGTTTTTCCACAGGTGAACCGGTGATCCAGGGCCCCCCACGATGACAATCCCGTCGTACTCATCGAACTGCTCCTTTTCAAACAGAGTGTAGAAATCCCTGGTGGCTGTGACGCGTCCCCCAAGCACGCCCTTGCAGGTCCCTTCGCGGGTGGAGGCTATATCAAATGATATCCCATTCTTTTTGAAAACTGCCATAGGAACTTCAATTTCTTCGTCACGGTAGTTTTCAGGTGAAACCGCGAACAGCACTTTCATACCCGTATATCACTCTCACGCCACATAACAGTATTGAACTTGGAAAAGACCTGATTATCACCGGATAAGATAATGTCAGGCTTCCCGGGTGGGATCGAGGGGCACCGCTACCAGGGAAATGACCTTTATAAAGCCGGATTACTGCACAGGGAGTTAAAATACGTCATTTCCAACCACTGAGGGATGGTTCGGGCGGGATCAGTCAATGAGGACGAGCCCGAATGACTGAACCGAGCTGTGAACAATCTTTCCATACTCCAGGTCCCTGCAGGGGATGGTACTGACCCGCCATCCGGCCCTTGAAGCGGTCTTAAAGACGTCAATGCCCGCTGCCTCCATGCTGGGCCGCACGAGGTCCATGTGGCGGCAGAGCCTTCTCATGCTCTCGTCGACAGGTCCCTGTGCGTCTTC
>CAZGXZ010000126.1:0-1410 GCA_964530035.1 uncultured Methanoregulaceae archaeon
AGCCGGATTATGTCAGGACCCTCCAAAGGCGCAATATCGACGCATTCGCCTTCAGAGGTATCAAGACGGTCATGACAATGTGCGCCGGCTGCGGGTCGACCCTGAAACATGACTATCCCGAATCCATCCCCTTCAGGGTCATGGACATCTCTGAGGTTCTCCTCGAATACGGAATTGAAAATCCTGCCAGGCTCGATATCAGGGCTACCTACCATGACCCCTGTCACCTCCTCCGCGGGCAGGGTATCTCGTCGGGCCCGCGGGAACTGATCTCAAGGGTCATTGACCTCGTGGAGATTCCTGCCGTATGCTGCGGTTCCGGAGGAGGGGTCCGTTCAGGAGTCCCCGAAGAGGCCCATGCCCTCGCCGAAAAGCGTCAGGAGGAGATACAGAAAACAGGTGCCGAATGGGTGATATCCTCATGTCCGTTCTGCGAGTTCCATATCGCCGGTCATACCCCGCTCCCGGTAAAAAACATCACGTCTGTCCTCGTCGAGGGCTACAGGGAGAAAGACCGGCAGGCTCAGCCTGAAAAGAAGCTATAGCGGGATTAACCCCATGCCCAAAGGACAAGCCGGCGCAGGAACGAGGGAGCCGTTGATGGCTCCGTCCACCCCGTGCAGTTTTGTCGTTGATGGTTTTGAGGAGTTCAAAAAAGACATCGTCCTTGCCGGAGAACTTCCGGTTACGAGATTTACCGCCAGTTTCTGGACATCCCGCCAGAGGCAGGGCTGTTCTCTCCATGAGATCTCCTATCGCGGCTGTTTCAAACCCGAACTCCCTGCATTTTTCATCAAACGGCTTACATGCCCGGGTGACCTCGTGTACGACCCGTTCGCAGGCAGGGGCACGACTCCGGTCGAGGCGGGTCTCCAGGGCCGCATGGTCGCCGCAAACGATGTAAACCCCCTCTCGTCGATAATGACAGTTCCCAGGTTTTTTCCTCCGGAAACCGGAGATCTCGCCGAAAGACTCCGTCTGGTCCCTTTCGAGACCGGGGTGGAGCCATCACTGGACCTCTCCATGTTCTATCATGAAAAAACCCTACGCGAACTTGTCTCACTCCGTCAGTACCTCCTCTGCAGGTTCGAGGACGGGCAGGCTGACCATCTTGATGCGTGGATACGGATGATAGCGACAAACCGGCTTACCGGCCATTCAAAGGGATTTTTTTCTGTATATACCCTTCCCCCGAACCAGGCGGTAAGCCCTGAACGCCAGAGGAAGATCAATGAACGCCTTCACCAGGAGCCGGAGTACCGCGATGTCAGGAGCATCATAACACGGAAGTCAGCCCAGCTGGTACGGAGCATCCCTCAAGGCGGACGCGCACTCCTGAACACTGCCGGTTCATTGGGGATCTTCATGAACCGTGATGCCCGCAATACCGTTGACCTCAAGGACGATTCG
>CAZGXZ010000126.1:1420-7598 GCA_964530035.1 uncultured Methanoregulaceae archaeon
TGACTTCCCCCCCCTTCCTCGACGTGGTCCAGTACCCGAAGGACAACTGGATCAGGTGCTGGTTCAACGGTCTTGATGCCGAACAGATCGCGTCACGGATGACCCTCACCCCAACGCTTTCCAAATGGTCTGAGGTCATGTCAGGGGTGTTTGACGAACTCTACCGGGTTACGAGGCCGGGAGGCCATGTAGCCTTCGAGGTCGGTGAAGTACGGAATGGCCGTGTGAAGCTTGACGAGGTTGTTGTACCACTTGCAGCCGGAGCGGGTTTCACATGCGCCGGGATACTGGTTAACCAACAGGAGTTCACGAAAACATCCCATATATGGGGCGTTTCGAACAACAGGACAGGGACCAATACGAACAGGATCGTCCTCCTGAAAAAAAACACCCGATCCTGCTGAAGTCAGCCGTCCCCGGAAAAAGAAAAGATTCCACAGACCCGCCGGTCCTGCCGGTCAGGGTTTCCCGCCCCGGAGGATGTATTCGTGTGCCTCGAGGGCGGCCTTTGCCCCCTCGCCGGCGGCGATGATGATTTGCTTGCCTTTCACGTTGGTAACGTCACCACAGGCAAATGCCCCGGGTAGGCTGGTATGGGTATTGATATCGATGATGACCTCTTTCTGGTCATTCAAATCGATTATTCCCGAAAGGAAATCCGTGTTCGGGACCCATCCAATCTCGGCAAAAAGGCCGTCGAGCACGATGTCTTTGAATGCACCGGTCGTGCGCTCCTGCAGGGTCACGCCGGTCAGGAACGACTCCCCGGAAAGCCCGGTAACAACGTGGTTCAGGTGCGTTGTGATATTCTTCACTTCCTTGAACCGCCGGATATACTCCTCATCGGCCCGGATGGTACTCCTGACGATAAGGTGGACCTGGCTGGCGATCCTGCTCATCTCTATTGCGGTCTGAAGTGCCGAGTTCCCACCTCCAACGATACCGACGACCTTGCCCTTAAAAAGCGGCCCATCACAGGTCGAGCAGACAGAAAGGCCGCGACCGAGGAATTTTTCCTCGTTCGGTACCCCAAGGTTTCTCGGGTGCTTTCCCTGCGCCAGTATGACCGCCCTGCCTTGGTAGGTAGTGTCACTCACCGTTTTTATGACAAAAACATCCCCGGATTTCCTCATTTCCCTGACCCGGTCAAGGTCAAGCCGGACGTTCTGCTCCCTGACCTGTTCCTCGAACTTCTTCATGAGCTCGTCCCCGGATATCATGCGATATCCCATGTAATTCTCGATTGTCCATGATGCAAGGGCCTGACCGCCGATATTTTCCGAAATAATGAGGGTTGACAGGAGTTTTCGTGCACAATACACGGCTGCAGTCAGTCCTGCGGGGCCTGCACCGATAATGATGATATCTTTGACCTCGGATTCTATTCCTGACCCAAAGAGTTCATTGAGTCTCCGGCTGTCAAACCCGATTATGACCTCGTCATCGACGGTAATAACCGGGACGCCGTACTGGCCCGAGATTTCGACCATGTGCTGAGCCGCTTCCCGGTCGGTACCGACATCGATACTACGGTAGGGGACACCGGCTTTATCAAGGAACGCCTTTGCCATCCGGCAGTACACGCAATTTTGCGTGGAGTAAACTGTGACCTCCGGCATAGGTTTACCGTTTTGATTCACCCGTATTGAACATATGGATACGCCTGGCGGGACGCGTTCAGCGGGACAAAAAAGGTGTATCAGCGTGGTTCATGCGGGTGATCAGGTACTTCTCCTTCGTCATCCTGGAGATGGCTGCCCAGGATCTGCCAGATGATCCCGTCATCAAGGCAGTCCCCCTGGCGGGAGCCATACCTCCTTGACGTGGAAGAGCGTCGGCGATGCCCGGATCCCTTCATTCGGACACACTCTTGGTTAAATTATTACAATTGGAAGCTCTGGATGTTACCACGTTGATCCCCACCGGATGGTATGTAGATTGAGAATTGCTATTGACACCTTTTGAAAATAGTGTTCCAAATATCGCATGTTTTATCCCATATTTTTCATCATGGGCTTTGCTCATGAGGATTTGCCATGCAGGATCGGAATGCATCAATGGATGGCATTGCACAGTGCATCTCCACCGGGAAAAATCCATGCTATCTTCCAGGAGACACTATTTAAAACGAGATACTGAAGTTTTTAAAAAAGAACGCACCTGAATGCCTGGTGACTACTCTATTTCCTTGTACATCTTGGGCATTACACTGCATATGGGGCATTTGTCAGGGGCCTTGTCAAAAACGATGTTACCGCAGACGGTGCAGACCAGCACCTTGCGGTCAGGCAGGTCTCTCTTCGACTGGACTGCGGACAGGGCTTCTTTGTAGAGACCGGCATGGACCTGTTCAGCCTTCATGGCATATGTGAAGGCGATAATCGCATCTGACTTCTTTTCTGTCTCCGCTTCCTTGATAAAGGCGGGGTACATTTCGGTAAACTCATGGGTCTCTCCCTGTACCGCCGCCTGCAGGTTTTCAGCCGTAGTACCGCTAACCCCACCGGCCTTAAGCAGCCGTTTTGCATGAAACGCCTCCGCTTCCGAGGCTGCCTTGAAGAGTTTCGCAATATTTTTAAATCCCTCATCCGCGGCCTTGTCTGCAAAATGTGCATATTTCCTGTTTGCCTGCGATTCTCCGGCGAAGGCATCCATTACATTCTCCTGGGTTGCCATGATAGTACGTAATGGTATGCTCATCCCTAAAAACATTGTTTAACACCTGACGAACAAATACAACGGTTGATTGCTTCAGTCTGAAAAAGAATGTTTTTCGGTATCAAGGGTAATATGGATACTGCCTTTCAGAGGGGATGAGTCCAGGTAAAACCATTCATTCAGACTGGCACAGTCCGTGAAACGCCGGTCGTGAAACCAATAAAAGAAACCCCTTCGTGCGACCTGCCCAGGGAGAAACTTTATTCAAAGGGTGTTACCGCTCTCAGCAACGTAGAACTCATCGCAGTGCTGATAGGGAGCGGTACCACCGGTAAGGATGTACTCCAGGTGGCTGCTGATATCGCGTCCCTCCTTTCCTCGAAGACCGGCGGCGTAACCCATACCGAGCTCCTCCAGGTACCTGGGATAGGCAGGGCCAAAGCCGCCCAGATCCTCGCAGGCCTCGAGCTGTCTAGGCGTTTTTGTACCCGCGACCCGGACGGGCGGTTGAAAGTGAGGTGCCCCTCTGACATCCTCCCCCTCGTTTCACCGTATGCACGGCGTGCACAGGAACATTTTATCGTGGCAACCCTGAACGGAGCCGGCGAGGTGCTGGAGTGCAGGGTGGTCACCGTTGGCCTTCTCGACCACAGCCTCGTCCACCCGCGGGAAGTCTTTGCCGATGCAATCGCTGACCGGGCGGCGTCGATTATCTGCGTACACAACCATCCTTCAGGTACCCTGGAACCCAGCAGCCAGGACTTGGCCATTACCACCCAGCTTGCAAAGGCCGGGGAGATCCTGGGCATCCGCCTCCTTGACCATCTGATAATATCATCGCACGGGTTCACCAGCTTCAGGGAGAGGGGGCTGCTCTGACCAGGGGTGCATCATCCATGCCCATTTTTCTCTGGATTCTGTAGTTATTCCTAACATTCTGTTGAAGGGATGTCTATCTCCCCCGGGGGCGTTATGAGAGAGGAAAAGCCATGAGAGCCGTGTCCTCAACAAGATAAGGTTAAAAAACAAGTATTTGAGAAAAATATGACCTATTGACGCGTTGATCTATCACAAGCAATAAATAATTGTCCGGTATATTTCA
This sequence comes from uncultured Methanoregulaceae archaeon, assembly GCA_964530035.1. Classification (GTDB taxonomy): domain Archaea; phylum Halobacteriota; class Methanomicrobia; order Methanomicrobiales; family Methanospirillaceae; genus KLAP105. The sequence continues at coordinate 5,181 of CAZGXZ010000126.1, forward strand.
AGGATAGGTGATGCTTTCTGGCAGAACACCAAGTTCACAAGGCAGGCGACAAGGTCGGACCTGGCAAGTATGTGTGCATTGACTGTGGCAAGGAATACAAGCTTGATGCTGCAGAGCAGGACCTGCGGAAGTGCCCCGCATGTTCCTGCGAGGAATACCAGTGCTTCCCGATGCACCACATCAGGCCGGATGTCAAGACCCCCGAAGACGCGATGAATCCCCCGAAACGTGGAAAGAGTGAAATTTAAAAAAAAAACTCTTTTCATTTTTTGGATATTTCCTTTTCAGGATTTAAAAGGTAAAATTAATCCGGAGGTTCGGGAAAAACCCGGACGGTCCGGTATGGAGTGTTGATGGAAATGGTCAATGTATCAAAGGAAGGGCAGGTCTACGAATGTGAGATCTGTGGCAATGTTGTTGTGGTCCGGCAGGTTGGCGGCGGAGAGCTGGTCTGCTGCGGAGAACCGATGGTCCTGAAGGAGTGACCTGTCATGGACAAGCAGATGAACGAGCTTGAGAAGAAAATCGGAAGTGTACCCAGGTTCTTCAGGGAACTGGTCAGGACCGACCCCGAGATGTACTCGATGGTCATGAAGTTCGACCAGCACATCTGGGACGACGGGGCCATTTCCCGTCAGACGAAAAAGCTGATCGCAATAGCCATTGCAGCGGCGCTTCGCGACCAGCACGCCGTTCATGCCCAGTTGAAGGGTGCTGTTTCCCTTGGGATATCCAAAAAGGAGATCGATGAGGCTCTGCGGGTGGCGTTCCTCCTGTCGGGTATGCCAGCCTATGTCTACGGAAAATCAGCTCTTGAAGAGATCATGCCGGGAGGATGACCATGTGTTGCGACTTCCAGAACGGGAGGATGCCTGCAATAGGGGAGCCTGCGCCTGATTTCGAGGCTGACACCACCCATGGGAAGATCCACCTGTCGGATTTCAAGGGAAAATGGGTAGTCCTATTCTCCCACCCGGCGGACTTCACTCCGGTCTGTACGACCGAGTTCATGGCCTTTGCAGCCGCACATGATGAACTCAAGGCAATGAATGTCCAGTTGATCGGCCTGTCCATCGACAGCGTGCATTCACACCTTGCCTGGGTCAGGAACATCAAGGAAAAGATGGGTGTCCAAATACCCTTCCCAGTTATCGCGGACCTTTCCATGAAGGTGGCGAAAGCCTACGGCATGCTGCACCCCGGGCAGTCTTCAACGGCGACGGTGAGGTGTGTCTTTTTCATCGATGACAAGGGCATCCTCAGGGCGATGATATACTACCCCCTCTCGAACGGGAGGTATATTCCGGAGATCATTCGGCTGGTCAGGGCATTACAGACAACAGACGCGCATGGTGTCTCCACCCCGGCGAACTGGCAGCCGGGAGACAAGGTCGTTGTTCCTCCCCCGAAGAATGCCGACGAGATGGAAAAGAGGCTTGGCGAGGGGTACGAGTGCAAGGACTGGTACCTCTGTTTTAAGATGATTTAATCCATTTTTCTTCAGTTTTACCCGTTCGTTCTCCCTGTTCAGGCCAGGCGGGTAATTGGACGGAATTAAGGGATGACAATCCAAAATCACCTGTTTTGAAGTTTTTTATTCGAACGGGGGTTCCAAATGCAGAATATGATCAGGTACAAATACCAGGAGGCCAAAGGAGTGAATACCGTGGTGTTTCCATGCCTGCAGAATCCGTTGCATTATCCTTTTTCGTGCACATTTTCCGGGAGCTCAACCACACATACAGCCTGGAGAAGGACAGGCAGGGAAAAGGAAATCGCGGAATGGAGGATTCCTGCTTCAGCAGGGATGAAAAACGGAATATCACGAGGTATGCCCGGAACTGCCTGGTGCCAACACTGGAGGTGTTGTCCCGGTGGATCGATGACGGGATGAAGATTTCCATGTGCCTGACCGGTACCTCGGTCGACCTCCTGGAGGAGCACACACCCGAGGCGTATGACCTCCTTGCAGGGGTCGCAGGGCATAAAAACACCGAGCTCATCGGAAAAACCTATTATAACAGCATTGCGGCCCTTTTTGAATCCCCTGAGGAGTTCGGAGAGCAGCTGAAACTCCATCGGGAGATGGTGAAAGGACGTTTTTCAGCCCGGCCAACCTGCCTGTCAGTGGAGTGGAATCTTTTCAGGCCACAGGTAATTCCAGCCATCAAATCGGAGGGTTATCATTCCTTTTTCATCACAGGTATCGAAAAGACGCCGGGTGAAGGGCAGCCGGCAGGATTGTATCATTACAATACCATTCCCTCGCTGGTATCACACTGTGTGCTTGCCGACGATATCGCAGCGAGGTTCAGTGATGCGTCCTGGGACCGGTACCCCCTCACCGCCGACAGATACGCCGACTGGATCAAGGGAACCGGCAGTGTAATTGTTCCCATACAGTTCGGTATCGAGGCA
>CAZGXZ010000127.1:0-477 GCA_964530035.1 uncultured Methanoregulaceae archaeon
AGGGAAACACGGCCCTTCTTGCAGTTCTCAACGACGGTTTCGCGAAGGTCCCTGCAGGAGAATACTCCGCAATTGAACGTACCTGGTACGGAAACCCGGTTATTTCTCCCCAGTACCTCCAGTACATCCTGTTTTTTATCCTGGTGGTCGCCCTCATCATCGCCCTTCTCCTCCTCTGGACCAGGACACTGAGACAAAAGATCACTCAACGGACATGTGAACTGAACCAGGAGCTCCAGAGGAGAAAGGAGGTGGAGCTGGAGATCCTGAAGAAGAACGAGGAACTGAACGCCGCAAACGAGGAGATGATCTCCACAGCCGGGGAACTCCAGGAAAACTATCTCAAGATCACCCAGAACCAGCATGCCCTGACTCAGGCACGGAACAAGCTGAACCTGCTCAACTACATCGCTTTCACCGAGCTGCGAAACGCCCTCTTTTCCCTGAACGGGTACCTTGAGCTCGAAAAGGAGTCCC
>CAZGXZ010000127.1:487-7595 GCA_964530035.1 uncultured Methanoregulaceae archaeon
AGCGATGTCCAGAAGGAATATCACAGGAAGGTCGTTTCCATGGTCGGTTCCATTGAAAACACCCTCGCTTTTGCCAAGACCTACCAGGACCTCGGGATGAATGCGCCCTGCTGGCAGGAGGTGGAACAGGTGTTCCTCTTCGGCATCTCGCACCTCGACTTCCTGTCATACACCAGGAACCTTTTCGTGAAAGGGCTCATGGTCTATGCCGACCCGATGCTTGAATGGGTTTTCTTCAACCTTGCCCAGAATGTCGTCATGCATGCTGAAACCGCAACGGTGGTCAGCCTGCATTACGAGGAGCATGACGACGGGCTGGTCCTGTTCTTCGAGGACAACGGTGTCGGGGTCCCGGATTCGCTCAAGACAGCCATATTCGAAAGGAAATACGAGGAGAAAAACGGCGTAGGGCTCTTCCTTATCCGGGAGATCCTTGAAGTGACGGAGATCACGATCAGGGAGACCGGCACCGCAGGAAAGGGTGCACGGTTCGAGCTGCACGTGCCGAAAGGCGGCTACAGGTTTTCAAATAAACCCCCGTGAACCAGGAGAAGACCTCGGACCGGAAATTTCTACGGCACGGTATCATTATCCTCTTCCCGGATCCATCCCATCCGTACCCAGCGGTCATAATCATCGGGACGCAGTTCCCTGTTTTCCAGAACAATTGCCCTGAAAAATGACCGGTTGTCCTCCATCTCCGCTTCCTGAACCGGGTCGTGGAACCCGAGACGTGCTGCCGCAACGAGTCTCTTTCCAAGGGCATGGGCGCGTTCACGTTCCTTCTCTACTGCATCGGAATCTCCCCCGGTAGCTATGCTCATGCCTCCAACGGTCATCACGCCCAGGTAGGTGAGTACATGGTTCAGGTATGACACTACCCCGCTGCCGCCCGAGGTGTGGGTAGTCGCCACCGAACAGCCGGTTTTTCCTGCCAGGACCTGGTAATGGATGGCATCGGCGAGCCGGTCGATGAACACCTTCATCTGGCCGGTGACATTGTCAACATACACCGGGGAGGCCAGGATGATGATGTCAGCATCAGCCATCCGCCTGGAAACCGAGGGAAAATCATCCTTAAAAACACACCTGCCGGTAAGGGAACAGCCGTCGCAGGAGGTACACGGGGTTATCCTGAACTCGCACAGGTCGATGATCTCAGTTTCAACACCCTCCCCTTCCGTCCCTTCAATGACCAGGGAGACCAGTCTCCGGGTGGTGCTCATGATATTCCGCGGACTGCCATGTATGGCGAGGACCTTCATGCCGTCACCTGGTTCCTGGTTGGGTTCCCGTGATAATGAGACATGCAGATCTGGTCCCGGGGTAATGCCTTTTTCTCCAGGTATACCCCTGCCGGAAAGGACAGGGACCGTTGGAATCAGACCTTCCCGGACGACGCAGGCCAGAAAGATATACTATTGCAACTGAAGGAATGAGAGGTGGAAATGGTTTGGATATCAATGAATTCTTCTCCCGGGAACAGGTTGACGTATACACCGAAACAGACCTGGTCTCTCTCCCTCTCTCAGAACAAGTGTATGTGAGGCGGATGCTGCCATCAGCCCGGTCTGTGGTCGTCTTCGGGAGGGAAGTCCCGGTGTCCGCCTACCGTGCGGCCCCCAAGGAAAAGACTGTCATTATGCTTAACATTGCGGAATCTCTTGATAATACGGCAGTAAAACTTGCAGGAATGTTCAATGATGAAGGTATTCCTGCCATTCCGGTTCCCCTCTACCTTCCGGTCAGGGTGGCCGACGGAAAGGTACAGGGTGTCGTCAGGCTCAAGCAGGTCGCTGCAGCCGGGGGAATAGGCTCGCAGGGAAGGAACAGCGTCCTTATCTCACCCAGGTACGGCCCACGGCTCCTCCTGAGCGGTGTCATTACCAGCCGCACTGCATCAGCTCCCGGGGCGGTATATCCTGCTGATCAGAAATCCGGTGAAAGTCGTTCCGTTCTTTGTACTGGTTGTGGCAGGTGCATCACATTGTGCCCGGGTAACGCGATTGGCCCTGATGGCGTCGAGGTGTTCCGGTGCATGACCATTCGCCCCTGGGTCCCGCCTCGTATGGTACCCCTGGTACGATGGATCCTCGGACGCCACTTTTTCCTTGTTTGTGTCGCCCCCCTTGCCCCCCTCATCGCCCGGGTGGCAACCATCAGGTGTAGTTTGTGCGTGACCGGCTGCCCTGTCTTTGAAGGCGTTAGCGATGAGCAGGGCAAACCCTCCTATTCACTAGCCGCTTAAACACTAATCGCAGCACGATATGAGGATTGGTGGGAACCCATGTGATAGTCCGGCGGAAAAATGATGCGCTCAGGGCGTTACCCTGTCCCGGCAGGGACGTACTTCCGGATGAGGTCCGTGCATCATCTCGTTGAGAGCCGCTCCTGCAGGGACCATGGGAAACACGTTGTCCTCGGGTGCGATCCTGAAATCGACGAGGAACGGACCCTCAGATTCTAACGCTGTATGTATCGCAGGTACTGCACCGTCGCAGGACTCCACGGTAATCCCGTCTATCCCAAAGGAACGTGCAATCCGCGCAAAATCCATCAGCGGGAGCTCAGTGTACGAGTACCTGCGTTCATAGAAGAGCTCCTGCCACTGCCTGACCATCCCGAGGAACATGTTGTTCATGATGAAGATCTTGACCGGGATGTTGTACTGGCGGACCGTGGCGAGCTCCTGGATGTTCATCTGGATGCCCCCGTCCCCGGAAATACAGACGACCGTCGAACCAGGACGTGCACAGGCTGCACCTAGTGCAGCCGGAAGCCCGAACCCCATCGTGCCGAGGCCACCCGAGGTGATGAACTGCCGGGGAGCCGTGAAACAGAAGTGGCGGGCCGCCCACATCTGGTGCTGGCCGACATCGGTGACAATGACCGTGTCCCTGTCAGAGAGGTCGCTTATCCCGGATATGATCGACCATGGGTGGATGAGACCGTCCTGTTCAGCGGTCGTTTCCGTGGTATTCTTCTGCCACCCGGCAATCTTCCTTCGCCAGGCATCATGGCTGCTATTATTGTACAGCCTCTCGAGGAGGTCGGCGAGGACCTTCCTCACATCCCCTACGACCGGCAGGTCTGCGTGCCGGTTCTTGCCGATCTCTGCCGGGTCGATATCGACGTGGATGACCTCCGCTTGCGGGGCAAAGGCCTCGAGCCGGCCGGTGACCCGGTCATCAAAGCGTGCCCCAAGCGCAATGAGAAGGTCACACTCCATCACGGCATGGTTCGCCTGTTCGGTCCCATGCATCCCGATCATGCCGAGATTGAGCGGATGGTCCCCGGGAATACAGCCGATCCCCATGAGGGTCGTGGTGACCGGGATCATCATCCGTTCGGCAAGCCGGACGACCTCGCGGGACGCACCTGCTGCGATGACTCCGCCTCCGGCATAGATGACTGGTCGTTCGGAACGGGCAATCATTTCAGCCATGCGTGCTAGCTGTCGCGGGTGACCGTCCAGGGTGGGCCGGTACCCTTGCAGGATCGCTGGACTACCGGGTTGTTCAAACGGGGCGAACTCTACACTGACGTCCTTGGGGATGTCGATGAGCACCGGCCCATTCCGGCCGCTTCCGGCGATAAGGAACGCCTCCTCGATGGTCCTGGCGAGTTCCCCGGTATTTTTCACGAGGTAGTTGTGCTTCGTGACTGGTTTCGTCATACCCGTGATATCCGCCTCCTGGAAGGCATCCCTGCCGATGAGAGACGTCGGGACCTGGCCGGTTATTGCGACAAGCGGGCTTGAGTCCATGTAAGCGGTTGCTATACCAGTTATGAGGTTGCAGGCCCCGGGACCGGATGTAGCGATGCAGACTCCTGTACGGCCACTCGCCCGGGCATACCCGTCAGCAGCATGTGCTGCGGCCTGTTCGTGCCGTACCAGGATGTGCCGGAGCGGCGAGGAGTACAGCTCGTCATATATCGGAAGCACGGTTGCCCCGGGATACCCGAACAGTGTCGTCACCCCCTGCCTGATGAGCGATCCGACGAGTATGGCGGCACCGCTCTTCATGCACGGGTTCATGGTCCGCTCCGTGGCCAGGTATCAGCCGGGCCTGCAGTATGTACGACCGGAGATGCCTGCTTCGACCGGATGCCGGGGAGGAACCGGGGGGAAAAAACGTGGAAAACCTGCGGTAATCGATGGCGGTTCTCGAAAAACGCGTTCACTATGGCGATACCTGTTTTAGGATATGCAGTCCTGTTCAACCGTGGACAGGGTGCATGATGGCCTGGGGATAACAAAACTCTCCGTCATGGTTGTCCATCACATGGTATCATTACACCCTCCCCTCTAAAAAATCTTGTTCCATGTGACCGGAATCCCAGTGATACGCTATCGTCTCTCTCGCGGTGCACTCTCCGGAAACAGCGAGCACCGTTCTGCCGTTCGAAAAAAATATCCCCCGGAACGATAACTGACGCAGTATGAAGACTCTCCCCATACTGCTTATAGCCGCCCTGGTCATCCTTGCCTGCCTGCCCGGCTGCATCGACGTCTCTCCATCCGGGTCAAAGCCTGCAGCAATCCAGGGAAAACCAAAATATATCGCCGGAGACATCTCGGGCAAGGAGAAGGGCGACATTACCGGGTCGCTTATACTCGGGTATACCCCTGGCACCGATATGTACACTACGCACACGGTCTATTTCCAGGACGGGAAATGGATGTATTTCCTCGAATGGAAACCTTCCGAGTACAGCCGGGACTTCCATGATCGATATGAACCTGTCCTCCTGGGGCACATCGACCCAAAGACCATCGAGCAGTACGATTTCAGCAGGCCATTGTAATCACCGGGCCGCTCATTTTCCATGATGCCTGTCCGGTGGGGGTTGTGATCCTGCAATCCTTTTTCATAAAGGTCCGATGGACAGCGGGTGCCCCGCGTGGCAAGGTGTAAAGTCCATGCTCCTGACGGAACCACGGGCAGAACCCCGGCATCCATGACCCGGGGGAGAGAAACACCCACTATATCCCGGCGACCACAATTCTATCAGGAACCATGCCATCAGACCGGATCACAATAGGAAAGTTCTCTTCGCTGACGTTTCTTTCGCAGAAGGCATTACGCCTGTATGACCAGAAAGGTATCCTTATCCCGGGCGTGAAGGACCGGTTCACCGGGTACAGGTATTACACGGTTGACCAGATCGAGACCGCACTGCGTATCAAGACTCTCTGCAACCTCGGGTTCGGATTGGCCGAGATCGGTGTGATGCTCTCAGCCCTCTCGAGGGGTGATGATGCAGGGGTCACGGCCTGCCTCGCGAAGCGACACCGCGAGACCGTGTCCGAGATCGGACGGCTGGAGAAGATATCATCCCTTCTGATGGAAAATGGAAATTTTTCAGAGTTGTTTGCCATGAACATATCAGAACCAGTACTGAAAACCATCCCCCCTGTTCGGATCATCTCCGGAAGGAGGATCGGATCCTATGAGAGCGTCTGTTCCACGGTTTCCCGCACCCTTATCGACATCCTGTCAAGCCCGGAAAACCAGAGAAACGGCGTTACCGTCACCGGTCCCTGCATGTCGCTCTGCTATGACAGCGAGTACCGCGAGACCGATGCAGACATCGAGATGGCTCTTCCCGTGCAGGGAAATGTCATCGTGCATGAGCCTGGTTATTCAGTCAGGACTCTCCCCGCAGTCCGGGTCGTTTCTGTGATTTACAAGGGCCCGTACGAGCATGAGGGTTTCCTGGCCGCATTTCAGAACGTATTCAGGTTCGTAGCTGATCATGGACTGGAACCGGAAGGCCCTGACAGGCAGCTGTACCTCAACGACCCTGATGTAACTCCTCCGGAAGAGCTGTTGACCGAGGTCCAGGTACCGGTCAGGGGATAGTACCTCCCCTCCTCCCCATATTCAGGACCCTGGTCCTTTTCAACCTTAGAAATCATCCGGCTCTTAATCTCCTGCCGGACCTCCTGAAATCTTTCATCCCCCTGAAGCAAGGGCATCTCTCGTATCCCCTGCCATAGACCCATCCGGCCCGTGGAGAATGGAACGCCGCGATCATGGTGCAGGTTACATGAAACGCCATATCTTTGATAATGGGATTATTTTCTCCTTTACCTGGATAATTCATGTTTCCGGATAATGCCGGAGGGAAGGATAATTGTTCAACTGCACCACTTTTTTAGACAGGGCCAAGTAATAAGAACCAGGGTGGTAATGAACTCCTGTTGACACGAGGGAGGCCTGCTGGCATGGAAAATACCTATTTCGAGGAGTACAGAAAATCAATAGAAGATCCTCCCGCTTTCTGGGAAAAGGCAGCGGATTCGATCAGCTGGTTCAGGCGGTGGGACCGGGTATGCAATGACGACCAGCCACCCTTCACCCGCTGGTTCGAAGGAGGGATCCTGAACACCTGTTACAACGCGCTCGACCGCCACGTGGAATGTGGAAAAGGGGACCATGTAGCACTCATTTATGATAGTCCCGTTACATCGACCATCCGGAAGTATACCTACCGGGAGCTCCTTGACCTGACGGCCCGGTGCGCCGGCGGTCTTGTGCGGCTCGGGGTTGAAAAAGGTGACCGGGTCCTGATCTACATGCCGATGGTCCCGGAAGCCGTCATATCCATGCTCGCCTGCGCCAGGATCGGGGCCATCCACTCGGTCGTGTTCGGAGGGTTCGCCCCCAGGGAACTGGCGACCAGGATCGAGGACGCGAAGCCGGTCTGCATCATCACCTCCTCGTGCGGGATCGAGGTGAGCCGGATCATTCCTTACAAGCCGCTCCTTGATACCGCGATCGGAATGTGTTCGCACAAGCCTCCCCACTGCATTATCGTCCAGCGCCCCCAATGCCCGTCGGAACCTGTCGCCGGACGGGACCACGACTGGGAGGAGGTCATCGGGGGAGAGCCTGCACCGTGCGTTCCCGTGGCTGCAACCGATCCCCTCTACATCCTCTACACATCAGGTACGACCGGAAAACCAAAAGGGGTGCTCCGGGACAACGGCGGCCACCTTGTGGCCCTCAACTGGAGCATGAAGCATATCTATGGCATGGAGCCCGGCGATGTCTACTGGGCGGCATCGGATATCGGCTGGGTGGTCGGGCATTCGTACATC
>CAZGXZ010000128.1:0-7566 GCA_964530035.1 uncultured Methanoregulaceae archaeon
CAGAAAACAACGGGTAACAGGAAACCGCTTGCGGCTTGCCATGGCTATCGTATGCAGGGGGTCTGAGGGGGCGGCAGCCCCCCGGTTCTCATCTCTCTCGTCCTCTGCCTGTTCAAGGTGAGAACCAAAAAACCAGCTCTGTTAGAACCCAGTGATCTGGGTTGCAGCTGAAGGAGATCTCTCATGGTCGATTTTCAGGCGGGAACGGTACGTGCCACCAGTGATGAAAGGAAGACAACTGATGGCCCCGCCCCTGGAAGCCCGGGAAGAGACCCCAGCCCCTCCAGGGGATGGGGAGAGAGGAATCAGCCCCCTGCATATTTCAGGGCGAGTTCCTCGAGGTCCCCAATCTCCATAGGGGTCGGGATGGTGAGGACGGGTTCCCCGGTGACGGTCCCGGCGAGCTCCCGGTATCGTTCAGCCTGGGGAGAGCCCGGGGAGAACTCAAGCACGGTCATCCGGTTCAGCTCGGCCTGCTGGACGACCGGGTCACGGGGGATGAATGCAGCCAGGGAACTGTTGATCCGGGACGCGAACTCGGCGAGGAGCTCCCGTTCGCCCGGGGTCCCCCGGGCGTTCCCGATGACCCCGGCAAGGCGGCACAGGCTTTTCCTGTTCCGTGAAAGTCGTTCAATGGCCTTTGATATATTGTTTGCAGCATAGAGCGCCATCAGCTCCCCGGACGTCACGAGGTAGATCTCGCGGGCATACCCCTCCCGCATCGGCATCGCGAACCCGCCACACACCACGTCCCCGAGGACGTCGTACACGATGATCTCGGAGTCAAGGGCCCCGAGCCGCTCGAGGACCTGGAAGGTCGCGATAATGCCCCGCCCGGCGCAGCCAATCCCGGGCTCGGGACCGCCGGCCTCGACACACCTGACCCCTGCGAAACCCGGGAAGACGATCTCCTCAATGCTGATGTCCCGGTCTCCCTTTTCCCTGACAAGGTCCATGACGGTCGGAATAAGCCTGCCGTGCATGAGCATCCGGGTGCTGTCGCGTTTCGGGTCGCAGCCGATCTGGAGCACCCGTCTCCCTGACAGGGCGAGGGCTGCCGACAGGTTTGCCGAGGTGGTCGATTTCCCAATCCCACCCTTGCCATAGATGGCGATCTGACGCATCTTCATCATTCTATTCGCCTGAAACGAGATAAACCCGCAGGAGATGGGATCCTCCGGGTCAGGCGGGAGTTCCCCCGGGCGCAGGGAATGGCTTATGAGACATAAGGACGGCTATCCCTGCCGGATAAACTTCGGGATGTAAAAAAGCGAGCCTGCCCTGCCACCACCTGCCTTTACGGCAGGGGGCCCGGGTTCATCTCCCGTTCCCCCGGAAGGGAACCCGGGGTGGTCCCTGGCTCATCTCAGACCGATGGACGCATGTTTTTCCGCGATATTCCCGGCGAGGCGGTCAAGCGCCATGAACTCCTTTGCACCCGGAGCTCCCCTGACCATGACCGGTTCAATGACCTCCGCCTTGACGTGGGTGAGCATCCCGGTGAGCTGGTCGAGCGTCTTTCCGCCCCAGCCGTATGACCCGACCACGGACAGGAACCTGGTCTTTGGTTTCAGCATGTTTGCAATGAACGCAATATTCGCAACAAGCGGGTGGGGGCCGAAGAGGACGGTGGGAGTGCCGATGACGACCGTGGCCGCATCGACAAGGGAGTTCGCGATAGCTCCGAGGTCACTTGAGGTGAGCGGGAATACCCTGACCCCGATACCGCGGGCCATGAGGGCCCCTGCAAGGTGGTTCACCATCTTTTCCGTGCTCCCGTGCATCGAGACATACAGGATGACGACCTCGTTTTTCACTTCGTCCGATGTCCAGGTGCGGTATGCGTCGATCACCGGTGCCGTCGGCCTGAGGCAGGGCCCGTGGCTCGGGGCGATGACCTCCGGGCCCATCGCGGAGACCCGGTCGAGGTACGTCCTGATGCTCCCCCGGAACGGCATCATGATCTCGGCGTAATACCGTTTCGATGCCGTCTCCCTAATGGCAGCCCCATCGGTATACAGATCGCTTGTGGCGTAATGCGAACCGAAAAGGTCGCAGGAGAAGAGGATACGGTCCTCCTTCAGGTAGGTGAGCATTGTCTCGGGCCAGTGGACCCAGGGGGCCATGATAAACTCGAGGGTTTTCCCGCCGAGGTCAAGCGTCTCGCCGTCCTTCACCGCGATGATACGTTCCGGGTCGATATCGAGGAGCGCCGGGAGAAGCTCCCTGCACTTCTCTGAACAGACCACCTTCGCCGCGGGAAACAACTCGGCGAGCATCGGGACGGATCCGGAGTGGTCCTGCTCGGCATGGTTCACGACAAGGTAGTCCACCCGGTCCGTCTTTGCATCCACCAGGTTCTTTACCAGCTCAAACTCCATCGAGGGGTCGACGGTATCGATAAGGGCCGTCTTCTCGGAACCCCTGACAAGGTAGGCGTTGTAGCTCGTCCCGTCAGGAAGGGGGATGAGCGAGTCAAAGAGTCTTCTCCCCCAGTCGATGGCACCGACCGAGTATACTCCGGATGCGAGTTCGCGCACGACCATGGTTGCGTCCCTCCTTTCACTCTTCCCTGAAAAGAGCCTTTCCGGCCCCGCATACCGGGCAGCGATACTCTTTCGGAAGGCTGGAGAAGTCAGTACCCGGTGCGATGCCAGAGGACGGCTCTCCTGTCCCCGGGTTGTACTGGTGGCCACAGATGGTGCAGATATGGAGTGTCATGAAGGAATCATTTATCCCATTTTTCACCGGCGGCTATAGCGGTTTCGATATACCTGTACGGATCCCTCATATGACCGCTCCATCCTTAACCGGGTATTCATATATAATAGTTTGTTGTTCTAGTATGCATTATAGAAATACATATTAATAATGTAATGATATCTAGTATCATCGTAACCTTTTGCGTGAGCTGACATGAGAGCCCATAAACAGACAGAACTGGACCGTATCAGGGAAATCCTTGCTGCGCATCCAAAAGGGCTTACTATTGAAGAAATTTCCCAGATGCTCCCCCTCAACCGGAACTCGACGGCAAAATACCTCAATACCCTCCACATCTCCGGGCAGGTCGAGCTCCGCGAGTTTGGGAGGGCAAAGGTCTTTTCCCTGACCGAGAGGGTCCCCCTCTCCCAGATGCTCTCCCTGTCAAGGGACCTTATCCTCGTGCTGGACAATGACCGGTTCATCCTCCATACCAACGACTCCCTCCTCGACTTCTTCGGCATGGAACGGCAGGACCTGATCGGTCACCGGATCGAATATACTCCGCTTGCAGGGTCGTTCCCGGAATCAATTAAAACCCGCCTCCAGGAGGCAGCCGCAGGCAGCAAAAGCAACCAGGAGGTCTGTATCGTCCGTGACGGCGAGGAGAACTACTTCCAGCTCTCCATGGTCCCGATCGTCTTCGACAGCGGTTCGTCAGGCATTTCCCTCTGCTTCGAGGACATCACTGATCTGAGAAACTACCAGATCTACCTTGAACACCTGGTCGAGGAACGGACCGAAAAGCTCGACCTGAGCAACCAGAGGCTGAAACAAAAGATCGAGGAGTTAAAAGCCGTCAAAAACGACCTGGAGGCCAGCGAAAAACGGTTCAGGCTGCTTGCGAAGAACGCACGGGACATCATCTACCGGATCATCACCGGGCCTGAGCCGTGGTACGAGTACGTAAGCCCGGCCATTGAGACTATCACAGGGTATAGTTATGACTCGTTTATCGCCGACCCGAGGTTTGCGTTCTCCATCGTACACCCCGCTGACCGGGGTATCCTCGCCGATATCCTTGCAGGAAAGGCTTTTTCCGAGGAGGTCAGGATCCGGTGGGTCCGCAAGGACGGGTCGGTGATCTGGATTGGTGAGAAAAACACCCCGGTCTATGACGAAAAAGGAACGGTTGTCATGATAGAGGGGATCGCCCGGGACATTTCCGAGCGGGTGCATGTAGAGGAGGAACTGGCAGCCTCGAATGCCTACAACCGCGGCCTCATCGAGACCAGCCTGGACCCCATGATAGCAATTGACCAGGCCGGCATCATCCGTGATGCGAACCGGGCGATGGAAAGTATCACCGGGGTGGAGCGCAGCGGGGTCATCGGATCACCGGTGTCTTCATGGTTTGTCCAGCACGCCGAGGTCGAGGGGGCGCTCCGCCAGGCGGAAGATTCGGGATCGGTGAGGAATGTCAGCCTGGTCCTGCTGGGGAGGAACGGTACACGGGTCCCTGTCCTCCTGACCGCCGGGGCTTTTGATAACGGCCAGAAAGGGAGGCACCATGTCCTCGCAACGGTCCGCGACATCACGGAGCTCACAGAGTGCGAAAATGCCCTCTCGAAAGCTGAGGCCGGATACAGGACCCTCCTCGCGATGTCCCCGAACGGTGTGTTCCTTACCGACCTTGGCGGCTCTGTCCTCCTTGTCAACCGCAAGGCGGTCATCATGACCGGGTACCTCGACGAGGGCTCCCTCATGGGGAAGGACATCACCGCCATCATCCCCGAGGTCCCGCTTCTTGATTCCCTCCTTGAGAGGGTGAAGACCGGAGAGCGGGTGCAGATCCCGATGACCCCGATCATCACGGCCGACGGGGGGCGGACATGCGCCGACGTGACCATCGGAATGGTCCCCTCCCGGAGTGAGGAGCCGTCGGCACTCCTGTTCCTCCTGATTGACCCGGTGGCCCGGCCTTTCGGAGTCAGGGAACACGGGGTGAAGCCCGGGCCTGTCGGGTACCACGAGGTGGTGACCGACCCGTTGTCCAACGGGGTCCAGGCCCCGAGTATCCGCGGGTTTCCAGACCGGAGTTCTTTTACACGGTCATAATACCAGACGGCCAGCCATTCTCTTTGTTATCCCGTCCTGGTTCACCATCAGGCAGGTGGAGCTACCTTTATATTCCGCGGGCCGGACTCTTCACAGAGTTTAACGCCTATGCCGACCATGAAAATCAGGGGAGGGGACCTCGACCTCGTGGAGTACGAGTTCACCTCCTTTGAACCCGGAGAGCGCATCAAGACGCTCGGTATCAGCCGTCCCGTCACCCGGGAGCCCCTGCCAGGGACCATCAGGGTCAGGGCCCCGGCACGGATACACCTGACCGTCCTTGACATGAACCGTTTCGCCCCGAACCGCCCGGGAGGAGGGGGGATCGGGTTCGCCATCGGGGTCTACTGCGAGGCCGAGGTCAGGGCGGTCCCGGACGGACTGACCATCGATTACACCCGCCAGGCCATCATCAGGCATTTCGTTTCTGTTTTCAAGGAGGTCACCGGGTATAAAGGCGGGTTCGAGATCACCGCCAGGGACCACAAGTACAAGCACGTCGGTCTCGGCTCGACGAGCACCGTTCTGACCGCGGTCGCGACCGCCATGAACCGTGCGGTAGGGTCCCCCCTGGGCAGGGACGAAATCAGGCTCCTTATCGGCAACAACTACATCGAGGAGACCGAGGGGGGGAGGATCGTCTCCGGCTTCGAGACAGGGGTCGGCCCTGCCGTGTCCACCTACGGGGGGCTCGCGGTGATGGGAGATGCACTCACCCTTGCCTATCACCACCCGTTCGCAGAGGGGGCCCATGTCCACATCATCATCCCGCCGACGCCCGAATCTTCGGCAGGGGACCAGGAGTTCAACCTCCTGATGAACCGTGCACGGACGCTCGATTACCGGGACCGGGAACTGAAGGCATACCTCGCCCTGATGGACCTCATTCCGGCGGTTGAGACCGGAGACCTGAAGCGTGCCGGGGACATCATCTGGGAGATGGACTTCCGGGGCTCGAAGAGGGCCGAGGTCGAACACCACAGCTTCGACATCTACACCTACATGAGCGCTATCAGGACAGCCGGGTTCGAGTTCGTGGGGATGTCGTCGGTGGGGCCGTCGATCGCGGTTATCACCACGAGGCCGAAGGAAGACCTCGAGCCGGTCCTCGCGAAGATGGGGATCACCCGGATGATCACGACGCAGGTGGACAACGCGGGGCTCGTGGTCACCGGCGACCAGTAACCATTTTTTCAAAAGGATTTGTTGCAGGAAGCCGGACCGGGGGGGTTAGTCCTTGCCGTTCTTCCTGGCATCCGCCATCTGGACATAGATTGTCCGGATAATGCCGTATGCGACCCCGATGGCGCTGAACACCGCGAGGCCGAGGACCAGGTAGATGACCAGGTCGAAGTTCTCCTGGACGACCGGGAGGGTCCCGATGAAGTACCCGGCAAGGACGAAGCACACCGTCCAGAGAAACGCCCCGAGGATGTTGTACATGAGGAACGTCCGGTACTGCATCGTCCCGACCCCGGCGAGGAACGGGGCGATTGAACGTACATAGGGGATGAACCGTGCAATCACGATGGTGAGCCCGCCGTACCGGTCATAGAACCGGCAGGTCTTCTCGATGTGTTCCTTCTTGATGAGGTGCTGGCGGGGGTTGTCGATGAGTTTTCCCCCCAGAAACTGCCCTATCGTATAGTTGAGGGAGTCCCCGATGACCGCCGCGAGGCCCAGGAGGAGGATGAGGAGGTACACGTCCATGAACCCGTTCGCTGCCGAGGTGCCGGAAACGAACAGCAGGGAATCTCCGGGTAGGAACGGCATGAAGACCAGTCCGGTCTCGAGCATGATGATCAGGAACAGGATCCCATAGGTGACGGCACCGTACTGGCTGACGATAAGGGGGAGATTCTGGTCGATATTGAGCAGAAATTCAAGGATCCCGGGGATCATATGTCGATTTATATTTAACCGGGCAGTATATCAACCTCCTCAGGCCTTCGGCCGGACACCTTCTGATGGTTATTTGAGGGGATCGGGACGATAGAATAAGGACAGATCCCCCTTCCCGGTCTGCAGGAAACAGGGGAGGATCCAGACAACGTTCCGGTGGAATGGCCCATGCACGAATACGGCATCGCATATGACCTCTGCACGACCGCACGAAAGGCCGCCATTGACAACCACGCACAGCGTGTCACCCGTGTCCTTGTGGAGATTGGCGAGATGGCGATGGTGAACCCCGAACAGCTCGAGTTTCTCTTCAACGTCATCTGTGAAGACGACCCGCTCCTCAAGGGGGCCAGGCTCGAGAGCGAAGTGATCGTGCCCCACACGCGCTGTCCCTGCGGCTACGAGGGACCAGAACGGTTTGTCTGCCCGCGGTGCGGGGCGCTTCCCGAGATCGTGCGCGGGCGGGAGATCTTTGTCCGGAACGTGGAGATCGAGGTGGACGATTCGTGAAGGTTTCAATGATGCATGGTGCGGGCGGGGAGGTCATGGCCGAGCTCCTCGCGGTCCTCACCAGGATGGAACATACGAATGCCGGCGGGATCGGGCTCGAGGCCATGGACGATGGTGCGGTTATCCCGGTGAACGGGACCAATATCGTTTTCACGACCGATTCCCACATCGTCCGACCGGTCTTCTTCCCTGGTGGCGACATCGGCAGGATCGCGGTTTCGGGTACGGTGAACGACCTGGCTATGATGGGCGGACGACCGGTCGCCCTCTCCTGCGGGATGATCATCGAGGAAGGCTATGACGTCGCCGACCTCGAACGGATCGTCCGGTCCA
>CAZGXZ010000129.1:0-7531 GCA_964530035.1 uncultured Methanoregulaceae archaeon
TGGAACTCTTCACCCAGATCGCCGCCCACGACCTGCAGGAACCCATCCGGACGATTGTAGCGTTCTCCCAGATCCTCCGGAAGGAGTCCGGACAGGGCTGCAGCCCGGCTTCAGAGAAATACCTGCAGAATATTGAAAATGCCGGTCGCCGGATGAACGACCTCGTCAACGACCTTCGGACGTACTCGGGTATACGTCCGGACAAGATCGCTCTCAGACGCGTGGACATGGAAAAGGTCCTTCGTGCGGCACTGGATAACCTCACCCTTGAGATCGGGGAGAACCATGCGTCCATAACCCATGACCCCCTCCCGGAAGTCTGCGTCCAGAAGACCCAGTTTATCCAGGTGTTCCAGAACCTCGTTGACAATGCCATAAAATTCAGGAGAGCGGAGGTCCCGCCAGAGGTGCATGTGTCCGTGTCCCCCCTCGACGCCATGTGGAAGTTTTCAATCCGGGACAACGGCATCGGCATCAGGCAGCAGTACTTTGAAAAAATCTTTGTCCTTTTTGAACGCCTGCACACCCGCGAGACCTTCTCCGGGACCGGGCTCGGCCTTGCACTCTGTAAAAGGGTCGTCGAGGGCCACGGTGGCACGATCTGGGTGGAATCAGAAATCGACAAGGGTTCCACCTTCCATTTTACCGTTCCACGGACCTGAACCGGTGAGCGGTGATTGCGTCAACCCGGAGCCAGGGGGTTCCGGTCATAGTTTCTGTGCGGTTATTCAGCAGGCAAAGGTCAGGATGCCCGGGTCCTGGAGATTTACTCAGGGATAAGCAGGCTTCCCGATGTGTCAGGGCTGGCCCCTTATAACGGGGGTGAATACCATTGACGATGGAGTGGAGTTCAGCAGAGCCTGAAAATCACAATTTTAACGAATAATTCTTTCCTGAATGTCATAATTGCCAGGTAACCCGCATGATTGAAGAAACGCGGTCTCGAATTTTCAGACCTTCCGGGATGAGTCCAGACCTTACCGGATACAAGCAGCCTCACCTTTCCCGGTAGCCCATTCCCATCAACCCTTCAGTGGGGGCATGCCCCCACACCCCCGGAAGGATACCCTGCCGCTCCCGAAGGGCGCCCCGGCGGCGGTCTCACGGCCTTTCATGAAGATGATAACTGCAAAATCTCGCGGAAGATGATAACTGCAAAAACCATACCACAAACAACCAGGATACAGGAATCGCCTACGGTTTGCCACGGCTATCGTATGCAGGGGGTTTGGGGGGCGGCAGCCACCCGGTTCTCATTCCTCTCTTCCTCGGCCTGTTCGAGGTGAAAACCAAAAATCAGCTCTTTTGAAACCCTGATATCAGAATTGCAGCTGATGGAGACCTCTTATAATGGGGTAAATAAAGTGAAGGTCGAAAGGATTTCAAAAAGCCGTTTTTTCGGATCTGATTGCCAAACATATTTTTAGTAGCGTAAGACAGACTCCTGTTCTCCCCGGCTCACCACGAACGTTCCTTGATCTGACTCCTCTCTTATATTCGTGAGCCTTTTCCGGGAGATTTCCAACTTTCTGAAGGAAAGCCCCGTCAGGTCCCATCCGCAGTCCTCACCACCCTATTGCGTATGTGGAATAGATCATCACGAACGAGATGATTCCGACGATAATCCCGGCCTTTTTCGTGTTCAGGTTGAGCTGTCCAGCCCAGACGACGGCGATTCCTGCCAGCATGAGGATGGAGACGGTGTGCGAGACGAACACCGCCCACCTGACCGTGTTGAAGATGAAATAAGGGGCCATGACCGGGAAGACGAGGACGAAGTCGATGATGACCGTGGCGATGGCCGCATACCAGTCCTCCCTGGCCGGGGGGTACCGCTGCCTGGGCACGGGCTTTCCGGCCCCGATCATGTCGACCACCGCCGCCTGACCAGCCTCGTCCAGGTTCTCGGCGATGGTGCCCTGGAGTGCCCGGGCGACCGCCTCCCTCTTTTCGGGGCTGGCCGGGTCTGCCCTGAACGCGTTCGCCGTCCGGCTGAAATCTGCACGGTTGGCCAGACCGCCGTACATGCTCGTGACCCCGTCGATGATCCCCCAGGAGATGTTGACGGCGAACGTCCCGAAGAGCAGGAGCCGGAGCGTGCTATCCGTCGGCGGCAGACCGACATTGATCATCCCGGTAAGGATGACGGCCATCACGACCCCGTAAAACAGCTCGGACAGCCGCTGGCCGGGGGAGAGCCAGGTCCTCACAAACGTGACAAGCCTCATGTGCTCACCGGTCCCCGTATCCGGCCCGCCGGCCCCTGCCTCCGGGCAGCCTGTTCGCGGGTGACGGTCAGAATGTTCCCTTCGTCCGGCTGGAGGCCCGGATGCCAGGTGGTTGCCGGTATGTGCACACGCTCCTGGAAGAGTGTGCTCGATGAAAGGGAATATAGGCGACGGTGATCAGGGAACCGCCTCATGCAATAGATCCAGGCAATGGTATCAGGGAACACCATTCCGTAATAGCATCACGTATCCGCCTTAGGGTACAGCCTTTGGCAATAGCATCAGGCAAACCCTCCTTGCAAAGGTATCCGAACGCCTCTGCCGCTCCCCCGTCAGGGGTGTTCACGAAATCCTTGAGACCGTCCGGTTTTCTTCACCATCAGTTCACTGCAAACCTCGTCGCGAGGATAACCTCGTCCCCGGTGTCAGGGGGATGGTGGGAAGGGGCCGGTTCAACCGGAAAGATACTGTGACATGCCCTGCACTCCCACATCCGGTGGTTGAACGCCGGTGCGGTCCAGAGTGAACCGCAGCCGGGACACCTCGCCCATAGCTCCTGGGTCATGGGATATGCGTCGTCCCTCCCACACATGAGGGTGGTGGCATGGGGAGGGTGAAAGTGAGGGGTTGGGTTTCCGTGTGAAACCCAATGGGTGCCGGTCTGGTCGGGAATTTCCCTGGTCAGATGGGAATGATATGTTTTGGATATGGCCTGGGTAATGTTGTCACCTGCTCACCGGGTATCAAATGTACCAACTCCTATGCCTGAATGACCTGCGGTCAGTACGGATTCAGTGTCAAATCCACCTATTATAGGCATTTCCCTGGTTTTCAGCCCGGGGTACACAGGTCTTGTGAGGATAGTATCATTCAGGGTTGAATGGTAATGCGTATCGGGGGAGGAGGGCCTGGGATGGACAGCGGATCATATGATACGTGATGGGAAACGGGTACCTGGGGGATTCGTTAAAAGGTATTTATTTTGAGGAAAAGGGATTTTCACTTGATTTCGCGGACGATAGTACCCCCGGGTTTAGCAGACGAAGAGGAGCCAAAAACAGATGATGAGATGGATGATTTCGAGTCCGGACCTGGATACTTTTCGGGATCAAGTCCCCTTGCAGGATCAAACGTTCCATCCAACTGGAATTACAATCCATTCAAAGGATTGTAATTTCCTGTTCTCCAATATTGTTTGCCTTTTAAAGCAGGAGAATCGTATCTTCTCACAAAACGGTAATTAGCAAAATCCAAGACCCCATTTTCCGCTTGCAGAGTTATATAATAATGATTAAGGAGCAATTCGGGCTGACTGCACGATCCTGCACTCCGACTTCTTCCAGGAACTGCCTGGGAGACTAAAGGTATCCCGGTTGCATTGCACCCTGACCAAGACTGCCGGTAGTACTCACTAAATCGGAGAGTAACAACTTTCCAGACCAATTTCACTTACTGTGCGATCTGTCGCCCAAGATTTGGGTTGCAAAGGGCTTGAGCCGTATGAATCGAAAGATTCACGTACGGTTCTTATAAGGGGGAGGTGGAGTAATTCACTTTCGCTATCCGACTAATCTATTAGGCTCATCAAAAAAAGATCCTGACCCCTGATAAATCCATCATCGTTGGTTAAAAAGGGTCTAATCCAAATTATAGCAGGTTCACCGGGATATTCTGGCATAATTATGTTTCAACGAAAGTACGGATCATACGGTCGCTGTGTAATGGAGAGGAGGAATGAGGGGGACTGTGTTATGGGCTCCGTGGTCGGGATAGGGGTTTGAATCTGTATATCTGTAACAGGGTATCTGGGGAACTGGAATAGGGTTGGTTCGGGATACGGATTTAAATTTAACGGGGTTGTAGAAATGCTTATAACCTCCTCCTTCCAGCAAATCTCATCGCGATGCAATACCTTATCTCCACAGCAGGATCTGTTAACCTCATCCTTGAGAAACAACATATCATAGCAACAGATTTCGCTGGATTCATTGTAAACCAGGTCTCCACAACATTTCTGATTGGCCTGTAACTGACATCCGCTTTTGCATGAACTGCCTTGTTTGCATGGAGTTAGACATCCTGTTACTAATAAGGTCAAGATGATAAGAAGGATGAGGTACGGGATTGTGGGGGATCTCGTCTCCATAAAAAGAGATCAATACGTACAAGACATTGAATGTTATGGCTAGATACCGAAGGATCCTTGTAAAAATGGAAGTAATTGTTGGACGATTGAGATTTCTGATTCTACAGTACTTCGCTAAATCACCTTCTGAAAAATGATATTCAGCATCTATACACATCCAGATCCGTGATGGCAGACGGGTGCCTGCGGGACCCATTAAAAGGTGTTTATTTTGAGGAAAAGGGATTGTCGCTTGATTTCGCCGACGATAATATCCCGGGTTTTGCAGACGAAGAGGAGCCAAAGACAGATGATGAGCTGGATGATTTCGAGTTCGGACCTGGATACTTTTCGGGATCAAGTCCTCTGTACTCATCGGATGAGGAGGTATCCGGAATCCAGGAGGTTGGCATGGTACCTGTGGAATACACGGGTCGCTTTTTCACCGCCTTTCCATCAATGCACTCATACTCCTCCTTTGGGTAGGGTGACCCGCTGCAACAGATTGTCGTTGCCTTGACAATTATTTTGGCATTGCAGCAGTCATCATACGTGGAATTGATGACCTGGCCATTGCAGCACATCTGGTCAGGTTGTATCAGACATCCACTGTCACATGAATTTCCAGGAATGCATGGAGCACGGGGGTTTATGGAATCACTCATTGTTGTGCATCCGATACCCAGGACAGAACATACAACCATGATACCAATCCCAAGGGTTATTGTATTCATCTCCATGACAGGGAATGGCATTGCAAGGTCCTTTATCATTTTGGATTGCTTCATCGTGATGACAGGAGCCATTTTTTATCCGCCTCCGTACCGATAATCCATCATGGGATTACCCCTGTCGAGACGGGCTATTGCACTCCTTTTCAGTACCTGTATGCCATCACGGGTTGTTGATGCGGCGGATACGTATCCCCCGGTGCATATCACATTCTTCCGCAGGGACGGATGGGAGTATGCGTGTAACCTCATGACCCGCCCCTGTCACCATGCCGCACCAGGGCGGACGGCACCCTGCAATACCTGAAAACCAAGGAATATTTCCCGTAATTTGCGCGTTTACCCGGCCGTTATGCTATTGTCAAACCTATGTCCCGAACAGGTGACCTTTCCAGAAACGGTTGTTTCATCTCGTGGTATCCCATCAGACCATGAAAACTCCTTATTCTGGCTATTCAGGGAGATTCTGGAGTTCAGGGGAAACACCGGTTCATCGTCAGGAAATACCGGCAGGATACGTTATGAACAACTCTAAGTAAGATTAAAAGACTTCATTTTGAAAAAGGAAAGCATACCTTGCATCACTGCGATCCTACCAGAAACCTTATCGGGGGTTCAGGGCTATCGTAATTTGGTGCAATTGCCTGGTTACGATTCAGAAATCAATTCTTTTGCCAAACGGACCAAAAATTGCATCAAAGGTGAGTACATGGAATTCACTCAGCGGTTCCATATGATGCGGGAGAACCACGGTGCCTGGAGATGTCAGAAAGGACAGGACGGCACCACGGCGTCTTTCCTGGATGAAAGACTTCCCGTCGGCAGGGAGGAAGAACAGTGCAGGACAGTATGATGGTCCCCCGTTTCAGGGGTTATTCACCTACCACAGCGATTACCGATAAACAGGCGGGACCACTATTATGCTCCGTTTTAAAACCCATTAGGTTTTTGGTCAGGGCAGTGTGATCTCCCATGACCGGCCTCAAAGGACGTTTCAGAGCGGATAGCATCGGCTGTCCACGGAATGAAAGGTATACCGGACGGCTGGAAGGGGCAGGCCGTACCTGCCCTGGCCGGGTGAACTAGCCATGCCCCGTGAAACATACCTCCGGGGGAGGGAGGCAGGGTACATGGCGAGGAAGTACCTCGAGTCCCACGGGTACCAGGTACTTCGGAGTGTCGGGCGGAGTTCGCCCGTCGACCTGGTCGCATGGGAGGACACCGGGTACCTGCTCCTCGTCCGGGTCAGGCGGACCCGTTATCCCATCAAAGGATCGGACACTGTCAACGCGACCTTTTGCGAGGACCTGGCAGCCATGCGGTCCATGGCCCGGCCTTCCCATGCAACGCTCCAGCTCTGGCTCTGGACCGACCGCCTGGGCTTCCGGGTCTTCGAGGTCCTGCACGGCGGGACCAGGGAGGTGGGTACCCTTGAGTGATACGGCCCGCGACGACTCCCGCATGCTCGAGATACTCGTCGTGACCCAGGTTGAAGACCGGCGGAAACGGGTGTGGAGCTCCCGGCAGATCGCAGCAGCCATCCGCTGTCACCCTGACCTGGCCCCGACGTTTTCCTTGAGGGAGACCGGGCTTTCCCAGGCGGTCGGACGGGCCCTCCATGACTATGGGTGTGCACAGTACCGGAACGGGGGGAGCCGCATCCGGTGGCTCCTCCCCGAGATCAGGGGAGGTCCCGGATGACCGGCGAGGTCCTTGCCGCGGCCAGGCTGCTCTTTCAGGCAGGCCAGGTCGTCGAGGTCAGGGCGATCACCGGGAGCGGAGTCGCCTCGGGCTACTTCGACTCGCTGGAACTCCTTGCACAACGGGCGGAAACCCTCGACAAGGACTTTGACGTGCTCGGGGTCTATGTCACCCTGAACCAGGTGGACCCGGGCCTCATCGCCCGACGGGCGAACCGGGTCAAGATGCGCCTCGGACGAAAGGACGCGACCACCGCCGACGGTGACATCGTCAGGCGGCAGTGGTTCCCGGTTGACATCGACCCGGTCCGGCCGTCCGGGGTCTCGTCAACGGACGAAGAGCATGGGACCGCAATCCGGCGGGCCCGGATGGTCGCCGGTTTCCTCGAAAAAGAATGCGGGTGGCCCGGACCGGTCCTGGCCGACAGCGGGAACGGGGCCCATCTCCTGTACCGTATCGACCTGCCGAACGATGATGCGTCAAGAGACCTCGTCAGGCGGTGCCTCGAGGTGCTCGCTGCCCGGTTCGATGACGGGAAGGCGACCGTGGATACGGCGAACTTCAACGCCGCCCGGATATGGAAGCTATACGGGACGGTGTCGCGGAAAGGCGACGATACCCGGCAGCGCCCGCACCGCCGGGCGGCCGTCCTGGAGAGCCCGGCCCACCCCACCCAGGTTACCACGGATATTCTCGGCCGGCTGATGGCGACGGCCCCGCAGGCACCACCAGGAAAAACAGACAGT
>CAZGXZ010000130.1:0-7489 GCA_964530035.1 uncultured Methanoregulaceae archaeon
CCGCGGAATGCATATCAGAGATACAACGCTGCGACCAACTCGACAGACAGGACATTATATACCTATATGGGGACGCTTCTCCCCCATCATGGAAATGTCACCTATTCAGGCGCAGGGCTTCTGAACCCACTGAGTAATGATCCCGGTTTTTCAGTAATCGGATCAGGCACGCCCCTGTTTCTTGGCGGCGCCCCGGGCGTGGTGATAGGCGAGGGGACGCAGCACTCACCGGCGGGCGGCTTTGGGACGCTCATGGTCACCGCGGACCTTTCCAGGATGTCATCGGAGTATGTCCGCGCCGCCACGATGTACGGGTACGGGGTGACCCTGTAATTGGGCGGGGGGATTCCCATCCCTGTTATCAACGAGCTGGTGGTCTGTAACTGCGCTGTGACCGACGATCAGATCAGCGTTGACCTCGTTGATTATGGTATACCGTCCCGCAACAGGCCGACAGTTCGTAAGGTCACCTATGCTGACCTGAAAAGCGGATCAGTCGAAATTAACGGTGAGGAGGTCCGGGCATCCTCTCTCTCAAGCCTGCGCAGGGCCCGGCGTGTGGCCGCTGAACTTGCGGAATGGGTCCGTTCGGGAAAAATCGGGGTATCTTTGCCTACACGTCCGATCAACCCCAATAAAAAGGCTCATCCGATGCATGAAACAATCCGCGCTCCCCGGGTGGGCGACATCATGGACCGCCGTGTGATCAGGATCGTCGAGACCGAAGAGATCCGCGCTGCCGCAAAGAAACTCCTGAAAGGCGAGACAAACCATATCCCGGTCATCAATAACGAAGACAGGCTTGTAGGGATCATTACAACGTATGATATCAGCAAGGCTGTGGTCTGGCCGGGAAAGGCTTCCATGGTCAAGGACGTGATGACGAGGGACGTCATCACGACAACCCAGGAGGAACCAGTAGACATTGCGGCGCGAAAACTTGAACAGCATAATATCAGCGCCCTTCCTGTCGTCGATGACCAGAGGAGGGTGGTGGCGATGCTGACCGCCATAGACCTTGGCAAGCTCTTCCGGGGGAAGCACCGATGAAACTCATGATCACCTTCTCAAAGAAGGAAGGCAGGAAACCGATTATAGCGCAGGCGGTCAAGGACACAGGTGTCCTCATCAATGTTGAACGGGCCTTCATCGATTCCTCGGAGGGAGAAGCCCTGATCGATGTACCTGACGACCAGTGTGCGCTTGTCAGGGAGCGGATGGAAGCCCTCGGAGCGTCCGTCAGGGTGCTTGAACATGGAATCACCCTGGATGATGACGAGTGTGTTGACTGTGGCGCTTGTGTCAGTGTCTGCCCAAGGGAGGTTTTTTCATTGGACACAGGGGGAAAACTGGTCGTAGACGAGGAGAGATGTGTCATATGCGGCAAGTGCATCAAGGCATGCCCGCATAGGGCACTCTCCCTGAGGTTTGAGTAAGCCTGATGATACGGAGGCATTTTGCCTTTAAAGAAACATTTGCCGCGATACTTGCCGATTCTGATGAATACGTAACACTGGCGATCCGCGGGATGATGGAGGCAAGGAGTGAGATCGAGGCCTGTATCGCAAAAGATCCTTTTTTCGGGGTCACATTCCACCCTTATGAACCCGAAACAACGAGCAGCATTGTCCACCTGATGTCCCAAGCTGCGTCTGAGGCCGATGTCGGGCCTATGGCGGCGGTCGCCGGCGCAATAGCTGCGTCCGGAGTGCAGGCAATGCAGGACGGCGGAGCACGGTTTGGTGTTATCGATAATGGAGGTGATGTCGCTTTTTTTGGTGACCGGTCACTTAGGGTGGGCCTTTTCGCGGGAGATGCACCGCTCTCCGGAAAACGTGCATTCATCGTCCCCCCTTCCGAAACAATTACAGGCATCTGTACCTCATCGGCAACCGTGGGACCCTCCGTCTCCCTTGGAGTGGCGGATTCTGTAACGGTCTTTGCGACTGACCCCTTCGCTGCCGATGCATGGGCCACGGCCTTATGCAATGCAATCCGGAAAGACGACACATCGATAACGGAATACCTCAGTGGGACCAGGGTAAATGGATTTTTTGCCGTTATTGGGGAATGGACATACTCATGGGGAGATGTGCCGCCTCTTGTGCCTGCACATGTCGATTCAACATTGATAACTTCTGGAAAAAAATCATAGACCGATATTCTCGTCGATAAATGCCCTAGACCGGGAGGGGGCATCCCTCCCCCGGAATGAGGCAAGGATATCACTCCCGTCGGTGACGTCAATCATCCCTTCGCCATCCCGTATCATGAACACGACCTCGAGGAGGTCGACCTCTGCTATCAATACCCCATCGATAAGTTCCGATGCCGGTTCAAGCATCATCCTGTCACGGGCGAGATCATCAGGCTCGCTCCTGAAGAACCATATCCATGCCTGGTACGCGTTGAGAAAATCGGATGTGACCAGCGCCTGCGCGGTTGGAATCCCCATTCCATCTAGTACATCCGCCAGCCTGAATGCATCGTCACCCCCCTTTTCAAGAGCCAAGTCTGCCAGATCAGCAAGTTCCTCCTGGGATAAGGATTGGCCGGGTCCTTCCATGACGGAAAAGGTATGACGCCCAGTTCAATAAAAGGTCCCGCCATGGGAAAAATACCCGGGAGTACATGAATGCGCCGTCCTGAAAGGTATAATCCCCGCCAGGGGAAACATCTGATTATGAAAGAGGAGGACAGGGACTGGATTATCTACCACCTTGCCATACGCACAACCCACTCCAGGTTTGGTGACCTTGTCCGTGAGTCAGGCTTCTCCGAGGATCTTGTCCGTGATTCAGTGTCCAGGCTTGAAAAAAACTTCCTTATCGAGGTTGCAGGTGACGAGATACGTGGGCTTTCAGTCGGAGAGTCCCTCGTCAGGTGCCAATGCAGGTACATGGAGGACTCTCCGGTATCATTTGAGAACGGGATAATCAGGGCCCGCAGGAAGGGTGAAGAGGGTGAGTGACAGGAACGAGGTCGTTGTCCTCAGGATCGGACACAGGCCACAGCGTGACGCAAGGGTGACCACGCATGTAGGCCTGACTGCGAGGGCACTCGGGGCACGGGGGATGTTCCTCGCTACGAAGGACAGTGGGGTCATACGATCGATACTCGACGTTTCAGGGCGTTTCGGGGGCAATTTCTTTGTAGAAGACGGGAAAGGCTGGAGATCATGCATCAATGAGTGGAAATCCGGCGGAGGCACGGTTGTCCACCTCACGATGTACGGTCTGAACCTTCCGGACGTTGAAGCCGAAATCAGGGAACATGAGCGTATTCTTGTTGTCGTGGGCGCTGAAAAGGTTCCAGGTGAGGTGTACGGGCTTGCCGACTACAATGTTGCAGTGGGAAACCAGCCGCATTCAGAGATAGCGGCCCTGGCAATATTCCTTGACCATTATTACACGGGAAGTACGCTCTCAAAACAGTATTCCGATGCACGTGTCACCATTATCCCTTCAGCCCATGGGAAGACAACGCAGGAACGGTGAACCGGCTTGTCAGGAGAACGCGTCCTTATCGCCGGCTTTTCAACCCGTCACGTGGCTGTATCCGCCTTCCGGGCGGGTTTTTCAGTGAGCTGCATCGACCATTTCTGTGATGCTGATCTTCAGAAAATCGCTGACCCGTGTGTCAGGTTCGACACCCTTGAACAACTCGGGAAAATTATTCAGAAAACTGCTGATGATGTAGGTCCTGACTGGTTTGTCCCTACATCCGGAGCCGAACTTCTGGACCCGGGGCTTAGGCGCCTCGGTTCTCCCCCTTCCAAAATACAGCCATTCATAGACAAGCGGCGCACTTCACGGTTCTTTCAGATGCATGGCATACCGAGTGCGAGAGAGCTCCCAAAGGGGGCATACCCCGCATTTCTCAAGCCCGCAGACGGATCGGGAGGGTGGAGAAATGCTGTTGTTCATAACGGACAGCAGGAATCGACCTGGGAATCCCTTTTTCCTGGTACTCCGTATCTCCGCCAGGAGGTGGTGAAGGGTCTCCCGGCAAGCGTATGCTGCGTGGCAGATGGAAATCGGGCAGTTGCCATTGCAACCAATGAGCAGATGATGCGCGGTTCGGATGACGCACCCTTCGGTTTCGCAGGGTCCGTCACGCCCCTCGGCCATCCGGGGTCAGCGACAATCGCAGAGTTGGCCGAGCGTATAGCCGCGTCATCAGGGCTGAAAGGATGTATCGGGATCGACTTCCTGGTAACACCCCGGGATATCAGAGCAATTGAGATCAACCCCAGGTTCCAGGGGACCGTTGATACCGTTGAAGCGGCAACCGGCTTTAACCTGTTCAGGCTCCATTATGACGCCTGTCGCGGCAGGCTACCCGAACGACGGCCAGTTCCCACTTGTTATGCGGCGAGAAAGATCATTTTTGCCGAAAGGCCGGTTACAGTCAGGCACTCCCCTGGGTCATGGCCCCGGTACGTATCTGATATTCCATGGCAGGGAACTGCTTTTGAAAAAGGGGACGCGGTCGTTTCGGTGACTGCTGTAGGCAGCACGCGGGCCGGGTGTATGGGTCGCCTGCGTAACCATATTACCGCCGTCCAACAAATGTTCTAGCAATGGTCACCGTCGAGGAAGTACTTGCCGACCGGGCGATCGTCGCCTATCTCAACCGGCTTGTCGGCGAAGAGGGCATTGAACTCCTCCGGAGATTTCCAAAAGAAGGGGAGTTTAGTGACGAGGACCTCGCTGCCGAGACCGGGATTAACCTCAACTCTGTCCGCCATACCCTGTACACGCTCTATGAAAAACGCCTAGCAGAATACCGGCGAATCAAGAACAACGAAACCGGATGGCTCACGTACCTCTGGCAGATCCGGGTGGACAACATCCACGGGGCCATCATCGAGGACATGAAGATGATCCTTGAAAAACTCCGGATCAGGGAGAAATACGAGGAAGAAAACGATTTTTACAAGTGCAAGGAGTGCCACGCGATCCTAACCTTCAACCGGGTCATGGATGCCGAATTTACATGCCCGGAGTGTGGAGGACCGATAGAACACTATGACAACAGCCCTATCCTGACCGCCCTCAAGCGCAGGATTGAGCTGATCCAGCAGTCGATAGCACAGGAATAGGTTTTTACCTGATGTCAGATACGGCGTGGTGCCCTGACGAGGAGGAATGCGTGGACCTCCTCCGTTCAGCCGGCTGCAGTGCCAGGGTTATCGGGCACTGCCGGTCTGTCACTGTCCTGGCACACGGGATGGCAGTCAGGTCAGGAGTTGCAGACCCGCAACGGGTCCTTGCCGGGGCAATGCTCCATGACATAGGCAGGGGTTTCTCCCATTCCCTTCACCATGCCCAGGTAGGAGCTGATTACTGCCGAGAAAACGGGATCATGGAGGAAATCGCCAGGATGGTTGAGTGCCATACGGGAGCCGGGCTTACCGCTGATGAATGTGCACTCCTTGGGCTGCTTTCACGTGACTGTATGCCCTCAACCCTTGCAGAGAAGATCGTTGCACATGCCGACAACCTCGTCAAGGGTACAAAAACAATCTCGGTGGAAACCAGGATCCTGAAAGCATACCATCTTCCAGGCCGTGTTCGCAAAAGGATATACCGGCTTGCGCTCGAGGTCGGGACAGCCTGTGAGAGCTAACACCCCTTTTTCCCCTCGTGCCCTGACGAGGACCCTGGAATAACATGGAACGGGTAATTCAATATTGGCCCAAAACCTTACCTGCTGCCCCAGCCCTTGTTCCAGGTCTTCAGAAGCAGGAACCATGCCAAAAGAGGAATGACGTCCTAGCGGATCGATTTGTACCTGGTTTTCTGGGTGACCCTGTCCTTGACCTGTTTGAACTCTGTCTTGACCATTTTCACTGAGAGCGGACTGCCACCGGCCCCAAGGGCGGTCTGGTACTGTGACCAGCTGTTCTGTGTCGAGCTGATGCTTGACGAGAGGGTACTGGAAGGCAGGTTTCCATTACAACCGCCGCCTGCTGATACGGGGGCTGAAAAAGCGAGAACCAGGCCTGCTGCAATAAGGATAATCACTATGCTGCTACGGTTCATTGTCAGTAGAAGGTGTACCTGACATATAAAAATCCTGTTGCTAAACCCGGGGTATTGAATATTCAGAGTATTGGGTATGACGTAGCAGGATCATGAGATGGGCCAGGAAAAATACGGAAATGTCATTTTTCTGGCACGGCTTTCTAGCCCTACCCAGGAAATCTAGATCATCACCTGCCTGACCTGGGGGAGGTTCCGGATCTCCTCAACCGTGCCAACCGGCAACGGCTCGTTCATGATAATTACCAGCCTGGGTTCCTCGGCAAGGAGCGGATCGGTGACAAAGATCTGCCGTATCGACAGGTTGTGGCGGGTCATGACCTCCACGCAGGCGCCTACAATGCCCTGCTCGCGGGCATCCCGGGGAAGTATGACAATAATACTCAGGCCAAGTGCCTCGGCAATACCGGTCAGGTCAGGGGTCGCCCGCATGTTCAGGAATATCTCCCTGAGCCCGGGGCTGGCGAGGATACGGGCGGCAGTGGCATCGACAACCCTCCGGTCCGTGTGGAGGACCTTCGAGACCTGCGTAGAGGGTATGGGTATACCGTTACAGGCAATCCTCCCTTCAGAATTCACCGAGAATCCATTTTCGAGAAGAAACCTGGCTACTTTTGCCTGTGAGGGAGAGTCTGAAAAAGCAGCGATTATCTCAGACCACATTCTGTATCGATCTTTGGGTAACGACTATAAATGCACTTTGATGTCCCAATATCTTCACCTTGAGTCCTACTATACCATGGTAAAATGAACCGTCCACTCTGCAGGAACATTGTCAGAAGATCGGGGAACATGATGTTTCACCGGGAATGACCATGGATCGCACATACCGCATCATGCTGATGCAAACCCGTGATAAAAATCCCTGGATATTGTCTTTCAGGCCTTGTCTTGAGCCATGCCAGCCGGGATTGATTTCAGATACCATTACCGCCCGTTAGGGGATTTGATGATGAACATGAGGTATGGGGGCACGGAGCGCTGGGTTATGGATACCTTCTTTAATAAAGGAGTCCTATCTATTCAGGCCAAATGCGAGGGTAGCCAAGCCAGGTCAAAGGCGCTAGCTTGAGGGGTTAGTCTCGTAGGAGTTCTTGGGTTCGAATCCCATCCCTCGCATCAGAGTTTCTTTTCTCAAGGATGTTTGATTATAATTTGGCTCCGTTGAAATCCTCCCTGTCTTCATTTTTATTCACCCCATTATGCGAGGTCTCCTTCAGCGGCTATTCCGATCATGGGGTTTCCTATGAAAATGGTAAAAATGGCCTCATAATAAGGATATTTAAAGGGGAATTTTCATCGTTTGGGTGTGAACTTCAGTTCATGTGCATTGTAATAGAGTCGATTTTTTTGCTTTTACCATTAACAGGCAGATGATCAAAGGGTTTGGGAACGGGGGGGGGGGGGGGGGGCGCCCCCCCCCCCCCCCCCCAACACCCCCA
>CAZGXZ010000131.1:0-7443 GCA_964530035.1 uncultured Methanoregulaceae archaeon
TCAAGGTCACCATCCTCACACCCGGGGTCAACGACGACGGGACGATAAGTGAGTCCGGTATCCCGGCTGCAGTGGTCGTCCGGTTCCTCGACACCCGGGGGATCGTCAACGAGAAATCGGGAGACTACAGCATCCTGTTCCTCTTTTCCGTCGGCATTACGAAGGGGAAGTGGGGAACACTCATTTCCGAGCTGTTCGAGTTCAAGCGGCTGTTTGATGCTGGTACACCCCTTGAAGAGGTGTTCCCGGACCTCGTGGCCGCGTACCCCGATCGTTACGGGGGGATGTCACTTCCGGGACTTGCACGCGAGATGCATGAATTCAAGCGCCGTACACGCCAGGGCGAGCTTCTCCAGGAGGCGTTTGCCACCCTCCCGCTACCAGTTATGACCTATGCACAGGCGTACAAGAAACTGGTCCGGGGTGAGGTGGAACAGGTCCAGGTAAGCAGGATGGGGGGGAGGACTGCCGCAACGGGTATCGTGCCTTACCCCCCGGGCATACCCCTGGTGCAGCCAGGAGAAATGGTCGGAGAGCAGGATGGCCCGGTACTCCAGTACCTTTCCGTCCTCCAGGCGTTTGATGTGCAGTTCCCGGGCTTTTCCCATGACATCCACGGTGTCGAACAGAGAATGGGCGAGTACTATGTCTATTGCACAAGGGAGGGGCGATAATGAACGAAACGACCGGTGAAAACGTACCGGCGCCTGAGAAAAAAATGCTGGGCCTCTTCACCCTCGCCATGATCAACGTGGCTGCCGTTCTCAGTATCAGGAACTTTCCCTCGATGGCGACGTATGGCTGGTCATGCATCGGGTGGTACCTTATCGGGACAATCCTGTTCCTGGTCCCGATCTCACTTGCCGGGGCGGAACTCGCGACCGGGTGGCCGG
This sequence comes from uncultured Methanoregulaceae archaeon, assembly GCA_964530035.1. Taxonomy (GTDB): domain Archaea; phylum Halobacteriota; class Methanomicrobia; order Methanomicrobiales; family Methanospirillaceae; genus KLAP105. The sequence continues at coordinate 894 of CAZGXZ010000131.1, forward strand.
AGGGCGGTGGCGTCTATGCCTGGGTCAGGCAGGCATTCGGGGAAAAGGGGGGGTTTGTTGCCCTCTTCTGCGAATGGTCGAACAACCTCGTGTGGTTTCCAACGGTGCTCTCGTTCATCGCATCCACCCTGGCGTTTGCCATAACTCCTGATCTTGCGGAAAACTCCCTCTACATGTTCGGAGTCATGATGGTTGCATTCTGGGGGACGACGCTGATTGCCTGTTTCGGTGAGGAGACCTCGAACAGGTTCAGCAATATCGGGGTGATACTGGGAAGCATCATCCCCGCTGTCCTGATCATCATCCTGGGTATATGGTGGCTGGTTTCGGGAGCCACCCTGGTCCTTCCCGCTTTCACGCCTGGAGCAATAGTCCCGGTGATCGACCTGTCCACGCTCCCGTTCTTTGCGACCATCATCCTGCTCTTCGCAGGAATGGAAATGGCAGGATTTCATGCACTCGAGGTGAAGGACCCCCAAAGGGACTTTCCAAGGGCCATGGGCATATCCGCGGTCATCATCCTTGTATGCACGGTCCTCGCCACCCTCTCCATCGCCTTTGTCATCCCGGCCGACCAGCTCAACCTGGCATCCGGTGTCATGCAGGCAATAGAGTACTTCCTTGATGCGGCCCACATACCCGGCCTGGTGGGCCCGATGGCGGTCCTCATCACCATCGGCGGGGTGGTCTCGCTTGCCGCCTGGTTGATTGGTCCGGCGAAAGGCCTTGGCGTGGTGGCCGAAGAAGGCAACATGCCACCGATGTTTGACAGGACGAACCGGTACGGGGCCCCGGTGGCGGTCCTCGTAACCCAGGCTGTCATCGGCTCAGCGATCTCCCTCCTGTATGTATTCATGCCTTCGGTAAACCAGGCTTACTGGATCCTTTCTGCCATGACCGTGGAACTCCTCTGCATCGTTTATTTCCTCGTGTTTGCATCGCTTATCAGGCTCAGGTACAGCCAGCCCGATACACCGAGGGCCTTCACCATCCCTGGAGGAAAGGCCGGAACATGGTTGATAGGCGGAATGGGGATAGCCGGGGTTGTCCTTGCGTTCGTAGTCGGTCTCATGCCCCCTTCGTATTTCCCCAGTGCTGCGGGCTACGTGGGTGCCGTCCTGATCGGGACGTTTCTGCTCGCGGCACCGCCGCTCGTGTTCCTGAAGATGAAAAAACCTGAATGGATAAAAAAATCCCGGGAGGCATCATGAACACCGGAGATCGCACGGCTGCGGCAGTCGTGATCATCTGCCTTTTCCTTGTCATCCCGATAGCCCTGGTTATCGCAGGTATAACCCCCCCCTCTCCATTCCAGACGGTGAAGGGTGAACCCCTGACCTCCGCAGCAGAACGTTCCGGGATAAAAGTGTGCAGGGTGACGGACATACCCTCTGCCGCACCGGGTATCACACTCAGCAGGGCCTACCTTGTCTCCCGTGACTGCACATCCGCGTCATCCGGGAACAGCGCAACTATCTACCTCGTGGGATTTTCAAGTGAAGGGGCCCGCGATGCAGTGATCCGGGGGTACCAGTCCCAGATCATTGGTCATACGAAGCCGGACATAACACTCGTCCCGGAGGACCAGTATCTCCTGGTCATCAGGGGGCCGCACGACCGGGCGCTCCTGGAAAACCTTGTCGGGGCAATGAAAGCGAAAGGGGCTTCATAGCCCCTCATCCACCGTGGCCGGAAACCGCGGGAATCACTTGCCGTTGACCCTGCATTTCGTAGAATGGTAACAGCATGAAAATGCGGGCCTTCCGGCTGGAACCATCAGGACCAGGTGGCCGGACTGACAGGTCAGAGCATCGCCCGAGGGTTATGTTTTTATAGGATCATGGTATCATGCCAATCACGGTGGACTGTATGGACACGCCAAGAGTGTTGTTTCTTCTGCTCGGCTTAATTGCCCTTTTGTTTGGAATACTCGCCGTGGTATTCCCTGCGGTAGTGCTGGTATCGCTCGTGATCATCGTCGGGATCATATTCCTCCTGCTCGGGATTATTACGGCCGGGATAGGGATTTCGGACGAGCCGGGTGTCCCGCGTTCCCTGTTCATCGCCGGGGGGCTCCTGGGGATCATCATCGGGCTCGTCGCCCTGATATCGCCCTATATTGCGGCAATAGCCATCGGGCTTATCATCGGTATCTGGATCCTCGTGACGGCGGTCGTCTCCATAAGCCGTGCCATTGCTTACAAATGGATGCCTCACCGGGTCCTCCTTGGCCTTGTCGGGGTACTGGGACTTATCATCGCGTTTTTTGTAATCTTCAACCCGGTGGGAGGCACCGTTGCCATCATGTGGGTAGTCGGGATCTATTTCATTGTCATCGGGCTCGCCGCCATCCTGGAAGGCCTGTTCCTCTGGAACAAGGCTGGTGGGGCTTCAGCCGTTGCCGCACCTGCCTGAAAAGACGGACTTTTCATTTTTTCAGGTCTGAAGAGGAGTCCAAAATCCAGGGACCAGGTCTGCAAATCCGTTCACAAAGAACCCCGTGATGGGTCGAGGGGCTCGTTTGAACACGAAAAGTCCGGCGGACAAAAAACAACGCCCTTAAGCAGGACAAAAGAAATCAAAAATCTAAAGGGATGTTTCCTCCCTCATGGGCTCGCTGAGATTCGAACTCAGGACCTCCGCCATGTCAAGGCGACGTCATAACCAACTAGACCACGAGCCCAAGGTGACGTGCCTATATAGATCGGTCTGAAGATTATAAAAAATATCCTTTTTTCCTTTGAAACACAGGACCGCTTCCGGGTGACAAGAGGAGTGGTTTATTCCCTGCTCTTGCGCGTTCACGAGGGTTGCATTGCTTTTCATGACTACTGTCCGGGTAGTCCGGTGGGGGGGTGTAACGCATGAGGCAGTGGGAAGATTTCCTTGAGGGGACAAAGAGCGTTCAGGTCCCTTTAGAAGCCTTGAAAAAAGGAGGAATTCCTCACGAAAAATGAGTGTCCCGGGTTGTAAGGGATTATAAGCCGTTTATAGTTTCACGAACTTGGCCGTGAAGATCCCGGGCATGGAACGGATCTGGTCCATCGCCTCGGGAGGTACCTCGGAGTCGACATTGAGGACCATGATCGCTTCTTCTCCCGGGTTGATCCTGCCGACCTGCATCCCCGCGATGTTAATCTGCATGCTCCCAAGGATTGTCGAGGCACGGCCTATCACACCGGGCTTGTCGAGGTGACGGGAGACGATGACAAACCCCTCGGGGATAAAGTCCATCGTGTACTTCCCGATAGAGGTGATCCGGGCGCGGCCCTTAAAAAAGACTGTACCCGCGGTCGTTTCCTCGCCATTGTCCGTGACGACCCGGAGGGTCAGGAGGCTCTTGAAACCGTGTGACTCGGCGGTCGTGGTCTCGGACACCGCAATACCGCGTTCCTTCGCCGCAAGCTCGGCGTTCACGATATTAACCGGGGTCCTCAGGATCGGGTCGAGGAGCCCCTTGAGTGCCATGATGGTTATGTACTTCGTGTTGTTCTTGAGGGCGGCGAGTTCTCCCTCGTAGGTCAGCTCGACCCTTTCGACCCGCCCCTCGACCGTCTGGATCAGGAACCGGCCCATCTTCTCGGCGAGGAATGCAAACGGCTCGATTACTTCGGCGAATTCCTGGGGCACCATAGGGGCGTTCACGGTGTACTTTGCCGAACCCCCTTTCAGGACCTCGAGGCACTGTTTTGCAACGGAAACCGACACATTGACCTGGGCTTCCACGGTGCTTGCCCCGAGGTGGGGCGTCGTGATGACCTGGTCAAGCCCGAGGAGGGGTGAGTCCTTCGGCGGCTCGTTTTCGAATACATCGAGGGCCGCACCCGCGACCTTCCCGGACTGCACCGCCCTGACGAGTGCCGCCTCGTCGATGATGCCGCCGCGTGCGCAGTTGATGATCCTCACGCCATCCTTCATTGTCGCAATGGATGTGTCGTTGATTACGTGCTTCGTTTCCTTGGTGAGCGGGGTGTGTACGGTGATGACGTCGGACTGCCTGAAGAGCTCCTCCATCGTCATCATTTCAACTCCTATCTGCGCAGCCCGCTCCTTGGTGGTGAAGGGGTCATAGGCGATGATCCGCATCCCCATCGCCGTTGCACGCTTTGCAATCTCACGTCCTATCCGGCCAAGGCCTACGATTCCGAGCGTTTTTTCATTCAGCTCGACACCCATGAACTTCGACCGTTTCCACTCCCCTTTCTTGAGGGAGCTGTTTGCCTGAGGAATGTTCCTTGCCAGCGAGAGCATCATCGCCATCGTGTGTTCGGTTGCCGCGAGGGTGTTTCCCTCAGGGGCATTCGCGACGATAATCCCCTTCCGGGTGGCTGCGTCCGTGTCAATGTTGTCCACACCGGCGCCTGCACGCCCGATAAACTTCAGTTTCTTCCCCGCCTCGATTACCCTGGCGGTAACCTGGGTCCCGCTCCTGACCAGGATGGCATCATATTCACCGATATTTTTCACCAGCTCATCCTCGGAAAGCCCTATCCTGATATCGGTCTGACATTCCTTCCTGATGATGGAGAGCCCCTCTTCCGCCAGTTCATCGCCGACGAGCACTTTCCAGGTCACGATAAAATCCCATATTATATCAGTCCCCTCCCTCTTGATGGTTTCTGGCAGCGCGATACCCTGGGGAGCCGGATTTCAGGGTTATCTGATGGGCCCTCCGCGGACTGCCTGCAACGCCGCCCGATACGGTTATGCGGATGGATGGAGAACGGGTAAGTGGTGCGTGCATGAAAGGAGTTCCCAACATCCTGTGGCTTGCAGAAATCCGGAAAGAGGACATCGGAGCGGTCGGTGGAAAGGGTGCGTCGCTCGGAGAGATGGCCTCGATCGGCCTCCCGGTGCCGCCGGCATTCGTGGTTACCGGGCATGCCTTCCGGCGTTTCCTCAACGAGACCAGGCTCGACAAGGTGATATTCCCCACCCTTGAACGGCTCGACGTCGAGGACAACAACAAGCTCGAGAAAGCCGCAGAGGACGCGAAATCAGCGGTCATGGGAGGGAAGCTCCCTGCTGCCATCGAGGCCGAGATACGGTCGGCCTACAGGAAGATGGGTGAAGGGACCGTGGTCGCGGTCAGGTCAAGCGCAACCGCCGAGGACCTCCCTGATGCATCGTTCGCAGGTCAGCAGGAGACGTTTCTCAATATAAAAGGCGAAGACAACGTCGTTGAAGCGGTCAGGAAGTGCTGGGCCTCCCTCTATGGGGCGAGGGCCATCTATTACCGGACAAAGCAGGGATTTGACCATTCAGGGGTCAACATCGCGGTCGTTGTCCAGGAGCTCATCAACTCGGAGAAGGCGGGAGTGATGTTCACCTCCCATCCGGTCACGGGGGAACCCCTTACCATCATCGAGGGATCGTACGGTCTTGGTGAAGCAGTCGTTTCCGGCTCGGTCTCGCCCGACAAGTACGTCTTCGACCAGCGCTCCGAGCGCGTCATCGATCACCTTGTTGCCCACAAGGCCATCGAGATCGTTGCTGACGGAGACCACGGGACGAAGACCGTTGCGATAGGCAAGGACCGGGCCGACGCCCAGGTCCTGTCAGACGAAGAAGTCAAGCGGCTTGCCTCCTTCGGCAGGATTTCAGAAGGCCACTACGGCATACCGCAGGACGTCGAGTGGAGTATTGTCGGGTCCACCCTCTATATCCTTCAGTCCCGGCCGATAACCACCATCAAGGAATCCTCCAGGATGACTCCCTCTGAACCGACCCACACGGGAAACACGATCCTGGTCAAGGGCCAGGGTGCCTCACCCGGTGTCGCATCCGGGAGGGTCGTCCTCATCTATGATGCCAAGGACACCGGCAAGGTGAACGAGGGTGATATCCTGGTAACCCGGATGACCAACCCGGACATGGTCCCGGCCATGAGAAAGGTCGCCGCCATCGTTACCGACGAGGGTGGCATGACCTGCCATGCGGCCATCGTGTCCCGTGAACTGGGGACCCCGGCGGTCGTCGGGACGAGAAATGCGACCGCGACCCTGAAGGCCGGGCAGCTCGTCACGGTCGACGGGGAGAAGGGTTTTGTCTATGACGGTGCCGTTGAAAAGCCCGCCCAACAGGAGAAGACGACGGTCGTTGCAGCACAGGCCCCCATCATCACCGCGACGAAGGTGAAGGTCAACGTATCCATGCCTGAAGCGGCAAAGCGGGCCGCGGCAACCGGTGCCGACGGTGTCGGTCTCCTGAGGATCGAACACCTGATACTCGGTCTCAACAGGACCCCGGGCTGGTATATCACGAACCACCGCGAGGAGGAGTTCATCAACGAGCTCTATTCCGGGATAAAGACCGTCCTTGACGCATTCTATGGCAAGCCCGTCTGGGTCAGGACGCTCGACGCACCCACCGACGAGCTCAGGAACATGGAGGGCGGGGAGACCGAACCCCATGAGCACAACCCGATGCTTGGCTGGAGGGGTATCAGGCGGGACATCCGCTCTCCTGACCAGTTCAGGCTCCAGGTCGAGGTATTCAAACGGCTCTGGGAACAGGGGTACGAGGACCTCGGGGTCATGTTCCCGATGGT
>CAZGXZ010000132.1:0-7399 GCA_964530035.1 uncultured Methanoregulaceae archaeon
AGAAAATGCCATCCTGTCCGCCCTCGAAGAGGCAGGTATTCCTTGCGAGAAGGTAATGGTATATGCATCAACCTCCATGAAGTCCCACGAGTCGGGCCTGATTGACGGTGTCCGCAGCGTCGGTGGAGTCCTGGTCTTTGTCCCGGACGATGCTCTCATGGACGCCGGAGGAGTGTCGCAGTCTGAAGCAGTTCGAATCGGGCTCCCCGGTGTTGCGGAACCCTGTGCTCTTGCAGTTTCAAGAAAGAAGGAGATTGTCATGCAGAAACAGGCGTATGGAGGGGTTACCATTGCCATCGCACGGTGAACAAAAAAACCATGGAAAATTGTACATTGTCGGGATAGGACCTGGGAACCCCGGGCAGATGACTGGTGACGCAACGAGGGCCATCCAGGACTCCGAGATCATCATAGGGAATGCCGGATACCTGGACCAGATAGCATGGCTTACAGGCGGAAAGAAAGTGATAAGGTCTTCGATGGGACATGAAGTGGAACGTGCCCGTGAAGCCGTGAGAATGGCCTCTGAATCCAGAGTGGCCATGGTAAGCGGGGGAGATCCGGGGGTATACGGCATGGCAAGCATAGTCCTCGAGGTCGTTGATAACATGGGAAGCAGCATCCAGGTGGAGGTAATACCCGGTGTCACGGCCGCTACTGCAGCCGCAGCCCTTGTGGGATCTCCCCTGTCGGGTGATTTTGCCGTTGTCTCCCTGTCTGACCTCCTGACTCCCTGGGACGTAATCGAACACCGCCTGCGGGCTGTCACAGGTGCGGGTATGCCGTTGGTACTGTACAATCCAAGGAGCAGGACCCGGTCTGCGAACTTTGGTCGCGCGATGAAGATAATCCTTGATTCTTTACCGGGTTCAACACCCATGGCTGTGGTCAGGGAGGCCCACCGGGAGGGTGAACAGGTCATTACCTTGACGGCAGGCGAGTGGGAGACCGTCGAGGAGTTTGTCGACATGCACACCGTTGTCATCATTGGAAGCGAAGAAACGAGGTTCTGGAGAAATGGGAATGAAACCAGAGGAATTATCACCCCGCGGGGATATCACAGGAAATACGTATACTGATCTCGGGGCAGATACTGTCGAAGGGTATGCCATCTCGACCCGTTCCAGGGCCATCGCAAGGGAGGTGGTGGGAGACACCACCCCTGAAGACCGCGTAAGGCAACGGTGCTCAGTGGCCGTGGGAGATTTTGAAATGGCCGCGCTTCTCCGCTTTGTGCACGACCCGGTCTCTGCCGGCGTCCTGGCCCTTCGAAACGTGGCCCCGATCATCACCGACATCAGGATGGTGGAGGTGGGAATACAGAAAAAAAGGCACAAATCTCCGGTCATCTGTGCCCTCGACCATGCGGCCGGCTGGAAGCAGGGCTCTGGCGGGATCACCCGGACTTCGGCCGGGTTCCTTGCCTTGTCAGGCCGCCTTGACGGCGCAGTCGTGGTTATCGGAAATGCACCCTCGGCGCTCCTCGTGCTCTGCCGGCTCATCAGGGAACAGGGGGTACGGCCTGCACTGGTGATCGGTTCCCCCGTGGGATTCGTGAATGCTGCGGAGTCGAAGGAAGAGCTCCGCGGTACCGCCATACCTTCGATCAGCACCGAGGGGACCCGGGGAGGGACACCCGTTGCGGTTGCGGCCATGAACGAGATCATAACCATCCATGCAGAACAACAAGGCACAAGGGACTAAAATCGGCACCGGATCTGTTGTAGATCCCGTATCCGGATTCAGATATCCCCTTGAGTGGGTAAATGCGTGTCAGGACGTCGCCGCCCTTGACAGGGTCCGCCAGGGCCTCTCGGTCCTCACCGCAGGTGGGCTGGTACTGTCGCGGGGGTACTCAACCGGCACCACGGCGGCTGCAGCGGCAAAAGCGGCGGTAATTTCACTCATCCGTCCTGTAGCCGTCGTCAGGGTCATCACGCCAAGCAGAGTGGCGGTCAGGGTCCCTGTGGTGGGCAGGGATGGAACCGCCTGTTCCTTCAAGGAATCAGGTGACCACCCGTCAGACATAACCGCCGGCCTGGAGATTGTTGCTGAAGCCTTTCTCAGCGAGGAAGGTTGTAAAATCGAATACAGCGAAGGTGTGGGGCGATTTCAACGGGCAACACCCCGTTATCGGGCGGGCGATCCCGCGGTCAGCCCACCGGCTGCCGCCTGTATCCTCGGTGCTGTACGCGAAGCGCTTTCTGAATCAGGGTTTTCAGGTGTGAAGGTTGTTATCCGTGTCCCTGACGGAAGGGAGATTGCAAAAAAGACCCTGAACGAACGGGTGGGGGTTTTTAATGGCCTTTCAATCCTCGGGACAACCGGTTTTGTCGAGCCATGGGACGACCACCTCTCCGAGTCGGTCTGGGAGAGAATAGGGTCGTCGGACCGCCTGGTGCTCACCACCGGTCGTATAGGGATGAAGTACAGCCGGATGCTGTATCCTGACCGGGATGTCATCCTGATTGGGTCCCGCATCGGCGATGCCCTGGACCGGTCTCCGGAAGGGACCATCCTCTGTGGACTTCCTGGTTTGATTCTGAGGTTCATGGACACGGATATCTGCATAGGGACATCGCATGGCACGGTAGAGGAGCTCATGGAAGACTCTTCATGCCGTGAAAGGGTGAATTCCTGTCTCATGCGCTACAGGGAACGATATCCTCACGTGACCGTGGTCCTCCTGGACCGCGATGGAGGGATTGCGGGGATGTCCCCATGAAGGTCGTGGGAGTAGGGTGCGGGCCAGGGATGCTGACTGGGGAGGCGATCAAGGTTATCAGGTCCGCCCGCCATGTTGCCGGTTCAAAGAGGGCCATTGAGATTGCTCAGGAGTACATCCCGGAAGGTGTGAGGGCTGAGGTTATTTCAGACTATACCTGTGTTTCACGGTACCCCCCCGGAACGGTCATCCTTTCCACCGGTGATCCGATGCTTGCAGGTCTTGGAAAATCAGCATCGGTGGTCGTCCCAGGGATCTCCTCCTTTCAGATAGCGACCGCCAGGTTGAAAATCCCCCAGGAGTCCTGCCTTATCATTGACGCACACGGAAAGGATATTTGTTCAGTCCTGGATTCTGCACGTCTGGGTCTTGGTTCAGGTCGCAACCTTTTCCTCCTTGCAGACCCGGGTTCAGACCTGGTGTCATTCTTCAAGGCACTGGAGGCAGGACATGGAGATCTCCAGGTCGCGGTCCTCGATAACCTCGGGTACCCTGATGAATCAATTGCCCGAGGGACGGTGACATGCCCTCCAAAACCGATCTCCCGGTTGTATTGCATTGTTATTGGAATATTTTAAGCAGTTCCATGGTAAAATGTACTTTTGTCAGCCATATCCGGCCTGAGATTCAAAGGGAATAATCCTGCTCAGGCTGTATGAGAAACCGGTTGCCAGGTGTATCCGATGGACAAAAAAATTAAAAACGGGCTTTCACTCATTTGTTTTGTTGCAGGTTTCATACTTGTCATGACCCAGGACCTGCGCCAGTTTTCGACGATGTCTTTCGGTTTTTCCTGGCCTTATGCCGCCATGTTCTACCTCGGGCTTCTCCTGATGGCCTTTGGGTACTATCTCCGCGGGTGAATGCTCGCCAAAGGGGCTGTCAACCCGGGTATCAAGACCGGGTATCAAGAAAGGGAACTCTTCGAGGGATCTTTCATCCAGTCGTTCCGGCCTGCGGGAAGATCACCTCGTTTCCCTTGACAATCCATCCGTATCCTAGTCACCCAGGCAGACCCTCCCGTTTTCGACCTTGACAAGATTATCCTGTACCAATGAGGCAACAATATTGTCCATGCGGTCCATGGGCACACCAGATATCCCGGCAAGGTCTGATATACCTGTTTCCCCTGCCGCAAGGAGGTGGGAGAGGACCATTCCGCGGATTTTCCTGTCAGACCCTGAAAAAGGTTTCTGACGCGAATAATGCGCACTTCTCCGGTTTGGGTTCTGGACTGACGATCCTATCTGCGCTCCAAGGTCCATGAGTGCATAGTACCAGTGCCGTGGATTGGTGGCATCAAGAGAAGCCCCGACCAGGGGGAGGATCTCCCTGTCCGCAATATCCTGAGCCCCGGGAAAGAACGTATACAGAAAGACCCGCCTGATATTGGTCTCCACGAAAACAACAGGGACCTGGTATGCAAAAGCAGCGATTGAACACGCTGTTGCATGTCCGATTTGGGGTAATGACGCAAGTACTTCCGGATTGGATGGGAGGGTGCCACCCATCTCTGTGGTTATGGTCTGCGCTGTCTGCAGAAGCGCGCGGGCACGGCGGTTGTAACCAAGGCCTTTCCAGGCCGCGAGGACCTCGGAAAAAGATGCAGCCGCCAGGGTCTCAAAGTCAGGGAAGCGCGAGATGAACTCAGGGAACTGCTTGAGGACCCTTGGGACCTGTGTCTGCTGGAGCATGATTTCTGAAACCAGAACGTTGTATGGGCTTGGGTCTGACCGCCAGGGCATCTCCCGGGAATGAGCCCTGTAAAAATCATGGACCTCCTCCCGGAACTGCGGGACCAGTTCATCCGGAACACAGCCTGCCAGGACTTTTTCTGCGATGCTGCTGATCCCTGCAGGAATACCCTGGCAACCGGCGGTACCGGGCACTTCTTTCTCTGGCATCTCTCTCATTCCTCTGGATAGGCGCCCGGATAACCCTTCATATCCTGTCACCAGATATGAATGTATGATCGCTCCGGCTGCAGACCCCTTTCATATAGAGACCAACCATCCGGGTATGAAAAGGGCGGTCATCAGGAATAAAAACACTGTCCGGAAGGGCCGTTATGTCCTGTACTGGATGCAGTCATCCCACCGGATATTAGAAAACCCTGCCTTATCATGCGCAGCAACGCTTGCGAACAGGCTGCATGTCCCGCTGGTCGCATGTTTTGTGTTCATGCCAGGGTATCCCGGTGCAAACCGCCGCAGCTTCCAGTTTCTCCTTGAAGGTCTTTTTGATGTTGAACGAAGGTTCAATGATGCCGGGATTGAGTTCCATACCCTCATCGGCGACCCCCCGTCTGCTGTTATAGGTCTATCGAAGACTGCTGCCGCAGTCGTTATGGATGAGGGGTACCTCCGGCACCAGCAGATGTGGTACGGGGAGGTCAGCATGAAAGCATCCTGTCTTGTTCTGAGCGTGGAAGCGAATGTTGTGGTGCCGGTCAGGAAAGTTTCGTCAAAGCTGGAGTACTCCGCCGCTACCATCAGGCCAAAGCTCCATCGGAATATACCCGACTATCTCGTCCCGGTTCCGGATGTTCTCCCTGAATATGAGGCGCGGGAAAAACTGGTGGAAGACAATGCACAAGTCCGTTCCATAGATGAGATCCCTGGCGTTGTCAATAGCGGGACAGGGCCTGCACCGTCTCCTTTTTTTCAGGGTGGGACAAAGGAAGCCATGCGCCGCTTTTCCGCATTCCTTTCCTCTGGCCTGGACAGATATCACGAGACCCGGAACGATCCCGTTTCAGGCGTTCTTTCTCACATGAGTCCATACCTTCATTTCGGTCAGGTGTCTCCGGCGTTCCTGGCAAGAAAAGCGATAGAATCCGATTCTCCAGGAGCCGAGGCCTTTATCGAGGAACTGGTGGTGCGCCGGGAACTTGCAATGAACTATGCCTTGTTTAACCCCTCATATGACCGGTATGATGGAATACCTGCATGGGCGAAACGGAGCCTGGAGTCCCACCGATCAGACCCGAGACGCTACCTGTACTCTTTTGGGGAGTTCGAGAGGGCTGAGACCCACGACCCTTACTGGAATGCCGCTCAGGAGGAGATGCGGATAACTGGAAAGATGCATGGGTACATGCGAATGTACTGGGGAAAAAAAATCCTGGAATGGAGCGCCACACCGGAGGAGGCATACGAAACGGCGGTCGTCCTGAATGACCGGTACGAGCTGGACGGTCGTGATCCGAATGGATATGCCGGTATTGCCTGGTGTTTCGGTACCCATGACCGCCCCTGGAAGGATCGGCCTGTATTTGGAATGGTGAGGTTTATGAACGAATCCGGCCTGAAACGGAAGTTTGATGCAGATGCCTATGTTGAAAAGGTCAGGTCCTGCGGTGGCCGCATATAAGGCAGGGGGTCAGGCACGTTTGAACATCCTGTCAAGGTCACGGGCAGTAAACCTCACGAGGGTAGGTCGTCCATGCGGGCATGTGTGGGGGTGAACGCACCTGAAAAGTTGCTTTAAGAGGCGGTTCCCCTGTTCAGGAGTACAAAATGCCCCAGCTTTCACTGCGGCACGGCACGCGACAACCTGGGCCATCCGCTCTCTGAAAGGCTTTTTTTGGGGCATGTCCCCATGGAGGACAGCTGAAAGAAGATCCTGAACGTCAGACGGGCTGCTTATCTGGCCGAGGACTGCCGGGACCGAGCGAACGGCATAGCTTCCGGCACCGAATGGTTCGACCATGAACCCGGCATCTTCCAGGTCGGGGAGGTATTCTTCAAGAGATTGCGTTTCTGATGGTGAAAGGAGGAGGGGTACGGGAACGATCAGCTCCTGGCCTGAAGTGGAGTTCCGGGCAAGGATCTGTTCATACAGGACCCGTTCATGGGCGGCATGCTGGTCTACAATCCAGAAGGCCCCATCTGTGCCTGTCGCAAGAAGGAAGAGGTCATTTACCTGGGCGATAACCTCTGGCACATCCTTATGCGTGTCCTGCCCTGGGAGGAGTTCGCTCTGGCGCAGCCGGTGTTCTGTGTCCCGGAGGAGTGACGGGGATGGTTCCCGGACCTCCCATGCGTCAGCTGCCGGTTTTTTTTCACCCCGGTACAGCCCTTTAACAGTGCTCGTTTCATTCAAGCGGCCCGCAGGGGTCTCCGGGGTTGGGAAGAGGTCAGCCCGTGCCAGTGAATCTTCCACTGAGCGGAGCACGGCATCAGCAACAAGGTCCTCATGTTCGAACTTTACGAGGAGCTTCGCCGGGTGTACGTTTACATCAACGTATGAAGGGTCGAGTTCGACGTGGATACAACCCACCGGCCATGACCCTTGTGAAAGGAGGTCTCCGTAGGCTTCCCTGGCGGCCTGCTGGAGCCGCGGTGACCGAATGGGGCGGCCATTGAGGACAACGAAAAGCCGGTAGGGATCCTTCCTGGAAGACCCGGGAAGTGCAAGGACACCAGAGACTCTGATCCTGTCATCCAATGGGGCTATCTGGAAAAATTTGCCTGGATCAGGCGTCCCCATAAGGGCCATGACCGTGGATTGGAGTTCCCCGTCACCAGGGACCGCCAGACGTTCACGTCCGTTGACGAGAAGGGTGAACCTGGTGCCGGGCCGCGAAAGGGCAGCTGACTCTACAACCCCGTATACCCGCCCCAGTTCCGTGGCAACAGACCTGAGGAACTTCCTCCGTGCGGGCATGGCAGC
>CAZGXZ010000133.1:0-7381 GCA_964530035.1 uncultured Methanoregulaceae archaeon
CAGTTATTTCAAGATCGCTTACTCCGCAGAAAGGTCCGAACCTGAATACAACGCTAGGTGAAGGTGCTTTCGGGACAATAGGCGATAATAGCTTACTTACTGGTTGGAGCCGCTACAGTTCCAAAGGCACCCTTGTTGGTTGGGACAAGTATCTGAGTAAATACACTGATTATACCAGTACCGTCATCACACCAGGGGACAAGTTCGTCCTGCATGCCGACTATGGTGCACGAGATGAATCTGGAAATAAACAGATTGCCTGGTTGCAGCAGGGAGGAAATTACCCATTCCCGATTAAGCAGGGTGATGTACTGACCTATGACCTGATCGACACGAACAGCAAGAAGATCATCACATCAGGGCAGATCCTTGTCCCGGAGTTCAACGTGGCGACCACGTAAGGGGGGATGAGCAATGAAAAATAGACAATTCTATGAAGATGCGGTTTCGCCGGTCATTGGCGTCCTGTTGATGCTCGTGGTGACCATTATCATCGCGGCAGTTGTCAGTGGCTTTGCCGGTGGACTTGTCGGCACCCAGCAGAAGGCGCCATCAGCGTCCTTTGAGACCAGAATCAGCAACTCAGGGGGTTGGGGTACTAGCACGTTTGATTTGCTCTGTAAAAGCACGGATGTAGCCATTCCGACCAAGGACTTGAAACTGGTCACGATGTGGAAGATGAAGAATGGAACTGTAGTGAGGAATGTCATCACAGGGCCCTCATCCGTTGGGAATACAAAATATGGAACGTACGAATATAATGTACCACTGGGTTTTGGTCCAGGTGTGAACCGGACGGCTTTTTCCGGGACTTATTACACTGACCAGTTTTACGGCAATTATACCCTTATGGCTGGAACAAGAATGCACAACTCTGCGGCGGGTTATTCAACGAGCACAGGAGGATATGGAGTAACTCCCGCGACCCGGTATCAGTATTCCGATGGTTCATATAACCTGGGACCAACGCAGTCCGGTGTGGATGCCATGGAAGCGCTTCTTGGTACTGCATGGACAGAGCTCAGGCCTGGAGATATTGTTGAGGTCCAGCTGATCCATATACCGTCCCAGAAGGTCATCTATGACCAGAATGTGAAGGTAGAGGAGGGATGAAAATGACCATGAAACACGTACAGGATTCTGCAGTGTCCCCCGTGGTAGGCGTCCTTCTCATGCTCGTCGTGACTATCATCATCGCTGCTGTAGTCAGTGGCTTTGCAGGTGGGTTCGCTTCAGGTTCAGATAAAGCTCCGAACGCAGTTATCAAAGCAGGTTACAGCCAGACCTACGGGTTCTGGATGGAAAATACCGGGCCTGATGACCTCAGCACGATGAGCACCAATGTGTATGTCAGGTGTTCCGATTCTTTCGGCAACGCAGAGCATATGGCCTGGGCAGTTAACAAAACAACTATTACAAATACCACAAAGCAGCCAACTGTTGATGCATTCAGATGGTTCAGAAATGACGGATATACCGGGATTAAATCCTGGAAGGTTGGAGAGCGTCATTACGTCCTGCCGCCGTACCATCTCAAGGAATATTTCCAGCCAACAGCTAGCAGTGGGGCATATTATTTCAACTTGACAGAAAACCAGGGCAACTCGTTCTGGCTTGAACTGACAGACAAGAACGGGAAGATGTTCTCCCGGACCAAGGTTAAGATCGAACCGTGATCTTTTCCTTTTCATCCTTTTTTACAACCGAAAACAAACCAGTCCTTTTCGTGCTCGAAAAAGCAGCCAGGACAATAATACACCAACGCCCTGTCCTATCCTACATCCTTTCCAAAAAATAACACACTCTCAATAAAGTGGCATTTAAGTATCACTTTTTCCCAATACTGATCATATGACATCATCATCCTCGATGGACGACGACCACTGCCACCTCTTCAACATTACGAAGGACTATACCGCCGAGGACCTCGCCGCGTTCCACGGCCACCTCGGGCCGTTCATCGTGCTCGGGTACCGCATGGGGAGGTACGCCCGCGACCACTTCTGCAGCGACCCGTTCTCCATGAAGGCCGCCGTGTTCTGCTCGGGGACGACGCCCGAGTCCTGCGTCGCCGACGGCGTGCAGATCGGGTCAGGGTGCACCCTCGGCAAGCGCAACATCGAGCTCGTGGTGTCCCCCGAGGTCATGTGCGTCTTCGAGAACGACGGCAGGAAGCTCGTGTTAAAGCCCGTGCCCTTCGCCCCGCCGGCACGGAAGGGCGAGGACCCCCACTACGAGGCCGTCATCGAACACTTCGCCGAGGAGATGTTCAGGAAGACCGACCAGGAACTCTTCACCGCACGGGTCGAGTGACCCTGGCCTGTATGACCCGGGAATTCATGGCAACCCGTTCCATGACAACCCCGGGGATGAAACCGCTTTGAATGGCAAAACCCTGGATGATATATCGTTGAACAACCCTGGAATGACCCCACCATGACCCCATCATGACGACGCCAGACACGCAGGAGCCGGGAAACGGGGACGCGGTCGTCCTCGACCATGTCTACACGGCGTACGAGGGCGCCGACCACCCCACGCTGAGGGACATATCCCTCACGATCAGGAAGGGCGAGTACGTCATCGTCGGGGGGCCGAACGGTGCCGGGAAGACCACGCTCCTTGAGACGATCAACGGGATGCTCAAGATCACCCACGGCACGGCCACGGTGTGCGGCCTGCCCCTCGCCGGGGACGGCGTCCACGTGAGAAAGCGGGTCGGGTACCTCATCCAGAACTTCGCGTTCAGCCCGTTGACGCCGTTCACCGTCCGGGACGTCGTGCTCATGGGACGGTACGGCATCCTCGGCCTCTTTACGCGGCCCGGGGAACAGGACTTCCGTGCCGCCGAAGAGGCCATGGAGAGCCTCGGCATCGCCGACCTCGCGGACGTCCCGATCGGCCACCTCTCCGGCGGACAGCAGCAGAAGGCCCTGATCGCCCACAACCTCGCCAAGAGACCGCAGGTCCTCCTCCTCGACGAGCCGTTCAGCAACCTCGACCTGTTCGCGAGGGAGCGGATATCCCGCCTGCTCGGCGCCCTCGCGGAGCAGGGAATGACCATCATCACTGTCTCCCACGCCTTCGACGACCTCCCGGACCGCCCGATCCGGATCCTCGTGATGAACGACGGCAGGCTCTGCCATGACAGCTCCTGTGCGCCCGGCGAGGTCGGGGCCCGTGTCAGGGCGGCGAGCGTCGCGTCCTGAACGACACCCCTCATCCCATGCTCGAATTCCTCCTCCAGAACAACATCGTCTGCCACGCCGTCGAGGCGATGCTCTTTGCATCGGTAGCCTGCAGCATCCTCGCCGTCATCATCACCCAGATCAACATCTCCTCGGTCGGGTTCACGATGGCGCATGCCGCGTTCGCAGGGGCCGCCGTCGGCATCTTCTTCTCGGTGAACGCGACGCTTGCCGCCATGCTCGCAGGGCTCCTCGTGGCCGTCCTGCTCGGCCCGCTCTCGGACCGGGCGAAGATCACGCCCGATACCACGCTCGGGGTCCTGTTCGGCATCACCATGGCGATCGCCATCTTCTTCATCGCCTACATGCAGTACCTCGGGCGGGGCTTCGCCGCGAGCGGGCTTTTATTCGGCGACGTCATCTCCCTCTACCGCGAGGACGTCTACGGGCTGGCCGTGATCTCCCTCGTGACCGTCCTCTTCATCGTCATCTTCTACAAGGAGATCACCGCGGTCATCTTCAACCAGAAGATCGCCGAGGCGGCGGGCATCAGGGTCAGGCCGGTCTTCTACGCGATGCTCTTCATGATCGCCATCACGGTCGCCCTGAGCATCAGCATCATCGGCGGCCTCCTCCTCTACGTGTGGCTGGTCACCCCGGCAGCGATCGCCGTGCAGTTCTGCAGCAGCATCAGGCAGATGTTCATCCTGGCCCCGGCCATCGGGGCCGCGGTCAGCGTGAGCGGCGCCCTGGTCGGCCTCGAGTACTCGCTCCCGGTCTCGCCCCTCACCGCGGTCTTTTTCAGCATCCTCTTTGCCGCAGCGATTATCCTGTCCCCCCGCCGCCGGATCACAATGAGAAAGGAATAACCATTCCGGCGAGAAAATAGGACGTATGAGAAGATACGTCACACTTTTTCTCATTGCAGCCTTCGTTTGTATTTCAGGTGCCTCGGCACTTGACGTGGTATCGACGACGACCGTCCTGTCCGACCCGATAAAGTACATCGGCGGGGACAGGGTCCAGGTGATCGCCATCGCGGACCCGACCATCTGCCCCCACATGCAGGGCGAGATCGTACCGAACCGCATCCAGATGGAGAAGGACTTCATCGGGAAGGCCGACCTGTTCGTCGCGATCAACGGTTCCGTTGACAAGGAGTACGTCATGCCCTACGTGGACAAGTTCATGGGGGCGAACCACCGGGCGAACGTCACCTGGAAGACGCTGAAGAACCCCTCGATGGTCTGGAACACGCCCGAAGGCGCCCACACCCTGGCGGGTGAGTCGGCAGGCTGGCTGATTGCCGCCGACCCGGGAAATAAGAGCTACTACGAGGAGCGGCTCGCCTCGTACCATGCCATGATCAACGCCACCGAACCCTCAGACAAGGAACGGGCCCTTATCGCCGGGCAGGAGGCCGTCGTGATGCTCTGGCAGAAGGAGGCCGCGGAGAAGTGGCTCGGCCTCAAGGTCGTCTCGATCTTCGCCCCCGACTTCTACAACAAGGGGCAGTCGACGCCGCGGGCTGTCATCAACGACATCTTTGAGAACCCGGAGAAGTACCGGAACGTGAAATACGTCATCGAGAACATGCAGTCCGGGGACATGGCCAAGGGCGTCGAGGAGGCCCTCCATGACAAGGGGATCCCGGCCCAGCGGGTCATCTTCACCAATTTCCCGGGATCGGTCGCAGGAGCCGAGACCCTGCCGGACGTCCTGAAGTACAACAGGGGACTTGTCACGCCGAACCAGACGACAACCAAGGCTCCGTCCCCGACGAAGTCCCCGCTGCCCCTGGCCGTCGGGATAAGTGCCCTTGTCCTCGCGGGACTCGGGGCGGTGTACCGCTCAAAGAGCTAATCCCCTTTTTTTCAGGCGTTTTTGAATGCTTCAAGACCGTGCCGGATTCAAGTAGCCTCACCTATCCCGATATCCGACAACCATCAACCCTTCAGCTGGGAGGATACCCCCACACTTACAAAACGATACCCCGCCGCCCCCCGAAAGGCGCCCCGGCGGCGGTCTCACGGCCTTTCATGAAGAATTCGAACCGAAAAAATCTTGCTGAAATGATAAAACGAGGGAATAATAAAACAGAAAACAACTTGTATCAGAAAACCGCTTACGGCTTGCAATGGCTATCGTATGCAGGGGGTTTGGGGGGCGGCAGCCCCCCGGAACGGATCCCTTTGACCTTCATTTCACATTCTCTCCCGTTCCACCTCAAACAATCAGCCTTCAGTGGAGGCTTCGCCCTGATACCCCTCGACCTATATGTTGCAGCCCCCCGGTTCTCATCTCTTTGACCCTCTGTTTGATACAATTAAAAGCCAAAAAACCGACTCTGTTAAAATGCAAATGAACTGAAGTTCACACCCGAACCCCCCAAAAATTCCCCTTCAAATCTCCTCATTATAAGGCCATTTTTTGCATTTTCATATGAAACCCCCCTGATAGGAACCGCCGCTTAAGGAGACCTCTCACAATGGGGTGAATAAAAATGAAGACAGGGAGAGTTTCAATGAAGCCGAAAAAACGGGTCCGTCCGGCTTCTCTCAGCAGGACCCGGTCACGACACCGTACAGGTCAGACCGGTACGGTATTGAGACACCGGAAAACCCTGCAGCCTCCATCATCCCGGCCTGGAGGTCATGGGTGGTCAGGAGCGGGAAGGTCCGCTCCCTGCTGGCAACCATCCCTGCGGCGACCTTTTCCGGGAGCCCGGACGAGACCATGTGATGATAGAAACGGTCCCGCCATTCCGATTCCTCCTCCCGGGTCCTGCCACGGAAGACATCGCCGTTCACGAACCGGCCCCCTGGCCGGAGGGAGTCCCGGACCTTGAGAAACAGGGACCTGCGGTCGTCGTCAGGGATATGGTGGAGACAGAGGGTCGAGACGACCGCATCGAAGGTCCCGTCCGGCCAGGTCTCCCGGAAGTCCCCGGTTATCCATTCGACCCCGGACAACGCGGCCTTGCCCCGTGCAACGGCGACCATCGCGTCGCTCCGGTCGATGCAGGTGACCCGGGCATGAGGAAAACGTGGTATCATCATGAGGGTGAAGTATCCCGTCCCGCTGCCGAGCTCAAGGATGCGGGCTGCGTCCTGCGGGATGGCGGCGAGGACCGCCTCAAAAAAACGGTCGGCATGGGCGATGACATGCGGGATGACCTGGTCGTACTCCCGTGCATATCCGGTGAAGTCCTCCTCATCAGTCATTATGGTCTCAACCCCGTTCATTGTTCATCCATGGCAGAAATATCCGCCGGTTATTTCCCCGGAAGGCATCCCGGCCCCCTCCCTGCAACCAGGGGACATGCCATTCGCGTGCGGGAAACATGGAAAACGTCCATGTAGTCATGTTCATCCACCGGTTCCCTGTTCCGAAAACAGGGACTCCCGCTGCGTATGCAGGTATCAGGCCACCCGTCCGCTCCATCCGGCAGCCGGCGGGAAACCCGGCCGCGGTCACAGGAGGTACAGCCCCGGGAGGACTGATGCGGCATTCATCAGCACCGAACATGCGAATGATTGTTTCAGGTCCAGGCCGAGGAACCGGTCCAGGACGACAGTTTCAATGCTGATGGCAAGCACCTCCCCGATAACCAGGTAATGCACGGCGTCGACATACGGGGGGAGGACGAACCAGAGGTATGGCAGGCTGAGGGCAGAGCAAAGGAGGCCGGTGCCCAGTATCCTGGCAGGGGAGGGCGTCTTTTCCCGGAAGAAGAAGTTTATCAGCACGAACAGGACGGGGACCTCGATGGCCCATGTAATGACCAGGGCAAGCAGGAACCGGGTCTCGTAGAGCATGTCAGCACCCGGCCCCGAAGAAGGCAAGGATCCGGCAGAACAGGGACTCCGGCAGGCCGCGGCCCGGGGGAGAAGGAGTGGTCGTGACGGGCAGCCGGTCCCCTGTTGTAGCTGCCTCCACGGTCATGACCGCGGATGAACCTTCATTTTTCCCGGGGGCCGTCGGAGTGCCTGAAGGGATCGTAAAACGTGATTCACATATCATTTCCGTATAATTGCAGGCATAATCGCAGGGGTGGTGCCAGGGCTCCACATCGGTGAATGGCATGATGAGCGAGGGATCGGCAGCGACAAGGAAGGTGTTGCAGGGGTCCTCACCGGGCACGGCTGAAGAGTTCATACGGGTCCGGTAGGCGGCCATCTCCTTCAGGGGTG
>CAZGXZ010000134.1:0-7347 GCA_964530035.1 uncultured Methanoregulaceae archaeon
TTTTAGAAGGGTAAAAACCTCGCCAAGGTCAGAAAAAGTGAGAAAAATAAACCCGAATAACAGTTATCAGGAAATCGCCAACGGCTTGCAATGGCTATCGTATGCAGGGGGTTTGGGGGGCGGCAGCCCCCCGGTTCCCATCTCTTTGATCCTCTGCTTGTTAAAAGTAAAAGCCAAAAAATCGACTCTATTAAAATGCAATGAACGGGAGTTCACACCAGAACCATGGAAATCCCCATACAAATATCCTAATTATGAGGCCATTTTTTGCATTTTCATAGGAAACCCCCTGATCAGAATCGCCGCTGAAGGAAACCTCTCATAATGGGGTGAATAAAATTGAAGATGTGGAGGATTTCAACAAAGCCCGGTTTTACATTTCTATCCGGGTCACGACCCCATGGATCCGGTGTGCCGGCAGCTTGTAGTACTGCACGAATGACGGGCAGAGACGCTTGATCGCGGTGAAAATCTTCCAGATGATGTTGTTCGTGACGATCTCCTCCATCCCGTAAAAGATCGTTTTCTCCTGTATCCCGGCTTCGAGAAGGATTTTCGGTACATCAATGACCTGCATGTACCCGTACTTGACGTACAGGATTCTCAGTCCCGGCGCGATCTCCATCCCATACTTCCAGCGGACTCCAAACGGGTGGTTGGTGATCTGGATCGAGACGATGATGTTCTGTTCGTATATGATTTCGTTGTCGAACATCGTGTGCGAAATATAGGCCGGGATTTTCATGAGGTCGCGTGCGAAAAACAGAGCGGTCCCCTTTACATGGTTCGCGGGCGGGTATGCCTCGTTGTACCGTACCAGGAACTCCTTTCTCGGCATGGGATTGAGTGCCTTGTAAAGGGCTCTCTGGCCTGACAGGTAGATCATGACGACCGAGAACGGTATGGCAGCCATGATGAGGGACCAGTACCCGCCATGCGGGATCTTGGTCATCGTCGCAAGGAAATAAATCCCGTCGATTACCGTTACGATGATGGCACACGCCGCGAAGGTCTTCGACCGCCGCAATATGAAGATCCAGGACATCAGGATACCTGTTATCAGCATCGTCCCGGTGACCGCGAGACCATAGGCCCCGGCGAGGCGGTCTGAATACATAAAGGCGACGAGCACGATGAGGACGGCACCACATAGCAGCCAGTTGACCGCCCCGATATAAATCTGGGTGCGTAATTCCGTGGAGGTATACCCGATCTTCAGGAGAGGCAGGAGGTGTGTCGTGATCCCCTGGTACACTATGGAGAAAATCCCGCTGATCACTGCCTGGGAGGCGATGACGGTCGCAACGATCGAGAGGAGGAGGAATGGAAGGTACAGCAGCGGGGCCTGGAAGGCAACCAGCTCGAAAAACGGGTTCTTGACTCCCGCGTGGCTTGTCATGAAGGCGGCCTGCCCAAGATAGGAGATGGTGAGGGCCAGGAATACAAACACCCATGCGTGGCGGATCGGGTCCCTTCCCAGCTGGCCCATGTCGGCAAAAAGGGCTTCTCCCCCGGTGGCACAGAGGATGACACTTGACAGGATGAAAAATCCTGCAATTCCGTTTCCAAGCGACCACGACACCGGGGTTGCTGATGATCCCGGCAATCCCGAAAACCGTGAGGGCTATGAACCAGATCAGCATGACCGGTCCGAAAGCCCCGGCCACCCGCTCGGTCCCTCTCCACTGGAAGGTAAAGAGGAGGATGGTGATGACCCCGGCCATGGTCACAAGGATCTCCTGGGAGATGACCTCGAACCTGGCAGGAGCCTGAAACCCTCGACCGCCGATAGGATACTGATCGCAGGCGTGATAACACAGTCACCGATCATCAGTGAAACACCGACAATCGTGAGAAGGGTGACAATGGTAGCGGAACGACCGCTCCTGAGGAGGGGTAGGAGGATCTCGCGCAACATGATCGTCCCACCCTCACCGTGGTGGGAGATCCGCATGGCGAGGATGGCATACTGGACCGTAACGAGAAGAATAAGCGTCCATATTATGAGAGACACGATGCCCAGGATGTTCTCCATGGTTGGCGGGACGAGGAGGACCACGACCGCGAAGGTGTATATCGGGCTTGTTCCGATGTCTCCGAAAACAAGTCCCATGGCCTTCACGGCACGAAATACAACCTGGTGCAGGTGGCGGCGCATCTGTGATCAAGCCTCATCCGTGAAGGGATATGAGTGCATCGGAATGCCGGCGGGTAAGGAACCAGCCGGGTTTACGCCTCGCGACCACAAAACCTGATCACAAACAGGAATACGCCCTGAAAACGCTCCATGCCGGTCTCTTTATTGTATCTGCTGCAGGACCGTGCGACAGGGATGCCTTCCGCGATACAGGTGATTATCCAGCTGTGGTTTTGATTTTCAATATCCTGTTGCCGGTATCCTTTATTTTACCCAGGCATACTGCCGGCCAGGTCCTCCCGGCCTAGGGTGAGCGCGCATAACCTGGATGCATGGTACCCCTGCCAAGGGGATTACTTCAAAAAAAGTGAGGTCATAACGGTATTCTGCCGCGTACTCTATTCCCTGGGACTCACCTTTGTCCGGCTGTCCGTGAGCCCCGGTGGTACATGCCTATCATCGGCCTTTCCTGGAGTCTATTCCAATTCTATGCTTTTTTCTGGGTTTCCTGGCTGATGCGTACAGCATGCCCTCCTTCCTGGTGGAATAAAACCAAATGCCGGGGGATCCGGAGGTTATCAGCATTTGAGCCCTCATTCATGCGATGCTTTTAAACATCCCCATTCGCATGACAATGAAGATATACAGGGCCATGAATAACCTTGTACCGGAGGATTCTAAGGCATGGATGCAGATCAGTACAAGAAGATCATCAAGGATGCAATCAACAAGGAAGTAGAGGCGTACACCTTCTACCGCACGGTTGCTGATAAGGCCAAGGACACGGCCTTAAAGAACATGTTTGGGGAGCTTGCAGGCGAGGAAAAGAAACACCGCGAGCTCCTCGAGGACTTCCTCACCAAAGATGTCAAGGAGATGCACTTCAATGCGTCACGCGACTATAAGGTGGCGGACAGCCTCGAAACGAAGGCGCTGACACCTGACATGAAGCCCCTTGACGGGCTTGTCCTTGCCATCAGGAGAGAGCTTGAGGCCATGCAGATGTACTCGCAGCTTGCAGCCCTTTCCGATGACGCGGCACAGAAAAAGCTTTTTACAGAGCTGGCTTCAATGGAACGCGGGCACAAGGCACGCCTTGAGGATATCTACACGAACATGGCGTTTCCCGAGTCCTGGTAAACCAGGAACCTCGTTCCTTTTCTCTATCACTTCGTTCTTGCAAACCTCGTGACTTGGAAGAACTCTTGCCGGTCCGGTCCCCTGTCGTGGAAAAAGCTGGATGGCGGAAACCACGGGGTCGCCCTTTTAACAAGCCCGGAGGGTCGGACCGGGTTCACACTCGGCCGATGAACATCTGTGGATATGTGAATGTTTTCCATTCCTGGTCACCTTTCAGCGAAACCTTTCATGCGTGCCTCGATCACAGGTGAAGTTTGAGCGCCGCCATCTGCACGGATCGCATCAGCAGGTCCGTCTGTCCTTCCATGCATGAAAGCTCCCCAATGGACCTGATGAATCAAAAACCATAATCCCTGTACTGATAATACACTGTTATGCGAACATCCGGACGCCTCCCCGCAGGAGGGGTATTTTTCATACTTCTTATCGTCCTTGGAGCGCTGCTGATGTCAGCAGGGTGCTCAGGAAACGAAAAAACAACGACGCCTGTCGCGACGCCTGTCCCTACCGCCCCGCCGACGCAGGGTACCCCGGCCGAATCAAATGCACTTCACCCGGGTGACGTTGTCCGCGGGACGAATATAACCGAAACGGCATGGCTCGTGCTCAAGTACTACCCGTCAAAGGACCAGTATGCGGTGATTGAGGTCCAGAAAATTGATGTAAGGCTCCCCGACCGCTGGACGAAAGGCTACATGCCAGTCAATGTCCGGGCAACAATCGAGCCGAGGGTCAGGATTGAACAGAACTACCCGGTACGGGTCGAGACCATCAACCTGACCGATCCATGTCCTGATATCGGGTCTTCGGACCTTATCTGCGGGAACAATGCGGCGAGGTTCATCGAACGTGCAGAAGTCACCCCCATGACCACCCGGCCGACACAGCCCCCTGCAACTGCCACACCGGTCATGCAGGTCACGACCGCGACCCCGCAAAGTACTGCCTCAGCCGAAACCGTAAAGCCGACCGGTACCGCGGCCCCCGGACCGTTCGAAGACCATAAGTTCAACCCCGGTGATATCGACAGTGCCGGTGACCTGACCCTCTATTACGACAACACGACCGGGTACTACTTCTACACCCCTGTCAGTTTCAGCATCGATACCATGAGATGGTCTCCCGGGAAGTCCATGATCCCGCAGAAGATGGAACGTGACCGCTACGAGGCGACGATAGTGGCGAACGGTGCCAAGAGGAGCAAGATCGCCCACTTCGAGGAAGCAGACGTCCAGGCCCGTTACAGTGGATTCAAAGCACGCGAGGCCGTGCGTGCAACCACTACCGCTCAAAAGCCGTTCTACCGCACGGGTGACATCATCAACGAGGCCCCGTGGATAAGTCCGGCATGGCTCATAAGCAGTTATGACCAACCCAGCGACTCCTACCATTACATCCCGATATTCCCGTATGAAAACGCGACATACGGCTTCAACTACGAGAAGTCATATTCCCAGGTCGGACAGCAGAACCGTCCCGGCCTCGAGGCGAACCTACCCTACCTGGTCGGGCACATCAACATGACCGACCTGTACACCATCAGGCCCGAGTAGGCTTCATACTGTTTCCCCTTTTTCGTGGATGCCGCAAGGTTGGGTCCAACAGGGGCATTCCTGACCCTGGGACCACCATTTGTTTTCCTGCCGGGCTGAGAAAAATCAGCAATGTTTTTAACGGGTCCGGTAGTTATCAAGGTGAGTGGATCGAAAAACATGCAGAGAAGAAGCCTGGTTTTTACCATCATAGTCGTCCTCCTTGTCGGAGGGGCCGTTATCGCCCCGGCATCCGCCACCCTTGCCCTCGCTGACTCAACAGTCACGAGCCAGACACCCGGTGCGAATACAACAGCCCTGGCACCCGGTACTGCCGTTGACTGTTCGGCGGTCATCATGATCATTCCCTCGGGAGCGACGACCTTCTCCCAGGGCCATACCCTGCAGTTGACGACCGGGCTCCTTGCCGCCCGCTGGAACGTCCAGGTCTTTGTTGACTCGGTCCCTGCGGCGACGGTCCCCCAGAACGGCAACGTGGTCTTCATCAACGGATATCTCCTGTCGTACCCAACGGGAAAGGACGTGAGCGTACAGGCTGCGGTAACAGGTACTGTCCCCCAGGCAGATACCGCAACCGTCCTTACCGTTATGCAGGCGACAGAGCTTGATAACAGTGGCAACCCGGTCCCGGGTTCGGTTGTAACGGTTGAACGTCAGATCGTGCCGCCGGTGGCCACGCCGGGTCAGCAGGCCCCGGTCCAGGCCGGGACTACGCCCGCTCCAACGAAAAGCCCTGGTTTTTACCTTGTATCCGGGGTTTTTGCGCTCTGCGTCGGGGTTGCCCTTGTGGGGGTCTCCAGGAGAAAAGGCCGGTCCTGAAATCGCGGTTCAGGGGAAAAGGACTCGTGGGACCTGCTCCCTTGCGGCAGGGCTCTCTGTTTTTATTCAACAACCTGAACCGGTATATTTCCTGGTCGTACCCTGTGGTTCTGGTCTTCCCGGGGTGCACCTCTCACACCCGGAGAATGCTGGGCATCCAGTCCCCGGAATACCCGTATCTTCGATGAGAATCATTCAGGAGATACCCTGCTGGTCCCGAGACAGGGATCCGGCTCTCTGGACCGTACTTCTTCTCCTTTCAATCCTTGTTGGAGTGCGTGGCCAGCATGAACAGGTGGATAATTTTGGGACAGATAGCCTGGTGAAAGGCTGATAATGGTCCGGCCAGGCGGCAGTCGTGGCAGGATGTAGTTTCCCTGTCTGCTGGTGACATCGGGAGGGGATAATGCCACAGTACGGTGGAGGCCCCGATGAGGAGGGTTCATGAGTGTTGATAATCAACCGATATATGAACCCGGTGGAGTCTCCCGGGTACCAGGAAGGATAAGACCTGAAATGATCCCCGATCTCAATAAAATCTTCGTCCGTGCAGTAATCACCGTCCTGCTCGTACTTATGGCGGTCGTCGTCGTATTCTCGGTGGTGGAACTCATACGGGTCATCTTCATCGGGCTGTTTCACCCGCCAAACCCAATACCGTTTCTTGAACAAGGGGAACTGCTTGAGGTGTTCGGTCTGTTCCTCCTCGTCCTGATCGGGATAGAACTCATGGAGGCTATCAGGATGTATATCGTAGAGAACGTGATCCACGTGGAGATCGTGCTCGTCCTTGCCATCATCGCCGTTGCCAGGAAGGTCATCATCCTTGACCCGAAGTCTACCGATTCAGCAGCAATGCTTGGTATTGCCGCCATCCTCATCGCCCTTACGGCAGGGTACTTCCTCCTGAAAAAAGCCGGTCTCCGGGTCCCCCAGATCTGAAGGTCCGGAGTATTTACTCCCCCTTTCCCTACCTTTTTCTGCCTGATGCAGGGCATTGGGTCGTGTGACCTGGATACGCCCCTCAGGAAAAAGGTTCAAGGGAGGGGGCCGGGTCTGGTATAACAATCCCGTATACCTTGTTGCTGATAGATACGCCGGGGGGTTGGGTTACCTCCATTTGTTTGATTATGACCGGGGACACCCGTGGCCCTCGGCACTTTAGCCGCATGTCCGGTATCGCGGGACCGCCTGTACGTGAAGAAAGCAGAAGCCCAGGTATCATTATCCAGACCGTTCTGATTTGCAGGATGTGACTGTCACGGAGGCCGACCCGGAGAGCTACCGACCTTCGATATATATCGCACCATATGGTTTAATCGATAAAAGCCTCCTTTTCTGACTGGTTTTTTCAATCCCCCATGAAAACACTTATCCGCGGATATTTTTATGAAAAGAAGCAGCAATGCTCTCCCCCGACTGCCTCGTAATCTCACTGATTGGGCATATCGGCAAGGAGAGCAAATCTATCATGGAAGTCCGTGGATAAAAAACTGTGTATGGGGGCGAATCTTCATTCCTCATTCAATTAGAATTTAATACAGGCCTGAAATCCAAAATAAGGCTCTGTAGAAATCCTCCATATCTTTCATGTAATCGCCCCAGAAAGATCCCCCTCACCTGCAATTCAGGTCATAGGTTGCAACAGAGCCGATTTTTTAATTTTCATCCTGAACAGGCAGAGGATGAAAGGGATTC
>CAZGXZ010000135.1:0-7328 GCA_964530035.1 uncultured Methanoregulaceae archaeon
ATGAAGAGGGGCCCGTAGTGGCCGAAGTCCGCCGGCCACCAGTCCTGGGACCCGGTCATCAGCGCCCGCAGGTCCGTTTTGACGGCAGCCAGGTCAAGGCTCCCGAACTCTTCGGCGTAGTTGAAATCCATGCCCATGGGGTTGGACAGGGACGAGTGCTGGTGGAGAATTTTCAGGTTCAGCTGGTTCGGCCACCAGTCCCGGATCGATGTGCCCCTTCCGGTGACCTGCGTATCTCCTTCGCCCATTACCGGGCTCCTGTTATCGTCAGTCATCATGTCATCTCCTGTTTTTCAATCAGAGAGAACTCCTGAGAAATGACCCTCCCATGGCCCCCGGCCCGGAGGGAGGTAGGGTTATCGGTACCCGGGACCTCCTGTTCCCCAGGGGGATTTTCTGGGCATGGTCCGTCTGCAATCTGGTTAGTTGAACCCGGGCATAGTTAACTTAATGGTGCGGGCACTGGCCGGAATGAAACCAGGTACTGCAACACGTCTTTTTCCAAGCCCGGTTTCCCTCACCAGTCCTTCTTCATCGCCTCGGCTTTCAGGTCCCCGGGCATCAGCTCAATGGCATAGCGGAGGGCGGTCCTTGGCATCTCCCGTTTGTTCTTCATGACATACCGGAAGACCTCCTCCTGGTGGTGGCGGCTTGCCTCCTTGAGGAGCCATCCGTATCCCTTCCGTACCATGTCGTCTTCATCGGTGAGGAGCCGGTCGGCGATCCTGATGGCGTCCTCAAGGTGCTTTCCGTGTTTTGCCGGTATGATGAGCGATACGGCGGCAGCCCTCCGCATCCAGCGGTTTTCCGAGCCGGTCCACCTGATTAGTTCCGTGATCGTTTCAGGGTATTGTTCCACGAACTCTCCCATCGTGTGATTGCAGAAGCCGTCGCAGGAGGCCCAGTTGGTGATGTACGTATCTATCCACCGCCGGAACACCGGGAGGTCCGAGGGCTCGTACCGGTTGCGGAGGGCGTAGGCCCAGCTGGACACGATGAACGACTCCTCCATCATCCCTGATTGGTACAGGTCCTCGCAGAGGGCGAATATCTCCTGCTTGTCCCGTTGTTTCACCTCCTTCCAGTACTTCCTTGCAAGAGCCGTGACCGCCGCGGTCTTCATGCCGTAGCACCGTATCTCCTCCTTGAAAAAGCGTTGTGATGTTGCCTGAATGCCAGGGTCCGCACTGGCGGCCAGTTCCTGGCGTATGGCCTGGATGATTGGGTCCATTGAAGTACAATCTGGAGCCGGGTGAAAGATAGGGATGACGATATGCTTCTTCCCGTGCAGCCCGTACAGGAACCATGGAACTGGGTGATTTTCACCAGCCCGTCAGGCGGGAGAATCCTTGAAAACCTGGAAAGCAGGGGATGAAGCCCCGCTCATGGTTCAGACAAGTCTGGCAGATGCGATAAGGTCCCTGGCAAAAGGAAGGTCGCTATCGTACGTACCCGGGTCGGCATTGAAGCCCATAATGACCTGTTCTTTGTTGACAATGGTGGTGAGAATAAGTTCTTTTCTCGGGGCATTGTCTGATTCGGTATACTGGATTATGAGCCGGGCCGCGTCCTTGCCGAGCAGGGTCGCCTGGCCCCTTTCCAGCAGCTGGAAGTCCTTGTACGGATTGTATTCTTTAATAAGAGCGTCAGTGAGGGCCACCAGGTCGGATGATGAGGTGGGCTTCCTGTAGAGGAGAACCCATGAACGCCCTTTTACAATGGAAACCTGGTTGGCGGATGTTTTTGATTTGGCCTGCACGGTACATCCTGCAGGATAGCTGAAACTGAAATAGGGCCCCGTGAAACTGAGCAGTGCACTCCCGGCAGATGGAGATGCCGTCACGCGGGGGGTTACTGTGGGTTTTTTTGTCGTACCCCTCACAACCGTGGTTTTTGCCGTTATTTTCCCTGAAACCGTCGTTAACGGGACCGGAGTGATCCGGGCCGGGGTCGTCGCAGCCGCGGGTGTTGCCCCGTCATGGAACTGTAGAGTGTCGAGAACCTGTAAAAAAGGTATGAAATAGGTATCAAAACTGGTCTCCGGAGCTTTACAATAGATGAAGACCAGTTTATTGTCCTTGTAGCAGAGGATATTAAACACCTGTTTCGTGACTCCCTCAGTGCTGGTGGTCGTATATATAAACAACATGGCGGGATAGCCCTGGAACGTCGACTTTTCCCGCCCCACGTACATGTATCCGGGCTGACTATTCTTATACACATCAAGGAACGCGTCGGTGAGAGAGTCAAGGGGGACGACCTCAGTTTTATTGATCGAAATATAGACGAAGCACGCCTTGTCGGCTGACAACATGGCTATGTTATGCGTGGAATCATCTGACAGGTCATGGGGGTCCCATCCGGCCGGGTACTCCAGGGAGACCCAGGGCAGGTCGAGCCGGACCATACCGGTCGAGCCCTGGGATGACTGCGTTGTCCTTGCGACAACCGGCACAACCGAGGGTACGATGGTTGCCCGGGGAGGCGTGACAGCCGTCCTGGTCGTTGCCGACGGTGCCGGGGTGGTCACCGGGACCGAGGATGTGGCGGTATACGACTTCGTCGGGGCGAGGTAGATGTTCCAGCGGGAACTCCGGTCGTCCTGCCACACTATCCGTTTTCCATCAACAGCCGGGTACTCCTGCCGGTGGCTGTCGGTGGTGACCTGGACAACCTGGCCGGTCTTGACATCCGCCTGGTAGATGTCCCAGTTGTCATTCGTGTTGTCCTGGTGGTAGACAACCGTGCTTCCGCTCACCGAAGGCCAGGCCTGTGTCCTGCTCCCACCGGCAACGAGGGTTTCCGTGCCTGTCGCGATGTTGTACATGTAGACATCATAGCCCGTGTTCCTCTCGTCCATCCAGACGATGGTGTTCCCGCTGATCCGTGGGTTCGTCTGTTTGAACGGGTCGGTGGTTATCTGCATAGTCTTTTTCGTCCTGATATCGTAGAGGTAGACGTCCCAGTTGTCGTCCCCGTTGTCCTGGTGGTAGACCACCCGGGTCCCGTCGATCACCGGCCTCCCCTGGGTCTCCGGTCCCGTCGCGACAAGGGTTTCCTTCCTGGCCTTGAGGTCGTACATATAGATGTCCCAGTCCCCGCTCCTCTTGTCCGGCCATACGACGTAATCACCGCTTATCGACGGGTAGTCCTGCTCTGAAGGGTCATGCGTGACCTGGAACGTCGTAGCGGTCTTGATATCATACACGAAGACGTCCCAGTCGAACCCTCCCTGGCCCTGGTGATACGCGATTTTTCCCTTTGAGACGGAAGGATACCCCTGGGTAGCGGTGCCCGAGGTAACCTGGACCTCCTTCCTGGCCTTGAGGTCGTACATATAGATGTCCCAGTTCCCGTTCCGGAAGTCCTGCCATACGACGTAGTCACCGCTGATTACGGGCCTTTCCTGGGTGCTGCCGGAAGGAGCCAGGCGGGTCTCGGCCAGGGCATCTTGTGCTGCAGCAGCTTCCACGTTTTTTTCAGACAGATAAAATCCGGCTGGCGCATCCGGTACCTCTGACCCGGCGGCATGCCATACCAGCATGACCAGGGCACAGAAAAGCAGGAAATGTACGTATCTCATCGTTGCCCCCCCCATATCCCACCGGCCCTTCCTGCTGGAAAGGCCACTGGAATACATGCCGCTGTGTCCCGGTGATGATAAATGTGCCGGTCAGGGACCGTCTCAGTCTCCGGTCCGGGTACAGGCAGACGGGAGACATAGCGGTCTATGAGGAAAAGGCAGCCCGGCTTCCCTCATGCCCCCGGTTGTTCATGCAGGTGACCCGGGGATGCCGCGGAGAGTTCCTGTTCCTTCTGGCCGCATTCCCTGGCCTTTTCATGGTCTCCGACCGCCTGATAGGATATTTTCAGGTTGTGGAACAGGTCAGGTGTCCCTTGTTCCGTGAGGAGGACATTGTTGTAAAATTCTATTGCAAGGGGATATTTTTCGAGACGGAACGCTTCATCGCCCTTTCGTAACCACATTCGCGGTCCGGTTTCCGATGCGGCGGCATGCTCTTCATTGGTCAGGGGGGCCCTTTTTCCCAGGGTATACCCCTTGTAACCGGTGAACAGCGGGAGGAAAAACAGGATGAGGTCCCCTGCGAGGACATCGACACAGAATGCCCCGCAGCTGAACCAGTAGAACGAGGATGAAGGTTTGAAAAGGCCTGCTTTTTCCTTCTGGTACGCGGTTATCCAGAGCACCGCCCCGGCACCGAGCAGAATGGCATGGATGACCAGGCGTATGGATGCGGCATCAGAAGCTGACGTCATGTATCCGGTGATTGGTCGGGGAGAGAATTAAGGCCTGCCCTTTCTTTGAGGTAAAAGGGGTGGTTCCCCCTCCCTGGTCCCGGGTGCAGGGGAGCACCTGAACCAGTTGAAAGAAGGATTGGGAGAGTGAGACCGTGTACAGGCTCAGGGTTCGCGGATGGTGAAGCCCACTCCGCCCGCCCTCAACCTCCCCGTTCAGGTCGCGTCAACCCGTCCCGGCGAGGCAACCGCATTCTCCGTGAAGGTCTTCGAACCGCCTGTCGTCATGGAATCGGACCGGGCGTTCAGGGCCCCGGAAACGGCCTCTATCCGCCGTGCGATCTCCCTGCCCATGTCCGTCTTCATGGTCCACGAGCCCTTTACCAGGGCGGAAGGCTGCCGGACGTTCATGACCGCGGTGGCCGAGCTCCAGCCGTCCAGGGAGGAGCGCTGGGAGCTGGTAAGGTTCCCGATGGCGAATCCTTCCCTGATCCTGATGTCTTTTGAAGTGACTTCCAGCCCGGACGAGATGTCCTCGCCCGTGCTTCGCAGTATCGTAGAACCCGTCAGGGAGACTTTTTCATCAGTCCTTGCCTCTCCCGGCCGTGCAGTCGTATCGGTTGTGCCGGACCCTTTCGAACTGACGGTCTTTCCGTCAGGTGAGGCCATGACATCGAGGCTGTCGGAAATGAGGACCGGGTCGACCCCCCTGACTCCCCCTCCCGCGATCCGGTTCCGGCTGATGCGTTCGGCGGAACCGACAGTAAACTGCACCTGGGCTGCAGAGATGTTTTTACCCCCGCTGGCTGAGGAGCTGAATGCGATACCCGCCCCGTCAGTCACCATAAGGCCGGTATACGCAGGGATCCTGCTCGCGATGTCATTTTCAAACCACTGCTCCGAAAGGGTGTTTGACGAAAGGAACAGCGCCTTCCTGGACCTGTATGCCTGCGACGAGAGGGCGCTCCCGTCGGTGGAGTTCGCAAAAGCCATGTAACCGGAGAGTTCTCCTGTTTCAACCGAGGTATACGACCCTGCATACCTGTCGTAGGTCATCCCCCCGCTGTCTTCATGTCCTTGTGTGTCAGTTATCCCGAATTGCAGGGGCGGAAAGGTGGATATGCCAGGCCCGGCCTGCCCGCTGCCCAGGAGGTGGTAACTGCGGGCGAGCAGGTTGAAGGAACCGGACCCCCTGTCAACCTTGTTCGTGGCTGCGACCTTCTTTTTTTGTGCCGACACCGTGAGCGTATAGTCGACCGAACCCGGCTCCGTTGTATTTGGTTCGGTGTACACTCCCCCGAATGCGACCTCCTTCCGGGAGTTGACTCCATGGCCGATGAGGTTCATGGTTGCCGCATTTTTCACGGTCACCCTCTGGAACGCGGTTACACCGCCTCCGCTCTCCCCTGCCTGTTGCACATAGCGCCACTCGGGTGTCAGAGAACCAGTCCCGTTGATGGTGAGCTGGACGAAAACGTAGTTGCCCGACAGGTCCTCTTTTTCAAGCGTGGCCGTGGTGTTTCCCGTCCCCTCAACGGTTGACCCCGGGGAGGAATCTGCCGGACCGCTCTCTTCCTGGTGCATTTCAGGTTCTTTACCGGCCGGGAGGGTCCCGTCCCGGGATGGTATTTCCAGGGGTCCACCCGCGTCACCGAGGGCGAACGGGACGACCATTGTTGTAGCAAGGACAAGGATGAGTACGCACGGGATGATGGTTCCTGTTCGTGTCATTAGGCATTCACTTCCTGATGAAGGTCTCAAAGGCTTTCTTGTTGCTTCCCGGTATAAGAAGGTGGCCCATGGAAAAAATCCTGAAAAAGGACGTTGTCATCGGCTCTTCCCTTATGCATAGCTTGATGTGTCCTGAGTGTAATCGCACTGTTCAGGGGGAACCATCCGATGACCAGACACATGAGTCCTGTAATGATACTTGCCGTGCTCATATTTCTCACTCTTTTCTGCACGGCGGCCTCCGCGGCGTCCATTGGCCCGAACAACCACATCCTCGTGGACCTGAGCCATGCTGAACGGATAAGCATCGACGGTGCCGTTGCAACCGGCCTCGACCTCTCAAAGAGCCCGGTGGTGGTCGAATGGCAGGCCTGGGCCGATGACATGAGGCGACAGGGCTACACGGTGACGACCCATATCACCGGGCCGGTTACAAAGGAAGTACTGGGCGATGCCTGCATCCTGATCATCGCCGAGCCCGACTACCGGAAGAACGGGGTTGCCTACTTCACCACGGACGAGGCCAAGGCGATCTCGACCTGGGTCTCCGAAGGGCACACCCTGCTCCTCCAGGGCCAGTCGTTCCTCGGGGGCGAAGATGCTGAAACATACGTCGACGACTACGGGAGCCGGTATGTCTACGCCCTGATCATCAACGACCTCCTGAAGAAGATGAGCATCGGGCTGAAGTTCACCGCCGGGACGAACACCCGGCCGATAGGTGACATCGTCCTTGACCCGGACGCCACCGATATGATAGCCGGGTCAGTGAGCGACATCTGGGTCCATGAGGGGGCGAAGTCCCACCCGGTCTGGTCCGGGGTGGCGGGCGGGAGGTTTGCCCTGTTCCACGGGGCGTCGATCAACACCCCCTGGAACTCTGCGAGCGTCATTGCCCGCGGCGATGCGAAGAGCTTCTCGACGAGGGACACGGTGGGCGTGCAGCTCCAGGACCCGCATATCGCCAGCCGCGAGGAGGAAAGCCTGTTCAAGCGGGTCGAGGACATCACCACAAGGTCCGGGACCTTCAGGCTGATTGTGAAGAAACAGGGCGAGTACCCGGTCGTCATGGCCGAGACGAAGCATGGCTGCGGGACGGTCGTCCTGTACGGCGATGTTGCCGCCTGGCAGGACTCGGCGTACTGGGGCCCGGTGTATACGAACGCCTCGTATAATAACCAGAAGATAGCATCGAACCTGATGGCCTACCTGAAGAAGCGGTGTGTTGACTGCGAAAAGACCGTCACGACCCGGGTAACCGCCGCACCGACCGTCACCCGTACAGGAGTGACCCCTGTCCCGCCGTCACAGGTGCAGGAGGGCTGCCAGGACTGCCTTGA
>CAZGXZ010000136.1:0-7262 GCA_964530035.1 uncultured Methanoregulaceae archaeon
GTGAGACCTTTATAAGTTCATCCGGGACCGCGATCTTCTGGGGACATGCTTTTACGCATTTTCCACAGTTCCGGCAGAGCCCGGCATAAGCCGGAGTACCCATGGTCCCCATGAGCTGTACTCCGTACCATATCCGCGTCATCAGCCTGCCCGGGACCATGTAGTACTGGTTATACAGCTGGAAGCAGTTCGGGATGTTCACGCCGAAGGGACAGGGCATGCAGTAGGCACACCCGGTGCAGGGCACTTTCATTCTCCTGCGGTATACGCCGGCAGCCTGAGAAATAACATCATGCTCCTCCGGCGTCATGGAACCGGGCAGGGCGTCCGAACAGGTCCTGATGTTCTCGGCGATATGGGCCTCGTCGTTCATCCCCGAGAGGACGACCGTTACCTCGGGATGGTCAAGGACGAAGCGGAGTGCCCATTCTGCCGGAGTCCGTTGCACCGGTGCGTCCCGGTAAATCCGCACGACCTCGTCCGGTAGTTTCCCGGCAAGGGTGCCACCCCGGAGCGGTTCCATGACCATGACCGCTACCTCCTTCGAGGCAGCATAGCGGAGACCCTCAGTCCCGGCCTGGGTCTCCTCGTCGAGGAAGTTGTACTGGACCTGGCAGAAGACCCAGTCATAGGCGTCGATGATCTCATGGAAGGTTTTCCTGTCGCCGTGGAACGAGAACCCGGCGTTCTTTATCTTTCCTGAAGCCCTGGCCGAGTCCAGGAACCCGAGGACGCCAAGGTCCACCATTTTCTTCCACCCCGAGGCCTCAAGGCCGTGGAGAAGATAATAATCGATATGGGTGGTCTGGAGTTTTTTCAGCGAGATATCAAGGATCCTGTCCATGTCGGCACGTGATTTCACCATGAAGGGCGGGAGCTTGGTGGCGAGCTTCACCTTCTCCCGGTACCCGTCCTGCAACGCCCGGCCGAGGAACCGCTCGCTTTCCCCGCCGTGGTATGGCACGGCAGTATCGACGTAGTTGACTCCGTTATCAATCGCGTAGCGGAGCTGGTGGGTCGCCCTCTCCTCGTCGATCTTCAGCCTCTTCATCGGAAGGCGCATCGCCCCGAATCCGAGGGCGGAGAGCCTGTCCCCGTTTTTAGGTACTGTCCGGTACTGCATCTGTCACTACCCCGTTCGCAGCCTCGCATGAGACAGGTGTAATCTCATGGGGCCCTGTCCCGGCGAGTCCCTGCGAGCTGCAGGGAGAAACGGTGTACAACCAATGCTCAATATGCTGCCGGATGCGATGCTCTTCGTGGAGCTGTATGACCCGGGGACCAATGAAAGACGGGTGATATGCCCGTATGTTGACACACCGAAGGTCAGGCAACGCCCCCCTGGAGCGTGATCACGTGTTCCGTGGCCGGCAGTTCCTTTCCAGCCCGTTTCATCGCCTCGTTCAGGACGTACCTCGTGCCGCCGCAGCACGGGACCTCCATCCGCACCACGGTCACGGATTTTATGTCGTGGAGTGACAGGATGTCTGCCAGTTTGCTGATATACCCCTCGATGTCCGCGTCGAGCTTGGGGCAGAAGATGATCACGGTCTTTCGCTGCAGGAACTTCCTGTGGAACCCGGCATGGGCGAACGGGACGCAGTCAGCGGCGATGAGCAGGTCGGCGCCATCGAAGAACGGGGACCTGGGGTCAAGGAGGCGGAGCTGCACCGGCCACTGGCGCAGTTCTGACCCTGTGTCCCGCGTGCGGTCGATGGGACGTTTCCTCGTCGCCGTCACCTTCCTGATCAGCTGCGGGGATGCCCCCGGGCACTCCCCGAAGGGGTTGCAGGCATGGCCTTCCCGACCGGCGGTGGTGTCCTTTTTTTCATATCCCGGTGGCACAGGAAGCCCGTGTCCTTTCAGATAGTCCAGCGCCTGTCCGAGAAGCCCGGTCTCACCGTGTTTTCCGAGGTGTTCGAGGTGCGCCCTGATGACGGCCGGTCCCTGGGCCACAATCCGTTCCATGACCGCCGTTTCATCATAAGCCCCGGCCTCCCGTTCGATGACCGAGATGGCACCTTCCGGACACGTCCCGATGCAGGCCCCGAGGCCGTCACAGAAAAGGTCGCTTACCAGCCGTGCTTTTCCGTCGATGAGCTGGATTGCCCCCTCCGGACAGTCGGGTATGCACTGGCCGCAGCCTGTGCACTTCTCCTCGTCGATGGTGATGATGTTCCGCTTCATAGCCCCCTGCCTCCCACCGAGTTTGACGCCTGAAGATATGGAGCTCCTGATCGTACCTCCCGCTGGAACCGGCGGACAGGGGTGTTTCCTTAAGGCTGTATGGAGAGAAACCTCCCGGATGTCCCGTTTCGAGACCCCGGAGTATGCCACGCCGGACACCCCGGGCCTGAATCCCTGCCATCCTGGAAAACTATATCGGTTTTGGATTGAATGGTAGCTTCAACACTGGCAGGTGAAGGGGGAGGAGAGGGTATCATGACTACTACCGGATCATCATCTCATAAACAGGGCTGGATGTCTCCGGCAACCATTCCGCTGCTGGCTGCCGTTTTCCTGGTCCTTGGATGCGCCTTGCCCGTTCTCTGCCACCCTGCGGCCGCTGCCACCCCTTTTAAGTCCTACAGTGACTCCCGGTTCAGCCTGCAGTACCCCGAAGGCTGGACCATCGTCCCGAATACCAGCATCAAGGCCTGGCACAAGCTCACCATTACCTCTCCAAACGGCACCTCCGTGCTTTCGTTCTATGCCGGAAACACGGACCTGTCCGGGACGCTTGACGATCACGTCTCAACGGTCCTGAAAGATCTCGGGGATATTACGGGGTTCACCCTTCTGTCACGCGAGAAGTATACGCTTGACGGTAAAAGCGCGGTAAAAATCGTGTATACCTGGAAGACCGGCAGTGGCAGGCCACAGAAGACCTTGTGCATCGTATCGGTTGTCAACAAGCGGCTGTATGACCTTTACTGCACGACTTCACCAGACAGCTACGATTCAAACGAACCCTTCTTCAGGCAGGTCCTGTCCACCGTCAGGGTCAAGGCAGTACCTGCCACATCAACGACGACGAAAAAACCGACAGCCACCCCGACGCTCTCGATGAAGTCCTACAGCGACTCACGGGTCAGCCTGCAGTACCCTTCAGGATGGACCATCGAAACGGATGATTCCATGAAATCGTTGCACAAGGTGTCCATGTACTCCCCTGCCAATACCTCCATCGGCATCCTCTACGGGGGCAACGAAGACGTGTCAGGAGACCTTGAGGACCAGGAGGCCGAGCTTATGGACACACTCGGGAATTTGTCCGGGTTCACCCTGGTTTCACGTCAGAAAACGACGTTCGCCGGAAAAAGTGCCATCAGGCTCGTCTACACGTGGAAAACTGCAGGTGGGAAGTCCATAAAAACAATGACCGCTCTTGCCGTTGTGAACAACCGGCTCTACCAGGTCTTTTTCAATACGGCTCCAGACTCGTACAGCCAGAACGAAGCCCTTTTCACAAA
This sequence comes from uncultured Methanoregulaceae archaeon, assembly GCA_964530035.1. Classification (GTDB taxonomy): domain Archaea; phylum Halobacteriota; class Methanomicrobia; order Methanomicrobiales; family Methanospirillaceae; genus KLAP105. The sequence continues at coordinate 3,474 of CAZGXZ010000136.1, forward strand.
GATTACCTCGTCCGTCAAGGTCAAGGCAGTACCAAAGCCGACAGTCACCCCGACACCCTCGATGACGTCATACAGCGACTCCTGGTTCAGCATCAGGCACCCCTCTGACTGGACGGTTACCGTGGATGATAAAGGTGAGTCCTATTACCGGATATCCGTGGAAAGCCCGGCGAAGAGTCCTGCCTTGTTCCTGAAAGGAACAAAAACGAAGTCAGACAGGACCCTCGATGAGGTCGTATCATCGCTGCTCGAAGAAATTGGTACGTGGTCCGGGTACACCCTTGTCAGGAAGGAGAAGACAACCCTCGACGGAAAAAATGCAGAGAGAATTGTCTTTACCTGGACAACGGATGATGGGAATGCAGTGAAAACGATGATAGTCGTATCTGTCATCAACAAGCGGGAGTACCAGGTCTTCTGCTTCGGGTCACCGGCCACCTACAACGGGACCGAGGCAACATTCAGGCAGATATTATCGTCAGTCAGGGTCAAGGCCGTCTCTTGAACGGCAGCACCATGGGCATGTACCCGGGGTCACATGAACCCCGGGGGGATGCCGGTCCGGACCGGTCCTGGTAACGCCCGGGACCTGATAATGTGCCAGGGAAGAGGGTGAGCAATGTCTTGCGTCCCTTTTCCCGGGCCTTCTCTCCACCCCTTTGTTTTCTTCGTTCTTGTACAGTACGATGAGATGACTATGCCGGCCTGCTCCCTTGTTTACAGCGGATCTTCTGGTCCGTCCCTTCCAGGACACCTGCTTTCCGGAGTTCGCCGACCAGTCCGGGGACAAGCTCCCGGTCAATGGAGATCAGCACTTCGCGGTCGTCCTGGCCCTCAGGACTGAACTCCGCCAGGGCATCGGCGAGCTCATCTACTGACATTTTCCTCCCGCCGATGATGCCGGTTATCACCGGGATGAGGACACGTTTCATATGGCTCCCCTGGATGAACTCCTGGTAGTCGTCTTCATCCATTTCAGCCTCTGAGAGCATTTCCTCCAATTCTTCACCCGCTGTCTCAAAGTACAGTTCAGGCCCTGTGGTCACCACGTGCTTCGCCAGGTATTCGATCTTCGTGTAGGGCGTTACCCCGTGTTTTTTTGCACATGCATCGACGGCCGTCGAGATGAAAGGGTCAGTCAAGGAGACTACCTCTTCCCCGGGGACAACCTTCCTCGTGAGGTACAGACCGTCGTCCCTGGACTCGATGCCACCTGAAGCCTGGAGGTGGATGACCGGGATAATCCGGTCTGCAATATACCTGACTCTCTCATCGGCGGTTGCGGACTCGGGAAGTCCGGCCGTCAGCTCCTCACGCCCCTCCTCTCCCCCGGCCTGGATACGGTCTCCGGCCTCGTACACGGAAAGAGATTCCATGCCCGTCCGCACTTTTTTCACTGCGTTTTTAAACCTGCTGATGGAATCTGGTGTGACTTCAACAGTATCCTCCTGGTCAGCCGCACTATCCCCAGGAGCAGGCGGATTTGATTCAAGGTCGTCGATCATGGCTTCAAAGGCGCTGACCGGGCCTTTAAACGCTATTATCACCTGCTCGACATACCGGGTCGAGACATGGGTTTTTACGCCTCTTGTTTTTAAAAACCGGATGAAATCCCGTGCGTCCCCGGGACTAAGGAAACGCACCTCCTCTTCAAAGAACATGGTGAAACTATACTCCGGGAGGCTCTTAATGGAACCCACCTCGTGGCACACCTCCCGGGAAGAAGGGTATCCTGAAGAGGCCGTGTCCTGGGCGGGATGATTTCCTTCAAACACCGGATATTCTCCCGGATCACCATCCCCGCGAGTACTCGTCGGAGCAGGCCAGGCATAGGAAACGGCCGTTCTTCACCCTGGCCCGGTGCCCGGCGACCATCTCTCCATAGGCCGAACACTGGACAGAACGGAAGATAAGGGCTTTTTCAGGGACTTTCGGGGCCACCTCCCGTGTATCGAAGAGCTTGGCAAGGAACATCCCAAGGATCGTCCCGACGATCCGGTCCCCTTTTGCAAGGAAGTCCTTCTGCTCATCGGGGGTGGCAATTTTAGAAAAACCTTCTGGCGAAGCTGCATCAGGTCGCGGTCAAGACTTCGATGATACTTCCCGGTTTCTGGATGATCCGGATGGCCTTGTTGTCAGACCGGCTGACAAAGGTATAGGCATGCTTTCCAAGGTCCTGCATGATGAGGTTGTCCTTGCCTGTAGTGCAGCCGGTCACCACCTGTATTGCATCGATCCACAGGCGTCGTTTTCCACGATGGCGACCAGTTCCTCGTCCACGTCCCTTCCGCCACGGAGCGTTTCAAGGGCATAGACAGCTGCACGGTACCCTATTGCAAGCCCCGGGCATGCATGCCCATGAAACGAGACTGCATCGGCAAATGACCTGACAGGGGATCCCTGAGTCCTATTGTTGTAGTTTTGCCTGGACGCAATCATCATGATTACGAAAATACACCTGTTCGTCGCTTGAGCGGGATTTTTCATCACCCGGAACAGGGGATATGGGATGAAGCGGTGGTGTACGGTTATCACCTCCCGGGAGGACAGGGTTACTCGCAGGAGCCGCCTGCTCAGGCAGATTTTCCCCCGATTGGTTGAATAAGAGTGTTTATCCATTTTACTTGATTCCAGGGCAAGGTTTAATGTATCGTGGACCTATGTTCATGCATACTCGACCCCGGAACATTCATGCACCGTCGGCCAGTGGTCCCGCACGGCCCTGCCGGCAACCCGGCGCATAGCTTTCACAACCCAACGGGTCTGGTAAAGATGAAGGAGAACATACCATGGATTCGATTGTTCAGGACCTGATGAACCAGGTAGCGACCGGTGACAACCTCACCGCGATCAGCAACTCAGTCGGTGGTGACCCGAATGCGGTCAAGTCTGCATTGAGCATGGGCCTGCCGATGATCATGGGTTCGATGGCAAACAGTGCTTCAAAACCCGGCGGTGCCGACATGCTGATGAACATGCTCTCCCAGTCCGGTGGCAGCAACCCGATGGACAACCTCGGCGGTTTCCTGAGCAACCCGGGAACGGCCGGTGCAGGTATGGCAAGCAGCCTGCTCGGGAGCCAGATGGGCGGCATCCAGAACGCCATCTCGCAGAAGACCGGCCTCCCCCCGGCGGTCGTGGGAAAAGTCCTTGAGATGGCGACCCCCCTGGTCATGGGGTACGTGGCAAAGAAGTTTTCAGGGCAGAAGATGGACCAGAAAGGGCTCACCGACATGCTCGGGGAGCAGTCGAAGCTTGCACTCCAGTCCTCCCCCGATGCTGCCAGTCTGGCAAAGGACCTCCTTGGAGGCCAGGCCGAGAGCAGCGGGTTCCTTGGATCCGTCATGAAAATCTTCAAGGGCTGACCATCGCTCAGGAAAATTCCTTATTTTTTGCCTTTGTTGAGATCCTATAATTGGAATTGCAGCTGATGGAGGTCTCTCATACCAGGGTAAATAAAATTGAAGAGAGAGACAATTTTAGCGAACCTAAAAATCTCATTTTTTTCGAATAATTCTTCCTTGCCTGACATAATGAGCAGGTAATCTGCATGATTGAAGAGAGGGGATCTGAAATTTTTCAGGCGTTTTTGAATGCTTCCAGACCCTGGCAAATAACCATCGCCTCTCGTTTCCCGATACCCATAGGCATTACCTCTTCAGTGGGGGCATACCCCCACCCCCCCGAAGGGCGCCCCGGCGGCGGTCCCACGTCCTTTTAAGAGGGTAAAAATTTCGCCAAGGTCAGATAAAGTGAGAAAAATAAACCCGGATAACAGTTATCAGGAAA
>CAZGXZ010000137.1:0-1856 GCA_964530035.1 uncultured Methanoregulaceae archaeon
TCACCTATCTCAAAAGAAATATTTTTGAGGACCTTTGTCCCGTCAAAATCCATTGAAAGGTTCTCAACCGTGATCAAAGGGGCCATTACCACTCCTTGTATAGATTACTGGTATCCGTACCATATTACTCTTTATATCCGGTCATTGGAACGCTTTTTTTCACCGGATGCCGGTTACGATCGTGATTACCTCCCGAAGGTCATGGATGACGTGATCGACCGATTCGTACAGGTCCTGGTGTTTCTCTCCTGACTGTTCCTCGGTAAGGATGGAAATGTCCGCTGCCCGGAATGCATACAGGTCGTTGATGCTGTCACCGACCATGACCACACGATCATATTCCTCCCTGAGATCACCGACGATCTGCGCTTTCATCTTCGGCGTGGCGACCCCGAACACCCGGTCACGGGGGATCCCAAGGAAATCGGCCATCTTCGTCAGCTTCGCAACCCGGTCCCCTGAGGCGATGAATGTCGGGATCCCGTGTCGGTGAAGGGTGGTGATGACCTCCTTCGCCCCGGGGAACGGCTTGCCGCCGGCGGTTACCATGAACTCTATGCCGGGAACGGCCATGTTCACGATGACACCGTTGTTCAGGGTCACCACCTCCTCCCTCCTGATCCGGGACCAGACATCCCTGATGCACTCCTGGAGGTCTCCGGTGGTTGCCCGGTGGTCATTGTAGAGGATTTCGCCCACCTCGTCAGAGGCCAGGACCTTCCGCGTGCAGCTGATCCCGAACCCAATCCCGTTTTCCATGAGATACTCTGAAAACAGTGTCCCCGGGGGTTGGGCCATGACCTCACGGCTGTGGACCTGGATTACGCACAGGACCCGGTCGGGAACAGCAAACGTGAGCATGGTCGACTCAATATTCGGCATGAGCTTCCCGGTAATGATGTTCTTCGCAACCCGGTACGTCTCGAGGAGAGTCCCTGCACTATCGAATACAACCGCGGTGGACATGGGTGTTCAAAAGCCTATTTCATCTTATCTGCCTCCCGTATCATGAGGGTTTCCCGTGACGGACCTGGCTGACACAGCAGAGAAAATTCGCCGCATGGAGATACGCGGCGCAGGGAGAATCGCCCGGGTGGCTGCAGCCGCCCTCCGTGACCACGCATACCAGGTCACGGCGGGAGACATCGCCGGTTTTAGGAAGGAAATGGGAAACGCTGCGCACACCCTCGTCTCAACGAGGCCTACGGCAGTGTCCCTTCCAAACGCCGTCCATATGGTCATGCTGGCGATGGAGGGCACCGCTACCCCGGAAGAGGCGAAGGAAGCCATAGCTGCCCGTGCCGACTCTTTCATCAGGAGCTCGGAACAGGCGGTCGGGAAGATAGGCGAGATCGGGGCGCGGCATATCAGGGACGGGGACGTTGTTATGACCCATTGCAACTCCGAGGCCGCACTGAGTTGTCTTATTGAGGCACGGAGGCAGGGCTGTGAGTTCTCGGTCTTTGCAACCGAGGTCAGGCCGCGAAACCAGGGCCTGATCACCATCCGGACCCTGAATGATGCAGGGATAGAAACAAACTTCATTGTTGATTCGGCGGTCCGTTCCTTCATGAACCGCATCGACCTGGTCGTCGTAGGCGCGGACGCAGTCGCGGTAAACGGTGCCGTTGTCAACAAGATCGGGACCTCCCAACTGGCACTCGCCGCGGATGAAGCGCGGACGAGCCTCATTGTCGCGGCAGAAACCTACAAGTTTGCCCCGAGGACTATCTTCGGTGAGCTTATCGCCATCGAGGAGAGGGAGCCGGGAGAGATCCTGCCACACGAGATCAGTTCCACTCTCCCGCATGTCCGGGTCAGGAACCCGGCGTTCGATGTCACCCCCCCGGAGTACA
>CAZGXZ010000137.1:1866-2176 GCA_964530035.1 uncultured Methanoregulaceae archaeon
CATCGACCTGGTTGTCACGGAGGAGGGTGCGATCCCGCCGCAAATGGCCTACATCATCATACGTGAATATTTGGGCTGGGACATCAATGAATTTAACAGGCACTAGCCACAGGAGATGATGAGGAACATGCCAGACGTGGTCGCAACGTATTTCTTTCACCCACGGGCCGATACTACCCCGGAACAGGCGGCACAGGCCATCTGTGAAGAGGAGACGACCGGTACGTGGACCGGCCTCACCACCAGGCCTGCCTATGTCGAACGGCTTGACGGTCATGTGCAGTCGGTTGAACCATCGGCTGACGGGTAC
>CAZGXZ010000137.1:2186-7243 GCA_964530035.1 uncultured Methanoregulaceae archaeon
GGATAGCCTACCCGGGTGAGATCTTCGAGCCCGGGAATGTTGCCCAGTATCTCTCTGTCGTAGCCGGGAACCTCTTCGGCCTGTCAAGGCTCAATTCGGTCCGGCTGGTCGATATCGAGATATGCGAGGACCTCTCGAGGTTCCCTGGACCAAGGTTCGGTATATCCGGCATCAGGAAAATTACCGGTACGACCAGCCGCCCCCATGTCGGCACCATCATCAAGCCTAAGGTGGGCCTTAACCCGAAGGACACCGCCGAAGTCGCATATCAAGCTGCAACAGGCGGTGTCGACCTGATCAAGGACGATGAAACCCTTACCGACCAGGCCTTCTGCCCGATAGAGGAGCGGGTCCCGGCGGTCATGGAACGTCTTGACGATGCACGGAGCGAGACCGGCCACCAGGTCCTGTACGCGGTCAATATCACTACACGGCCGGACAAGATCGTTGGAAGGGCCCTTGAAGCGATAGAACTCGGGGCGAACATGATCATGATCGATGTCTTCATCGCCGGGTTCGGGGCTCTCGAGGCGATAGCCTCGGACCCTGGAATCAGGGTCCCCATCCATGTCCACAGGACGATGCATGCCGCCATGACCCGGAACCCGGACCATGGGATCGCAATGCGTCCCTTCGCCCGGATCATCAGGATGCTCGGAGGTGATCAGGTCCACACCGGGACCGTTTCAGGGAAAATGGCGCACAGTGTCGAGGAACTGAAAGGTGACAACGCCGTTCTTACCAGTCCGTTCTTCAGCCACCGGCGTTCGTTTCCGGTGGCGAGCGGAGGACTCCACCCCGGGAAGGTCGCCGCGGAACTTTCCGCGCTCGGGACCGATGTGATCCTCCAGGCCGGCGGGGGTATCCATGGCCACCCCGACGGGACGGCCGCGGGTGCGAGGGCGATGCGCCAGGCCGTGGACGCTTTCCTGGAAGGGAAAAGTGCCACCGAGTATGCCCTGGACCATTACGAGCTTGACCGTGCTTTAAAACAATGGGGGACCCATTAAGAAGGCTATGGACATCCCGTTCACGAAACTTCATGGAAACGGCAATGACTTCATCCTGGTGGATGAGTGGCAGGGAGAGGTCATCCCTGACGAGCTGAAACCCCGGTTCGCCGCGGTCTACTGCGACCGGCGGTTCGGGGTCGGTGCCGACGGCGTTCTCTTCCTGTCCCGGTCGGACAAGGACAATGTCAGGATGCGGCTTTTTCAGCCCGACGAGTCCGAAGCCGAGATGTGCGGGAATGGCATACGGTGCCTGGTGAAATATGCCTATGACCGGGGGTATATCGTCGGGACCAGCTCCGTCGAGACGGTTTCGGGCAGCATGGCGGTTTCGATGGGATACAACCGTGAAGGGGAATTTTCCGCGACCATCAGGATGGCTGACCCGGGTTTTTCCTGCGAGCAGATCCCTGCATCCGGCAGTGGCGAGTTCAAGGAGGTAATCTGTGGAAGGACGGTCTATGCCGTAAATACCGGCGTCCCCCATGCCGTCATATTTGTCGATGACCTCCAGGGGATCGACGTGGAGTCTGAAGCACCGGCAATCAGGAACAACCCGGTCTTTTTAAAAGGTGCCAATGTAAATTTCGTGCAAAAGACCGGAGAAAACTGTATTTCGATCAGGACCTTCGAGAGAGGGGTGGAGGCGGAAACCCTTTCGTGCGGTACAGGGGCAACGGCATCCGCAGCGGTGGCCCACCACCTCGGGATGGTCGGGGAGGTCGTGCAGGTCGGGACCGAGGGCGGCACCCTCACCATCGTGCTCGGGGAGGTGACCAGCATGGACGGGCCTGCAGAAACCGTCTTTGAAGGGGTTATCCCATTTTGAAGGGTGATTCCCGAACTGTATAAATAGTCCCCGCTGCTACAGATCCGTTGGATGAAAGGAGTGGTCTTTTAGTGGCAACTGCGGGTCAGGTGGCGCAGGCGATCCGGCTTGGGCTCGAAATGGCGGCCGCAGGCAGGTGGGAAGAAGCTATCAGCTGGTACGACCGTGCCCTTGCAATTGACCGGTACTCAAGGGAGGCCCTTTTCTCCAAGGGGCTGGCCCTCATCAATATCATCCGTTACGAGGACGCAGTCCGTTCGTTCGACGTAATCCTGACACGTGACCCGGATGATACCGAGGCATGGCTCCACCGCGGGATCTGTTTTCTGTTCATGGGAAGGTACAGCAAGGCAATCCCCTGTTTCGACCTGGTCCTCGCAAAGAACCCCGACGAGGTGAGCGCGCTTAACCATAAAGCGGCCTGCCTCGCCGAGATTAACCGTCATGCCGAGGCTATCGCTTGTTTTGACCGCATCCTCGCTCTACGCCCGCAGGACGCGAACACGTGGTTCAACCGTGGGAGCAGTCTCGACGCCCTCGGGAAAAACGAGGATGCTGTCAGGTCGTTTCACCGTGCCATCGCTCTCGACCCCAATGATGCCGATTCCTGGTTCGAAATGGGGAACAGCTACCAGAAACTGAAAAAACACCGCGAGGCGATCCGGTGTTACGACAAGGTGATCGCACTCGAGCCATTCCATGTTGATGCGGTGTCCCAGAAAGGGAAGTCCCTGCAGGCCCTTGGGCGCCATGAAGAGGCGGACGCCCAGTTTAAAAAAGCCGAGGACATGTTCTGACGGCCTGCCTCACCTTTCCGTATTCTTAGGATATTTCTGGCCCTTCAGGGTTGTTTTCTCCCCCACAGGGGGTAATACCCCCCTGGACGATCCTGAAGTCAAAGGACCCTCCTTCAGGCAGACAGAGGTGCTTGATAACCGTCGCCCGCCTGCAATCGCCGGCCCTGTCTATCTGCAGGATGACCTTGGCAATGTGGGCCAGGGCGGTTCCGCCAAGCCCGACGAGCCGGTTGTGGCCCGGGTCGTGATAGACCTGGTTGGTAATGAGGCATGCAAGGTCATACCTGCGTGCCAGGCCCAGGAGGTGGACCATCTGCCGCGTGAGTTGCTGTATTGCCTCCCTGCCCCGCTCCAGGTCGGCCCGGTACAGGCCGGTTGCAGAATCGAGGATGATGAGCCCGACATCATTCTCTTTTAGTACCTTTTCGGCGTTCCCGATCATCACCCCCTGGGATACGAAGTCTGCCGGCTCGAAGAGGAAGAGCCGGCCGGCCAGGTCATAGGACTCCTCGCCTGCGACCTGCCTGAAGCGCTCGATGGAAAAGCCCTCGGTGTCAATGAAGACAACGCCGTTTCCGCATTTCAGGCAGGATACCGCGGCAAGGATGGCAAGGGTGCTCTTCCCTGTGCCAGGACCCCCGACCAGCTCGGTGATGAGTTTTCTCTCAAGGCCTCCCCCGATAAGGTCGTCAAGCCCGGGCGACCCCGTTGATATCCTGGGACAACTCATGCCCCACCATCAGGTCCCTTCAGCCTGCGCCAGCCTTCCTCCTCGGCAAGCCTCATGACTGTCCGTACCGGCACCCCTGCATTTTCAGCGATACGGCGGGCTTCTTCGGCCTCTGCCTTCACATTGTAGCACTCCTCCCCGATATACCCGAACTTGACCGGGACCTCGTACAGCCCGCCACAGATCCGTATGGGTACCCGTGCCGTATCCCTGCGTGCGATGAACCGGTGGACCGAGGGAGTACATCTCACGCCAAGCGTCCCCAGTTCGCGGGCCATGACCATGGCAATTCTTGCACTGTCATCAGGCGTGGTTATGACCCTGACCAGGTGACCGGCCCTGCCTTTTTTCATAATACAGGGAATGGCACTTGCATCCCTCGCCCCGGCAGCCATGAACCGTGCCAGTGCGAGTGCGATCACCTCGCCGCTGGTATCATCGGTATTCGTTTCAAGTACATCGACCTCGTCGTCCATGAGCCCCGATGACCGGTCGATGAGGACGGTGCGCAACAGGTTCGGCACCCCGCTGCGCTCCCACTTTCCGGCCCCGTATCCTGTCCTGATGACGGTTCCCGATGGCAGGGAGGAAAGGGTGCAACCGGCAAACACTGCAAGGAGGGCCGCCCCCGTCGGCGTGAGGAGCTCCCCGGGTTCGCCGGTGCACGGCCGGATAACAAGCCCTGACTGCTTCAGCACCTCAAGGGTTGCAGGTGCAGGGACCGGGATGACCCCGTGGCTTCCTGTGACGGTCCCGTTTCCGACCGTCACCGGGAGGGTGGCAACGCAGTCCGGCTCAAGGGACCCGAGGGCCATGCAGGCCCCGACCACGTCGGCAACCGCGTCGTCGGCTCCGACCTCGTGGAAGTGCACAGCGCCGCCATGGACCGCCTCCTCGGCGTCCCTGATGACCTCAAAGACCTCCATGGCCCGCCGGACAACCGTCGGGGGAGCATCAGCCGACTCCACCTTCTCCTCGACCTCAGCAAAGGTCCGGTGGGAATGCCCTGCATTGGTCCTGACCTGGAGTCCCCGCAGGCCGGCACGCCGTACTTCGGTGATTTCCGGCCTGCCTGCAACAGAGGCCATGGCACGCACCACGGCATCCCGGTCCGCCCCCAGGTCGAGGAGGGAAGAGATGATCATATCGCCGGATGCACCGGAAAACGGGTCAAAGACGAGAGTTGGCATGATCGCGTATGTATAAATCCGGAAGAGATGACCTTAAAGGTAATGCCGGAAATCTTTTTAAAAGTCGATAGTGCCTATCCCGGGGACCAGGGGGGAGGAAAGGCACGGCTCGACCCCGAGACGATGCTTGCCCTCAAGATCTCCCCCGGAGACATCGTCGCCATCGAGGGCAAGCGACGCACGGTCGCCAAGGTATGGAGGGCGCAGCTCGAGGACTGGAACCAGCGGAAGATACGGATCGACAACTTCACCCGCCTGAATGCCGGCGTCTCGATCGGGGACACTATCAAGGTATCCAGCATCAGGGAGGAGATAGAGGCAAAGGTCGTCGTGCTTGCCCCCCCGGAGGACCTCCCGAAAAACATCCCGGTGGCCGACAACCCCTCGGTGCAGAACGCCCTCATTGATTTCCCCGTTGTCCACAACGACTCCATCCCCATCATGGTAGGGCTGCCCTTCATCCAGCCGTCACTCATTGCATACAAGGTCATTGAAATTGAA
>CAZGXZ010000138.1:0-7232 GCA_964530035.1 uncultured Methanoregulaceae archaeon
CCTCGTCGCGTGTTATACCCTTCCGGCAGCCGATTCCCACGAAGTATTCACCTGTTTTCACCAGAAACGCGACATCCCGACCGGCGATGACCATGGCCGGGCCTTCGATAGAGAAGACGGGAACAGGCGCAGAGAGAATGGCTGTATTGACAGGCTTCGTCGATTCCCGGTTGACGATATCACACCCCAGACGTGTGCCAATGACCTCCACGGCCTCCTTTCCCGAACTCTCAGTCGCCGTAGTTATTATCGGAGTGATACCGAGCCCGTAAAGCTGCCATGCAAGATCATTTGCACCATGGTGTCCTCCAAGCAGAGGGACCGCGTAACGGAGGTCCTGGGTAATGACAATGACCGCCGGATCCGACCATTTCGATCCGAGGAGAGGGGAGATCTTCCTGACGACGATGCCTGCTGCCATGACAGCGACGATAGCCCGGTACCGTGAAAACACCCGTTCAAACAGGTCCGGGTAATACGGGACGACCTCTGCCCCGAGGAACGAGGCGACCTTCACGGCAGCATCCATCCCATGGGGGAGAGCGGTAACCAGGACATCCTTACCGCTCATTTGTATAGCACCGACCTCTTAAGACCGTGCCTTCCCGGGTCAAAGACATCCCCGACCATGAGGAGCGCACTCTTTCGTATACCGGCCTCCTCGGCCTGCGTGGCAATGGTGGCTACGGTACCACGGAGCACGATCTCGTCAGGCCAGCTTGCATGGTATACGACCGCAGCCGGGGTTTCTGCCGGGAAGCGGGCCTTTTGAATGACCTCGCGGATTTTGTCAGCACCGAGAAACACCACGAAGGTCGTTTTGAAGGTGGAGAGGTCAGGTATCTGGTCTTCCCCGAGTGTGGCCCCGGCCGGCCTGGTGATGATGAGCGTGTCTGAGACCCCGGTCTGGGTGAGCTGTGCCTTGAGGGCAGCGGCCGCCCCGAACAGGGAGGACACCCCCGGGATGACCGTGCAGGTCACCCCGGCCTTCTCGAGGAGGTCGATCTGCTCGATGATTGCCCCGTACAGTGAGGGGTCACCGGTATGAAGCCGGACGACAAGAGCACCCTCCCGTGCATGACGGGTCATCAGGGGAACGATCTCCTCGAGGGTTTTCCCGTGGCTGTCCACTTTGACCGAAGCTTCCGAACGGTCTACCAGCTCCCGGTTGACCAGGGAGCCGGTATAGACCAGGACGTCAGCCCTCTTCACGAGGTCCATTCCCTTGACCGTGATGAGGTCAGGGTCCCCGGGGCCGGCACCGACAAAAAAAACCTCGGCCATGTCACATCTCCGCATAGAGGATGCTGAAATAGTCACTTTCTTCAGGCAGGATCTCGGAATGCACCTTTTCACCTTCCATATACATACGTTCAACAAGGACGAACCGGGTGTAGCCCTCACGCCGGAGCGCGTCCGCCGCCTCCCTTGGCCTCCGTACCTTGAGCAGGATCCGTGCATGTTCACCTGTCCCGTCAGATACCGAAAACCCATTCTGGACTGAAATATTTGCAATGGCGGCAAAGGCGGTAATAGCCGAGACCCCGGGCTCCGAGGTGCACACGATGCCGGGATGGCGTCTCTCCATGATCGCACAGAGTCTTGAATACGTGGAAAAAAAGTTCGGGTCTCCGATAAGGCCAAACACCACGAGGCCTTTTTTTGCAACAGCGGCTATCCGGTCTGCATGCACCTCGAGGCACCGCCTGATCTCATCCTCGTCGGGGCTCATCGGAAACTCGATCTCCACAGGTTCGCGGTACGGTCTGACCAGCTCGTACGCCCTTTTCCCAGGGACATACACCTCATCGGCATCCCTGATGAGGCGCACTGCCTTCAGGGTGAGAAGTTCCGGGTCCCCGGGGCCCAGGCCCACGCCGGTCAGCACTTCCGGGCACCCCCTGTGATAAGGTAGACCGGGTCAAGCGGCCTGAACATGATATCCCCGGCAAGGGGCTGAGAGCGTGACACCTGAACCAGGACTGCATCCTCGAATATGCCGGCATCCCTCATGGCACCCACCGCTTCGTGAACGGTCCTTAGCAGGACGGCTGACACCACCACTTTCCTGACGGCCAGACGGGCAAGTTCGTTAATAACGGCCCGCAGTGACTTCGATCCCCCGACAAAGGCAACATCAAGCTCATTCAATCCTTGAAGAACTTGCGCTGCATCGGCAGTGTAAAAACGGATGTTCCGACAGCCGCGCAACTCTGCCGCCTGAGTGGCAAAGGCAATGGTCCGGGGGCTGATGTCAACGGCATGGACTGTCTTCACCACCCGTGATGCTTCGATCGCTACAGTACCTGCGCCGCACCCAAGGTCCGCGAATGTGTCGTTTCGGTCAAGGCCCAGTTTAAAAAGAGCTATTGCACGGATCTCATCCTTGGTCCGTCCGCCCGGGGGTTCCTCCATCCTAGTAAAGTACACTGGGGATAATTAAAAAAAGCTGGGATTTGGGGGTTAGCCCTGGCAACCGGGTGGCTCCTCATCATCAGGAGGGACCAGGACAGGACGTAAAGGGTCATACAAGCTCACAACTTCCCCTATCACGATGACTGCGGGGGGTTTGACCTTTTCCTGCCGGCATACCTCCGCGATATCTGAAAGGGATCCCGTCACAACCCTCTGGTTTTCACGGAGCCCGTTTTCTATGACAGCGACCGGTGTTTTTTCTTCTTTTCCGTGTCTGATCAGGGTTTCAGCGATGACTGGGAGGTTTTTAACTCCCATAAGGACCACCAGCGTGCCACCTATCCTCGCCAGGCTTTGCCAGTCTATTGCTGAACCTTCCTTTCCCGGGTCCTCGTGCCCGGTGATGAATGTCACCGTCGAGGCATACTTCCTGTGAGTTACAGGTATACCAGCTGCCGCCGGCACGGCCACGGCACTGGTCACACCCGGTACAACTTCCGCCTCGATACCGGCTGCACGCAGCGTGTCAAGCTCCTCGCCACCCCTCCCGAAAACAAAAGGGTCTCCACCCTTGAGACGTACAACCGTTTTTCCGGCAAGTGCACGTGACACCATCATCTTCTCAATTTCATCCTGTTCAAGGGTGTGTCGTCCGCCAAACTTACCGCAGTCAATTCTCTCGGCCCGTTCCGGGAGCGAAGAAAGGATCTTTTCGCCCGGGAGCTGGTCATACAGGATGACATCAGCCCTCCTGATGATATCAGCTGCTCTCCTTGTGAGGAGTCCCTGCCCACCCGGACCTGATCCCACGAGATACACCTTACCCGCCATGACAGATCCCCAGTTTTTCGTATGCATCTGATATGAGTCCCCGGGACCTGCCGAGCAGTTCCCTTGCAAATTCCACCGTATCTTCGTGGCCCGTTACCAATCCCTCCGACCGCTCAGCCCTGGTCCCGTCGAGTGACAGGACCTCGGCAACCACTCTCCCATCCCGGGAAAAGACGCCGAGAGGGGTGAAACAACCTCCCCCCAGCTCCTCCATCACGGTCCGTTCGACCATGATGTCCCGCCTGGTCTCCGGGTCGTCAAGGAGGGACAGTTTTGTAACAATACCTTCCTCATCGCGGGAAACAACCGCAATAGTACCCTGGTTAGGCGAAGGTACAAAGAGGTCCGTTGACAGGGGTTCCCCGGGAAGGCTGAGGCCGAGGCGGCATATCCCTGCATGTGCGAGGACAATCGCATCAAACTGGCCTTCACGAAGCCTGCGGAGACGGGTGTCCACATTGCCGCGGAGATGTCCGATACTTGCCCCTTTCCGGTACCTGAGCAGTTGTGCCTTCCTCCTCGTGCTGGAGGTCCCGATAACCCTAAGCTCGGCATCCGGGAGGCTATGCACGAGAAAATCACCCGGAGGGTCGCGTTTCAGGATCGCAGACGTAACAAGGCCCCCAGGTCTCTTTGCCGGGATGTCCTTCATGCTATGGACCGCGCAGTCGATTCTTCCCTCCAGGAGGGCTTCGTCGAGGGCCCGGACAAAGACCCCCTGCCCACCTATCTCGTGCAGGGGCACACCACGTACCAGGTCTCCCTGGGTTGCCATCGGCACGACCTCGCATTCGATACCGTTCCTTTCGAGGGCTGTTGCAACCATTTTTGCCTGAACAAGCGCAAGGCTGCTGCCCCGGGTCCCTATCCTGACAGGCATGCCGCATACCCTGCTGCGATGGCATCGATTTCAGCCCTTCCATGTGCGACTGACAGGAAATTCGTCTCGAACTGTGAAGGTGGCAGGAATATCCCGAGGCGGAGCATTTTCTGCCAGAACCGGTTGAACCGGGAAGTATCACATTCCTTCACCGTGGTATAGTCCCTCGGAGGCTCATTCCTGAAGAAGTATTTGAACATAGACCCGGTGCTGACAAACGATCCGCCTGCGTCCGGCGGTATGGACTCCCGGATCACCCTCACCTGTTCATCGAGGTGCCGGTAGACCCCTTCGTTCTGGTGAAGCCATCCAATCGTCGCGATTCCGGCAGCAAGGCTCAAGGGGTTGCCGTTGAACGTGCCTGCCTGGTAAACGGGTCCGGCCGGGGCGATCAATTCCATGATCTCCCGCCTGCCGCAGAACGCACCAATTGGAAGACCTCCCCCAAGTATTTTTCCCAGAGTTGTGATATCAGGCCGTACCCGGTATTTTACCTGGGCCCCGCCAATCCCAATGCGGTACCCGGTGATGACCTCGTCCAGGATCAGGAGAACCCCGTGGTCTTTTGTAATCTTCCTGACTTCCTCGAGGTAACCTGGTTCTGGGAGGACAGGTCCGATGTTGCCGAGGACCGGTTCCATGATCAGGGCTGCAACCGAATCGTCGCGTGAAAGGACCTCCTCGATCGCTTCAGGGTCATTGTAGGGGACCTGACGGGTATGGGAGGTGAGGTCTCCCAGCACCCCTGCCGAATCAGGTATTCCAAGGGTTGTCGCCCCTGAGCCTGCCTTAACAAGCACGGCATCGTGGGCACCATGGAACCCTCCCTCAACCTTGACGATGTCCGGCTTTCCGGTATAGCCCCGGGCAAGCCTGATCGCCGCCATTGTTGCCTCCGAGCCCGTGGAAACGAACCGTACCATGTCCACCCCCGGATGGTCGCCGGTGATCATACCGGCAAGCCTGACCTCTGCCGGTGTAGGCGTGCCATAAAGCCAGCCATTCGAGACCTGTTCCTCGATTGCCTGCATGACAAACGGATGGCAGTGCCCCAGCATGAGTGGCCCGTATCCCAGGCAGCAGTCGATGAGTTCCTGGCCGTCGGCAGTATGGAGCTTTGCACCCGATGCAGCCGCAGTATAGAAGGGATAAGGCTTGATTGCACGTACAGGACTGCTTACTCCCCCGGGCATCAGCCGTGTCGCCTGCCTGTAAAGGTCTTCACTGCTCACACAGCCACCCCGCGACATCCGGTGCAAAATACGTGATGATGAGGGATGCACCTGCCCTCTTCAATGAAATAAGGCTTTCCATTACCGCTTTCCTCTCGTCAATCCATCCGTTCAGAGCTGCCGCCCGGATCATGGCGTACTCGCCGCTCACCTGGTAGGCGGCAACCGGGAGGTCATTGCGGGAGGCCTCCGCGATTATATCTGCATACCACCCTGCAGGCTTCACCATGAGGATATCTGCGCCCTCGTCCCGGTCCAGGATAATCTCCATCCGGGCTTCGCGGCCGTTGGCCGGGTTCATCTGGTAGGTTGTCCTGTCGCCGTGCAGGTACCCCGACTCGGCAGCCTCGCGGAAAGGCCCGTAGAGACTGCTCGCAAACTTGGCTGAATATGCCATTATCAGGGTTTCTTCATGACCGGACGTATCAAGCGCCTTCCTGATCGAGGTCACCATCCCGTCCAGCATGCAGGACGGCGCCACGATGTCAGCACCGGCTTCTGCATGGCTCACCGCGATCTTTTCCATGAGCCTGAGTGACGCGTCGTTGTCGAGGTCGATCCCGGCCCTGCATTCATGAAGAATGCCACAGTGACCGTGGTCGGTGTACTCACAGGCACAAACGTCCGTTATTACGACCATTCCGGGACACAAGGCCTTGACCGATCTTACGGCTTCCTGGATAACCCCGTCTCTGGAAAAAGCCCCGGTCGCAACGCTGTCCTTTTCTGCCGGCACTCCGAAAAGGAGGACCGCTTTTATTCCCCGGGCTGCCAGTCTGTCAACAACCTTCGCAATGTCCTTGAACGGATACCTGTACTGGCCCGGCATTGATCCTATTTCAACCGGTTTTTCTGCGGTTTCATCGATGAACAGCGGGGCAACAAGGTCATTGACAGCCAGGGTATGTTCGACGAACATGGGCTGAACGAGCCGCTGCCGGAGCCTTCTCATCCTTCTTTGCGGAAACATGAATGTTCTCCTCTGGTTATCGCCTGCACAAGCGATTCTGCTGCGGCAAGGTTGCCCGCCTCGGCACACTGCCGGATAGACATCGTTGCATCGGCCAGAAGTTTATTGACCAGCACACGGGAGAGGTCCTCGATGATCTCAGGCGTTTTTTCCTCACCGGCTGGGAGCCTGGCGATCGCCTTGTCGCGTTCACGCAGCCTGACGGCCTCGGCCCAGGTATAAAGCTGGGCGAGGGTGTCATCGGCGGCAGTCCGGTTGAGAAGTCGAACGGAACGGTTCATTTCTTCCTCAATATGGACATTTGCCGTTTCAGCCGCCGCTTTTCGGGAACTCAGGGTTGCTTCGCTGATGTCCCGCAGGTTGTCGATGGTGAACAGCTTCACGCCGTCGACGCCACCAGCTTCCTCCTCGACGTCCCGCGGCTGTGCTATGTCGATTACCATGAGGGGCCGGGGATGGCCGTCAAGCGGCCAGCACCTTCCTTTCATAACCTTTCGCAGGTCTGACGCACGAATCACCGGGTGGGGTGCCGAAGTACAGGTAATGACGACATCGGAAAGGGTAAGGTACCTCCCCAGCTCCTGTAAACGGACTGCCTTCCCCCCGATTTTTCCTGCGAGGGTCACCGCACGCGCATATGTCCTGTTGGCGACATATATGGCGGTGAGCCTTTTTTCTGCAAGGGCCTGGGCGACAAGCATGCCCATCTCGCCGCTTCCTATAACAAGGATATGCCGGTTTTCAAGGCTGCCGAGTTCTTTTTCAGCCAGAAGTACCGCGGCCGACCCAACGGACAGGGCTCCGCGGTTTATCTGCGTCCTCTGCCTGATATCAGCCCCTGTATGGACCGCCTTGGTCAGGCAGACCTCGAGGAAGTTGTCGCAGCTGCCTGCTTGCAGTGAGG
>CAZGXZ010000139.1:0-7210 GCA_964530035.1 uncultured Methanoregulaceae archaeon
CCTCTCATCCTCTGCCTGTTCAAGGTGAAAACCAAAATAGGCTCTTTTGAACTCCAAAGATTGGGATTGCAGCTAATGGAGAACGTTGATCATAGGGGTAATAAAATTAAAAATATGGAATATTTCCTATCGAAATGCTAATATAGCCTCCTAATAAGGAGATTTAGGATGAGATTTTTCATGGTTCGGGTGTGAAATCCTGTTTATCTGCGTTTCAAGAGATGCGTTTCAAGATAGCAGCCAAAACGAAAAAGACCGTCTCTTCAGGTGAACTCAACAGTTGTCCCCGGTGGCAGGATTACAGGCCGCAGGTCTTATGAGGTCTTCAGATGGGAAGCCTGTTTTCGTCCATGTGGGCAGATATAGAGGCATTGGCCGCATACCGCGGTCCCGGTCTGGCGTTCCATATCCCTGAAGTACCGGTCGCAGGCCGCGGCGTCATACCGTGCCTCGCGGGGCTCGGCAGGATCAAAATTCCTCCCGGTAAACGCCTTCACAGGACAAATGTCCACGCACTCATGGCAATCACCACACCGTGATGCCATCGGCCTCCCTGCAGGCAGGGGGGCATTGGTAAGCACCGTTACCCACCTGGCCCTCGGGCCGTGGTCCGGTGTAACGAGCAGGCAGTTTTTACCTATCCAGCCCAGGCCGGCAAGGTGTGCCGCGCACTTGTGGGAAAAGGGACCACAGATCCGTTCGTTGTCGGTCCTCTTCGAAGCCGGGATAGGTAGGGCGCTGTAGCCGGAATGCTGGAGCGTGTTGGCAAGCCTGAGAGCAGCCTGGTCGAGAACGGCGTTGGCGACCTCGTATGCATGGTGCTTGTAGAGGATGGCTGAAGCAGGCTTCTCCCGTTCAGCGAGCAGGTCTGCAAGGGTATCGGGGATAGTGATCCCCATCACGATACCGAACGGGAACCGGGCGATACCCGGGCCGCCCTGCCAGAGGATCTGATCACGGGCTTCTGCCAGGTCGGCTATCCCGAAATAATCGGCCCCGAGGGACTCTGCCTGGAGGCGGAGGGTCTCTTCAAGGGTCATTTCAGAGGCCCTCCGAGACCCCGACCCCCTTGAAGAAGGTGTAGCAGAACACGCCGTCCGGGGAGCAGGTCCTCCGGAGGTCGGAGATCCCCCTGTCCCATTCCTCTCCGGACATGAGGCCCTTTCCGACCGCCTCCTCCCTGACTCCGTCGACCATGGCCGTGAAGGTCTGCCTGGTGAAGCCCTCCTCGAGGTCGGGCCGGGAATGGTCGACATAGACCATCCGGGGTGTGACCTTGACCCCGGTGAAACCCGCACCGGTAAGGAGCGGGTACAGCTCCCGTCCCACAAGGGCATTTCCTCCCTTCTCCTCCTGGAGGCTGACGAGGCACCCGATGGCCCTGTCGGCAAAGAGGCTCCTCGGGTAAAAGTACGTCGACCCGTGGTCCCCCTCGATCACCGTGATCGATCCACCCGGCCTGATCAGCGCCTTGAGTGTATCAAGGGCACGCCGGGGGTCAGGGAGGTGCTCGAGGACGAAACAGACAAAGACGTGGTCGAAGCTTCCAGGTCCGAACGGCGGGTCAAGGAGGTCTGCCTTCTGAAACCTCACGTTCCGGAGTCCCGCCTCTTCACACCTCGCCCGTGCCTTGTCAAGAGACGGTCCCGAGCAGTCGATACAGGTGAAGAACGCCCCCGGGCTCTGCGAGGCAAGCGTGATGGTCTGGCAGCCGGTCCCACAGCCGGCCTCGAGGACACGACTGCCGTCCGGATATCGCGTGTCATGGTGCAGCAGGTCTGCGAGGGTCCGTGCCTGGTCGGACAGGCGGCGTGCCTCGGTTTCGGAGTATCCGTGGACATACTCGTTGGCATCCATGGTGGGTCTCGTCCTACAGTCCCCCGGGGTTCCAGGGAACCTGATAGGTATGGGTCCCCGGCTGCCTTATCTCTTTCATTTTCCGGCCGCCCTGTCTGCATCCCGGGATGCGCCATTGTTCCCATGAACTACATCGCCAGGAGGGTACTCACATAACCCATGGTACACAGGGAGTGAAACGTATCGGGGTCTTCCTGTGAAAATGCTGACAGGGAATTATCCTGGGATTAACCCTGTATGAGGTTTAAATAGCAGAAAAGGCCGTTGCAAGCGGGAGGGGGTCGTGGTCGGCCTCCTCTGGGGTGTAGGAAATGATCTTACCACCGGGGATCCTGGTCACTGCAAGGTTTGCCATGGCCGGGGCGATAAAAGGTGAAAATCCCGGCTCCTTCATCGCACACTCCCGTGACGCAACCCTGTTGAGCAGGCTCCCGATATTTGGGTCGTCGCAGACCCACCGCACCCCGTTCGTTGCCGCCCTGACGCCATAAACGACGATTTGAACGATCATGCAGTGATGCTCCCCGAAACAGGGGGTCAGGGCAGATGCATGTGCCCCGGCCCACTGATGAGCTCTCCACAGAATGACGATATAAGGTTTTCACTCTGCATCCGCACTCCTTTTTAAGGAGACCTGGACCGTTTCCCTGGCATCCCTGAGCCCTGGGAAACTGGTTTATAACGGTCCTATCCAAGCCCTGTGGTGCGTTTTTTTTGTACTTCGGAGAAAAAAGCAAATAAAAAGAGATATGTCGCAAAAAACGCTATTTCAAAGGTTTTTTCCTGGGTCAGTTCCTTTCATGGATCCCGGTTGGTGCTGTGCTGTCCCGATTTCCCTGTATCCGGGTTCTTTGGTCCCTGCGCGACCACAAAGGTGAATATGGGGTATCACGGCGAAAAACGGGTGTATCGTGGAGATTTGATCCAGCCTGGTGGTTCCCCTCACCTGGGATGGTGTGGCGGCACGGTATCCCCGCAGCCGTCCACCATGGGTACCTCCGGGCAGGTCACTGCCGCTTTCGACAGGGACATGGGTGCCAGGAGAGAGTGCGGGACCCGAACCGTCCCCTGACTGTCAGCTCCGTATGCTCCTGAAACAAACCAATCCCTGGTGTTGTACCCATGAGACCGCAAGCCTGTTTTTTCCTGGACATGAAACTGTAAAGCATGGAAGAACTTGCCATTCCAGAAATGCTCTTTGATTTTTACGAGGATCTCCCGATGAAAGCCCCTGCCGATGAACGGATCACCCGCGGCATCTTCTCCCTCCTCACCGGTCTTCCGGCAGAACCGCGGGTACTCGACATGGGGTGCGGGTCAGGCGCCTCATCCCTCGTCCTTGCCAGGGCCGGGTGCCATGTCACCGGGGTGGACATCAGGCAGTCCTACCTCGACATAATGATGAGGCGGGCGGCGGACGAAGGCCTCACGGAGCGGGTCGGTGCCTGGTGCGGGTCCATGGACGCCGTCCCGGAATCCCTCGCCCCGGTTGATCTCGTCTGGGCCGAAGGGTCGGTCTTCTGCATCGGCTTTGAGGAAGGCCTCACCGCCTGGCGCACGCTCCTCGGCAGGGGTGGCTATGTCGTCCTCTCGGAGTCGTCCTGGTTCGTGGACGACCCGCCGGCGGGGGCGGTCTCGTTCTGGAAGGCCGCATACCCGGGGATACGGACCGTGCACGAGTTCTGGAAGACCGCCCGGTCATGCGGGTACCTGGTAATGGGTGTGGTCATCCTCCCCGATGCCGCCTGGGACGAGTACTACGCCCCCCAGAGGGACAGGATCGCGCTGTTCAGGAAGAAGGCGAAGACCCCTGAGGACCATGCCGTATTGGACCAGATCGCAGAGGAGATCCGGGTGTGGGACGCGTACCGTGGGACCTATGGGTATGCGTTCTACATCCTCAGGAAAAATGAGGAGGGATGATCTCAGGGACGGACAGCTCCCTCCGGCCCTGTCCGACAGGACCTCTTTTCAATCCTCTTCTTTCTGGCCAGGACCTGGAGGACGGACTGCCTCGACTTCGAGCCTTACCATGTCTACATGGACATTTCCTTCAGGGTCTGCGGGGCGGATGCCGATATAGCGGTCGACGACCTCTGCGAGAAACTCCTCCCTCCTGGCATCCGGGACGGCGTCGAGGTAGGGATGCCAGGTCGTCCTGACCCAGCCGGCGAACCCCTCCCTGCCTGCCTGGACCATGTCCCGGTCAAGGAGCACCGCCCGTTTCACCCGGAACCCTGCTCCCGTGAGAAAACCCCGGTACTCATCGGGGCCGAAGAAGGCATACGGAGAGGTAAAACCCGCGAAGTACGGACTCCAGGCAGCTTTCGCCGTCACCTCGCATACAACGTCCATGACATCAGCCGCGTTCCCTGCCCCACCCATCTGGGCAAGGAAGGTCCCGCCCGGCACCAGGCACTGGTAGACCGCGGCGAGGAGGGGGCGGTGGTCCCGTACCCAGTGGAGGGCGGCGTTCGAGAAGACCAGGTCAAACGGTCCTTTCATCGGGAGGTGGCATGCATCGGCCCGGACGAACGAGAGGTTCGGGTACTGTTCCTGTGGGTGGTGGGACGCGGCATACCTGACCATCTCGAGAGAGAGGTCGGCCCCAACGACACACCCCTGCGGAACCTGTCCCGCCAGCCCGGCGGTGATGCGCCCGTCGCCGCAGCCGATATCGAGGACCCGCTCCCGGCCCTTGAGATTCAGCCCGGCAAGGAGCTGCTCCGCCCACTGTTCCTGTGCCGTTGAGTTTTTGGCATAATCCCCGGGGTCCCAGTGGTGCATGGGGAAGTGTTCGTGTCATGGGACAAAAAATGGTGCCCGGTCCGGGGCTGATGAAAAAGAATTCAGCGGATTTTAACCAGTGATGGTAGTGCCACACATCGGCTGCTTACAACGCGATGTCTCAAATCCAGGTGGCACGCATGTTGTGGGATTGAACACGCAATTGATACACCTGTCTTTATTTTCTCCTGTCCACTGTTTGCACTGCTCTTCGGCATTTGCGTTGGTAACAGCAGGCGTCGTTCCTACCTTGGAGAAGCAGCTCGGGCATTCCTCGTCGGCACCTACCCAGACGCCGCCTGCAACCCCTGTCTGAACGAGTTTCTTCCCGGTTGCGGTTATCTCCGTCCTGTAACACTTCTGGACCTCGCACCATTTCTGCCCTGTATGGGTATCGATGCTTGTCGATGCGGAACAGGTGCATTCGGTTTTCCCGGTGAGACTATTGGTGCTGCAGGTCTGGACCGGCTTGCTGGCAGGGCAGAGGGATGCCATAACCGTGGAACCCTTGGTGACCTTCCCTCCGATCACAGCAATGCCAGAGTCTGCGGAAATCCCTGTCTTTACACTGCAGTTGACACCGGTGCATGCCTTCTGTGCACCTGATGAAACGGCGGACCCCGTCAGGTTCGCCGACGTGGTGCCGCCTTTCGATGAAGTCTGGAGGCTCCCTGTCCCGACAACGGTCCCGATCTTGCCGGACGAGGTGGTCACTGCTCCCTTCGAGGTCAGGAGCACGTTTCCTGTGTTCTTCGTGGCAAGCCCGGTCTGGAGGGCCGGGACACCCGTACCGGTTTGGGTCTGGGTCGTGTCACCGGTCCCGACTATCACGGTTGTGCCTGTCCCTGTCGAACCCGTGGTGAGGGCCGGCACCGAAATCGTCATCGGTTTCCGGGCCTGGTTGAACAGGTCGGGTGAACCGACGATACTGCCGAGATCCGAGATATCGCCGGAACCTTCGGCTGATCCCACGGCAACGAGCTGTTGGTTTCCGGGGTTTGCCGGCTGGACATCAGGCCGGTCCCAGAATCCCCCTGCTGAACAGGACGTTATCAGGAATATACAGGCCATGACTGCGAAAATAAAGGGGACAGAAATTCTGCCAGGTGACTTGTTCATCGCTGCGTCCCGAATGGGTAGCTAAATGGTTTGCTCATCTTGCAGATCGCGAAAGACTCCCAATCATCCGCACCACATTTTTCACACTGTTCCTTCTCAAGCCCCGAATAGGAATCACAGAATGACGGAGTCGTGGTCGTCCCTGACCCTGGATCCATCTTGGAGGAGCAGCTAGGGCATTCCTCGTCAGTACCGACCCAGACGCCGCCTGCAACCCCGGTCTGGACGAGTTTCTTCCCGGTTGCGGTTATCTCCGTCCTGTAACATTTCTGCACCTCGCACCATTTCTGCCCGGCGTGAGTGTCAATGGCTGTCGATGCGGAACAGGTGCACTCGGTTTTCCCGGTGAGGCTGTTGGTGCTGCAGGTCTGGACCGGCTTGCTGGGAGGGCAGAGTGATGCCGTAACCGTGGACCCCTTGCTCGTCTTCCCCCCGGTCGCGATAATGCCTGAGTCAACGGAAATACCGGTCTTTGCACTGCAGTTGACACCGGTGCATGCCTTCTGAGCTCCTGATGAAACGGCGGACCCCGTCAGGTTCGCCGACGTGGTGCCGCCTTTCGATGAGGTCTGGAGGCTCCCGGTCCCGACAACAGTCCCGATCTTCCCGGACGAGGTCGTCACCGCTCCCTTCGAGGTCAGGAGCACGCTTCCGGTGTTCTTCGTGGTAAGGCCGGTCTGGAGGGCCGGAACACCCGTACCGGTCTGGGTCTGGGTCGTGCCATCAGTCCCGGAGTTCTTGGTGACAAGGCCTGTCTGGAGACCTGTCCCGGCGGTCACGGTTGTGCCGGTCCCTCCTGTCGAACCCGTGGTGAGGGCCGGCAACGAAATCGTCATGGGTTTCCGGGCCTGGGTGAACAGGTCGGGTGAACCGACGATGCTGCCGAGATCCGTGATATCACCGGAACCTTCGCCTGACCCCGCGGCACCGGTCTGTTGGTTTCCGGGGTAGGCCGGGTGAACGTCGGGTCGCTCCCAGCTGGGTATTCCGGCGGCTGCACCACATGTTAATATCAGGAATATGCAGGCCATGCCTGCGAGTATCAGGGAGGCAGGGACTCTGCCAGGTGACTTATTCATTGACTGATCTCCTTTCTTCCTCTGGGACCAGGGCTGAAGGCCGGTCTCTGTCAAGAGTTTGGGGTAAAAGAGTAAAAAATTTGCTGAGCATCATTCAAAATATTTATGTTGAGCAATAGGAAACGGAAAACCACCTGGCCATTCTGACTGGATACGTGGTTATCCAAAAGGTCCTGGAATGACTCAGGCAAGGTAACCATTGATTCCTGGCAGATAATAAAGTTCCCGTTTTCGACGTCCTCTGGTTCAGCCTATCCTATCGGCATCACCTTTCCCGATATCCGATAAACATCAACCCTTCAGTGGGGGCTTCGCCCCCACACCCCCGAAAAGATACCCCGCCGCCCCCGAAGGGCGCCCCGGCGGCG
>CAZGXZ010000140.1:0-7117 GCA_964530035.1 uncultured Methanoregulaceae archaeon
ATCGTAATCTCCTTGATGGGCCGTGAGACCGCCGCGGGGGCGCCCTTCGGGGGGGGGGCGGTGGGGTATCTTTCCAGGGGTGTGGGGGCGAAGCCCCCACTGAAGGATTAATGTTTATGGAACATCGGGAAAGGTGAGGCTACGGGTATTCGACAAGGTCTGACAAATTTCATATCCCGTTTCTTCAATCATGTGGGTTACCTGGAATTTATATCAGGTACGGAAGAATTAATCGTTAAAATTGGGCTTTTGGCTTCGTTGAAACGCACACGAACAAGTGTTCATGTGGGGTTCAACAGAGCCGGAAAAAGAGGATCCGAAAAATTAATCCCTTTTCAGGTGTTGTCTGACACCTGCAAGAAGGATGCAGCCGGCTATTGCCATGACCAGGGCTGCAAATCCGACCGGCGACTTCTTTGTTGTTGCAACAGGTACTGTAGCCGGCTTCTCAGGCGTCGAGGTGGCAGGTGACTGGACTGACACGGATTCCCGGGTCAATGCTGCATTCCCGGGAGTCATATACGTGGCGTTTGGTGATGTATTATTCAGCACAGGAGCACCATTTTGAGGTGCCGGCCCGGTCGCTGCCGTGGCAGATGCCGCGACGGTCCCTGCCGTGACGGGTTGCCGTGTCGCTCCACCCGTTGGAAAATCCCCTGAATCCGATGATGATGACTGGCTGCCCGGGGCGACGTTCTGTGAAGGCAGGCTGGTCGCGGTGACCCCTGAAGTTTCTCCCTGCGTCTGGCCTGCCGGGCCCGTGGAGCCGACCGTCAGGTCAAGCCTGCTGCTTGCCCCTGCCTGGTATGTGGCGGTTTCTGCGGCTTTCTGCCCATTGACCATGAACTCGATGACGGGCGAACCTGCTGACTTGAGTTCCTCCTCAGTCATTGCTATTGAGAGCCTCTGGTCGAACGTCCCTGTCCCGCCATAGATCCCGGCGACCGTGGTGGTTATTGAACCCCGCTCCACGCCATTGATTACCGCCTTGACCACGGTTCCCGGCTGGGCCTGGGCGCCATGTATTGTTACGCTTCCGAAGAACTCTGATGGGAGCACAGGAGCTCCCTGCACCGTCATGACCATCAGGACGGCTGTAAAAATGAGTACACAGGTTTTAACGCCTTTCATATGGATGAATGTTATTCGGCGCCCGATAAAAAGGCATTGGAGATAATCATCGGTAGATGAACCATTAAGCCCCTGAAGGGCCCCCCTCCGGTCGCTGTTTCAATCCTCCCCTTTTTCATCTCATACCTGGTCGTACTGCCGGACCGATAGCATCCTGAGACAGGCATCTTTTCCCTTATTGGAACCGTCTTTCATAAATAGATTGAAAAAGGATGTGTTTCCTATGAAACGGTGGATCCTCGTCTGCCTTCTTGTTGCCTCCCTCTATGCATGTTCCGGACCCGCGCTGGCACTCTCGGTCAGCGTCACCCCTGACCATATCCGCTCAGGGGACCGGGTCTCGGTCAACGTGGAGGCACTCCCGGAAAACGCGCATTTTTCACTCCTTCTCGATTCCTCATTCGAAGTGGAACCCGGAGCTGAGTTCTCCTTCGAGGCCCGGCAGTTCGATGTCCCGTTTTCACTTACCGGGGGTACTGTTACCGCCGTAATGGAAAATACCACTTCGAACAGGCTCTACGTCAGGAAGGACGATTCTGTCGTCACCCTGTCAGGGAGTTCGAAAAACGGCCAGTTCCGCACGACCAGTTCGTACGAGATCTCGAGCGGGGTGTATGATATCATCGCCCTCGGTGGGAGGGCATCCAACACGACGGGGACGGTGAATGCCCGGCTCGAGCTGACAGGTGCGAAGAAAGGCCCAAATTCGGGAGGAATATCCTTCAATGTCGAAGGGATCACCGACGGGGTCATCCATGTGACGGCTCTGGTCGATGGAAAACAGGTCCTCTACCAGCCGGTACAGGTAGGGACAACCGTCCCGGGTACGGAACCCACCAAGTCCCAGGAATCAGGGACCCGGACCCTCCCTCCTGACTCAGGCGGAGATGATTATGGTGGGAACAGCCCGGCAGTCCCTGCAGGAACCCCCGAACCCATTGTTCCCGGCACACCTGGTCCAAGGCCTGCAGAGACGACCAGTTCTTCCCAAATTGTCGCTCCCATTGTCACGTTTTCATCCATTGATGGTTTCGTGAGCGGTTCTGCAGGCGGTCCGGCTTATATAGGGATTGTCAGGGCAGATCCATCCGGCATTCCCGGTGGGTGGAACACAATCCGGGCGGCATATGTCCTCTCACCTGAAAACACGACATTTTCTGTTCCCGGGACGATCAGGTTCACAGTCCCTCAGGGGACCAGGGAAAATGCATATCTCACCATAGCGCAGCAGGCGCCCGCAGGATGGGAACCAGTTCCCTCTGGATATGAAAACGGTTCCGTTACAGGAATGATTGCCGGTACGGGGACCTATGGATTGTTTGAGCTCCCACAGCCCCCGACACCGGCACCAACCACTCCTGCCACGACCACGAAGGTTCCGGTGACAACAAGAAAATCCCCGATATCACCCGCAATCCCGATGATGGCTTTTACAGGGGCCTCTCTCGTGGCTTGTATGTGGCGTTTCTCCCATAAGGAATGAAAGAACCGGCAGGACTCCCGGTACGGGCTTTCAACCCCCGGTTTTTTTCTGAGGATCTCGCAATCGTTCTCCTCTGGACTTTTGCCACCGTGGCTATGCTGTATCTTTCCAGTGCCGGATCATTGCCTGTCAGGGCCATCCTCGCGTTCCCGGCCGTACTGTTCATCCCGGGATACGCCCTTGTAAGTGCCCTCTTTCCGGGTTCACATGAAATCGACGGCATCGAACGGGTGGCCCTGTCCATCGGTCTTTCCATGGCGGTAGTCCCGCTTTTGTGCCTTGGCCTGAACTATACTCCCACAGGGATCAGGCTTGAGCCTCTGGTCCTCTGTCTCACCGTTTTCATCATTATCATGGTCATTATCGCAGGGTTCCGACGGTGCCGGATGGACGCGGAAGACCAGTTCACCATTCACTGGTCACAAATAGTACACGGGATTATTTCCTGGCTTTTCCCACCGGGTTCGACCGTATATGATCGGGTCGCATCAGTCCTCCTTATCACCGGGGTTATTGCAGCTGCCCTGGTGGCGGTGTATGTTGTGGTTGTCCCGAAGGAAGGAGAATCCTTCACCGAGTTCTATCTCCTCGGTCCGAACCACCTGGCTGCAGATTACCCGAAGGAATTCGTTCCCGGGAAGGTGCTCACCATCACCATCGGGATAGGTAACCATGAATTTGCCGGGGTTACGTATTTCGTCGAGATCTTTGCGGTCAACCAGAGCGCCGGGAGTGTGAACGGTCAGGTGATCATCGACCGCATGGAACGGGTTGGCGGATATGAACGTTCACTGGCGCACAATACCACGCAGGAGGACACCGTCTCCTTTGCCGTGGGGGATACGGGTTTCAACCAGGTCAGGTTCCTCCTGTTCAGGGCACCCCCCCCTCCTGACACGGTGAAAGGACCCGACCGGATACATGCGAGTTACCGGGACCTGCGCTTATGGGTTAAACCCGTGTCATCAGGTAAATGAGAAAACAACGGTCATGGTCATATTTTTCCGGTCCGGGTCGGTCTGGTCGATCCTGCAGGTCCTGCCGGTCGATGAAGCAGCAAGCAAACCCGCGAAGCTGCATACCGGGCATGGATATACCGTGCATACCCTGGGGCTTTCTCCTCGTACCAGCAGGCACCCATCAATAAGCCTGAAACGTCCGAGGACGAACGTCACGGTGCTGCCGTCGTTGCGGACCTCCACCGTGTCGGCGACCTCGAGAAGGGAGCAGTACAGGTCTTTTGCTGCAGTCGGCAGGTCATCAGCCGTTGAAGGGAGGACGAACCCGTTGGTTCGGGACAGTACCGAAAGCACAGGACCGGAAGAGGTGTACAGCAGGACCGCGTCCCCCCCGGGAGCATGAATGTAACTGAAGTCCTCTTTTGGAAGGGGAGGGACAGCCTCGCCGGCCGGGACTACCATGGACCCGTAATGGCCTTGCTGTCCCGGAATAAAACAGGCGTTTCCGGTAACTGACAGGTCTGCACACAACCGTGTGACAGCTATCATGCCGCCGGCCGGGAGAAGAGAGATGTAACGGGGGTCAGGGGGGTCCTCACGCGAAAACGAGAGGAAGATGACCCCCGCAAGAAAACAGGTCGTCCCTGAAAGGACAAGGGCGGCCGAGCTGATATCTCCGCGGTCAGTCAGGAGCGCCACTCCCAGGCTTATGGCCGAAGCTGCAAAGAGCAGTGCGGCAGCCACTCCATAATCATTGTATCGCCTCGTTTTCACGGGGCTTCACCCGACCACTTCTTCATGAGGGTATATTCATATCCCATCACCAGGGCCAGGCCGGCAATGAGACATATCAACCCGGCGCCAAGCGGTACCAGCACATGGCGGGTGGCCGGGATGACCAGGGCAAGGATAAGACACGGAACCAGGAACGGGCAGACTATCATGCGTACTGATCCCGCAATTCCACCTGCCGGGCTGCCGTCAATCAGCAGGCAGGCAAGTCCTCCCATCACCGCGGCAATCGCTGGTGAACCCTCAAAACACATAACAATGACGGGAATCCCTGCTATGGCAGAATATACCGGGGGGTATCCCTTCCCTATTGAAAGGACTGCGACTACCGTGAAAACAGCCAGGAGGACCAGGATAGCCACCCGTAACCCACTTTCAGGTACGATGAAGACACCGGTACAGCCAGCCAGGATGAAAAGGGTGGCGATGATAGCTGGCGTCAGCCGCGGGGTCATGAAAAGCGGGTCACCCCGTCCGGAGAAATCCTTGCCATCCGTTTCAAACGTTCAGGTGAACATATCTCTGAAGGGACTCCGAGATGGAAACGCTTCCCGGATCTCCGGGCTGTCCGGGCTGTCACTTCGATGTGGCTCATATCGCCCTCTGCCAGTGAAAAGAGGATAGTCTCCCCCCCCTCTTCAAGAGCAAGGAGCCGTTCTATCGTTGATTCGAAGGCTGGAGTTGCGTGAACTCCTGAAAAATCAGAGAGTACCTCGGGAAGACACACCTTTCCGGCGACCGTTGGTGACTGCTGATGGTCCTGGCCAAGGTACTGGATCGCCCGCAGTCGTGCAGGGTCAGGCCAGCGGTATGCATGGACGAGCCGGGGCCGCCATGCTGCCTTCAGGCGATCTTCAATTGCCTGTGGAGGAGTCCCGGCAGGGATATAATCAAGGAGATTTGCGCCGGAGATGACCGCGACCGGGGGGGAGAGATGCCTGCGCCTGACCTCGTGGACATAGGCGGTCACCGCTCCTGTTATCCGGTTAAGCCCTTTCTCATCGGTTCCATGGTGGTTATCCGGCAGGTCGCAGATTACGAGGGGCGGGAGCGGTATTGTACCCGAATACTCCCGTATCATGAGATTTCCTGTTTTTGCAGAAAGTTTCCAGTCTATATGCCTGTAATCGTCTCCCGGGATGTAACTACGGTAGTTCCTTATCCCAAGGCCACGCAGGAAACTTATACGCTCATGTTCGCGGCTGTTCATGGCATCGACGTTTTTTCCTGAGTGCCTGAACAGGGAAACCGGCTCAACACGGAGCGGCGGGCTGCCTTCCGGACCTGTTCCGACGATGAACCGCCGGAAAAAAAACGTGTCGGATACATCGACTACGCAACCGGGAAACGTCACCGTACCGCCCTGGTACAGGGTGAGGTCGTATGATAACGTGGCTTCATGATGTTCCGGGGTATCAAAATGGCAGGATAAAGGACCGCTCCTTACAAATGACCCGGAGGGAAGCCGTTCCTGTACAGTTGCCTCCGTTTCCCGCGGGAGACGCAGCCTGAACACGACGCCGACCCTGGCATCCTTCCCCTGACGTACGATCCGCTTGTCAGTTTTACGTGATATTGTCAGGGATTCAAGGGTCGCGGATGCCTTTTTTACAAACCACAATGCCTGGAATACCAGGTAGGAAGGGAGGAGCAGGCAGGCTGCCAGTGCGCCGGAATCATCAAAAATGACCGCATATACGGCGAGTATAACGCTAAAGGCAAGGACCCCGCGGGTAAGCTCGGTCGGTCGCACGGGTCAGGGCACCCCGGTTGTTTCAAGGATTCCCCTGATGACCTGTTCCGTTGTGACCCCGCTGATCTGGGCCTCCTTTTCAAGCACGACCCTGTGGGAAAGCACCTTGTCAGCGAGCCATTTCACATCGTCGGGGACCACGTAGCTCCTGCCGTCGAGGGCCGCCCGTACCTTTGAACCCCGTACAAAGGCGATCGAGGCACGCGATGAAGCCCCAAGGCGGATATCCCCGTGACGCCTAGTGGCCAGCACGATGTCCCTGATATAGGTCATGAGGGCCTCCTCCATGTGAACGTTTTTCAGAAGCCCGGAATAGTGACTGATGACCTCGTTGCTGATGACAGGGCGGAGTTGTTCCCGGTAATCGTCCCAGTTCAGTGTCCCGTTCTGTTCCCGCCTGATGACCTCCAGCTCGCCGTCACCATCCATATGGCCAAGGACGATGCTGAACATGAACCGGTCCTTTTCGGCCTCGATGAGGGGAAAGGTACCTTCGAACTCAAAGGGGTTCTGGGTTGCAAACACGATGAACGGGCTTGGAAGCGGGTGTGTTTCACCGTCAATCGTCGCCTGGTGTTCGCTCATCGCTTCTATGAACGCACCCTGTGTCTTTGGGGACAGGCGATTGATCTCATCTATCAACAGGAAATTCGTAAAAACCGGGCCTTTTTTCAGGATAAACTCCCTTGATCCCTGGTCGAAGATCCGTACCCCGATGATGTCGGCGGGCTGGCTGTCAACAGCACACTGAAAACGCGAAAATGAAGATTCAGACAATAAAGCAAGCGTTTTAACGACCGTTGTCTTGGCTGTCCCGGGCAGGCCCTCAATGAGGATATGGCCTCCGGAAAGAAGTGCTATGACACCAAGTTCGATGAGATCCTCGTTTCCAACAATGAGATCTCCCATCCGGCCCCTGATCTCCCTGATAATCCCGGTGAGTGTAAAGATCTCATCTTTCAGCGCGGTTTCTTCCATGGTTCCCCATACCGTTCCGGC
>CAZGXZ010000141.1:0-7095 GCA_964530035.1 uncultured Methanoregulaceae archaeon
TGCCGGGTCCGCCTGACGGTCGAAGATATCCTGCCCGTGAAAGGAAATAGTTCCAGCTGTGCGGCACCCGTTAACTAGGTCGTTCATACGGTTGAAACACCGGATGAGGGTCGATTTTCCGCACCCTGACGGACCGATGAGGGCGGTGACGGCCCTGTCCATGATCTCCATGGAGATGTCCCGGAGCGCCTGTGTCTCACCGTACCAGAGGCTAAGACCATGTACATTGAGAATTGGTGACTGTTCTGGCATTGTTACCACCTGTAGCATTTCTGGTAGTGGTTCCTGACGAAGATTGCAAGTGAATACAGGCCGATGACCAGGACCAGGAGCACGAGTGCGGTCCCATATTTCTGTTCATCGGCGCCGGGCACGTTGGTCGCGAGGATGTAGAGGTGATAGGGAAGGGCCATCACCGGGTCGAAAACGGATGTGGGCAGGAATCTCTGGCTGAAGACAACGGCGGTGAAAAGGATGGGTGCGGTCTCTCCGGCAGCCCTTCCGATCGAAAGGATGGTGCCGGTTATGATCCCGGGCACCGAGGGAGGGAGCACAACGCGCCGTATGGTTTGCCAGCGCGTAGCTCCAAGGGCAAAACTCCCCTCGCGGAGACCCTGGGGGACGGTTTTGAGCGATTCCTCGGTTGTCCTGATGATGGTGGGAAGGACCATCAGTGCCAGGGTGACCTGCCCTGCAAGGAGCGAGACCCCGAAGTTGAGGTACATGACAAGGAATGCAAAGCCAAAAAGGCCGAATACGATGGAGGGCGTGCCATTCAGGAGGTCCGCCCCTGTCCTGACCAGCCGGGTCGTCCTGCCTTCGGTGGTATACTCGGTGAGGTAGATTGCCGCACCAATGCCGATGGGAAGGGCGATGAGGATCGCTCCGGCGACGAGGTACAGCGTACCGACAATCGCCGGGAATATCCCGCCCGACCTCCCAAGGTCGCTCGGGGGCTGTGTCAGGAATTCCCAGCTCATGGCGGGCAGGCCGTTCCTCACGATGTCGTAGATGATGATGGCAAGAATCCCGAGTACCACGATAACCGCGGCCATGATGATGGACTTCATGATGGCCTGGGTGTGGCGGGCACTCAGTCGCGGTTTGAGGACCATCACCGCGATGCAAAGGGCTGCCACAAGGACCGCCGCTAGCGGCCCCAGGGCTGCGAGGAAAAAAAGGGCGACCAGGAGCGTCAGAATGACGGGTGCTGCCAGTACCGGCGGTTCTTTTAAGTATGACAGGCTGGAGGGTTTTTTTCCCCTGGTACCTGCCCTCCGTGTTGCAGTCCCACCCATGTGTTTCTTCCTGATCCGGTCAAGTATGCGTGTAGCAAGGACGTTCACGGCAAGGGTGATGAGCAGGAGGATGACGGCGACTCCGAAGAGTGCATGGTAGTGGAGGCTCCCTATCGATACCTCGCCCATTTCAATGCCGATGGTCCCGGTCAGCGTACGCACCGGGGAGAGGACGTTCCAGATGGGTGACGGGACGATCGCCGCGTTCCCGGTGACCATGAGCACCGCCATGGTCTCGCCGATTGCACGCCCCATGCCGAGAATGACTGCGGCGGTTATGCCCGAAAGTGCTGCCGGGACCGTCACTCTGCTGATCGTCTGCCAGTGGGTGGCGCCCACCGCGAGCGACCCCTCCCTGAACTCCCTGGGTACCGAGCTGATGGCGTCCTCGGAGACGCTGATGATGATTGGGAGTGCCATGATCCCGAGGAGGATCGACCCGGCAAGCCAGCACTCCCCGGTCGGGACATTGAAGGTGACCCGGAGCCAGTCCGTCAGCACGACCAGGCCGAAGAAGCCAAAGACGACCGAAGGGATCCCTGCAAGCAGCTCTATGGCCGGCTTGACCTGCTGTCTTACCCGTGGCGGTGCCATTTCAGCAAGGTAAATAGCGCTTGCTATCCCAAGAGGCACGGCGAGCAGCATGGCCCCGAAGGTAACAAGGAGGGTCCCCACGATCAGCGGGTATATCCCGTATTCCGGCGGAGACCCTGTCGGGTCCCAGACAGGGCCGGTGAGAAACGGCACGATACCGATTTCGAGGAAAGCGGGATAGGCGTCATAAAAGAGAAATGCAAGGATGAAGAAGATCGTGACGACGGCAAAAATGGCACAGACAAACCACGTTGCCCTGATGACATGTTCCCTGGCTTTAGCGGGGATACTTTGACTATCCTCTTCCATAATCATTTCAACTGGTGTCATGACGGGAAATCACGGGCCTCCGGTGCGGGAATTAAAAAAGGGGGTGCAGCAGTTCAGGCGCTGACCGGGACGTATCCCTCGTCCTGGACCAGCTTCTGGCCCTCCGCACTTAAGACGTAATCGATGAAGGTCTTTTCAATGGGAGAGGCCTGTCCCTTTGTCAGGAGATACAGGTCCCGCGATACCGGGTAGGCCTTGCTCTTCACGTTTGCAGCCGTCGGCTGGACTACGGTATTATTCACCTCTATTCCAACCTGTTTCACCGTGGTGTCGACAAAACCTATGCTCACGTACCCTATTGCGCCCGGGGTCTGGGCTATGGTCTGTTTCACCGCTCCGTTCGAGTTCTTTTCGAGCTGGGTCGAGATATACTTCCTGTCCTTCATGATCGCCGACGTGAAAAACTCTCTCGTGCCCGATGCACTGTCACGTCCGACCACGACGATCGGCTGGTCAGACCCGCCGATCTGCTTCCAGTTGTTGAACTGGCCTGAAAAAACGTCCTGGATGTCGGACAGCGACAGGCTGGCCACCGGGTTCGCCGGGTTGACGATGACCGCGATACCGTCCTGTGCAATCGTGATGGTCTGCAGCTGGGGATATTTCTTCAGCTCATCGGCCTTGATGTCACGCGAGGACATCCCGATATCGGCCGTCCCTTCACCCGCAGCCTGGACTCCGACTCCGGAACCGCCTCCGCTGACCTGGACATCGAGCTTGTCATTCTTTTTCATGAGCTCTTCGGCCGCCTTCTGGGCGATGGGGAGCACCGTGGTCGATCCGGTAATCGACAGCTTCTGGACCTGGCCCGTCCCGCCCTGGGGAGAGGTCGCTGCAGCTGTTGTTGTTGCAGGCTGGGTCGTTGCTACCGGGGATATCTGCGCCGGAGCCGTAGTTCCCGGGGCCGTGGTCGGAGATGCGGTGGTTGGCTGCAACGTCTGGGTTGCAGGTGGCTGTTGCCCTGTACAACCGCTCATCAGGACGCCCAGGCAGAGGAGCCCGGCGATGAGAGCGAAGAGAATGGGTCGTCTTTTTCATGTAGACCTGCTCTTTATCGAGCTGAGGTGAATATACTCATTCCCGCAGGATAGTATATGTAGATATATAATATACTGTGTATACTATATCTCTATAGATAAACAAGTGATATCAAGGGATGAACAGGGGCAGTGAGAGCCATGGAGATACGTAAGGTGCAGAAGACCGGGGGGTCAAGTTATGTCATCACCCTCCCGAAGGAATGGATAGAAGCAGGAAACGTTAAAAAGAATGATCCTCTCGGGGTGGTTACCCAGCCAGACGGCACGCTCCTTATTACCCGTGATATCAGGGACGAATGCATCGTACGGGAGAAAAAAATTGATGTAACTCCGATATCCGACCCTGACTATCTCTTCCGCATCCTCGTCAGTTCATACATTTCCGGCTTTACCATCCTTACGCTCACCTGCCGGGACCGTTTCCAGCCCTTTGTCAGGATGCGGGTCAGGGAGTTCACCGGCATGGCCATAGGACCCCAGGTGATAGAGGAGACGAGCAACACCATCGTGCTCAAGGACCTCCTCAACCCGGGTGAGATGCCGTTTGAGAATACGTTGAAACGGATGTTTGTTATCGTGAGGTCCATGCACGAGGACGCGATCACGGCACTCGAACTGGATGACGGGGCGTTAAGCAGCGACGTCATCCAGCGGGACAATGATGTCGACCGTCTTCACTGGCTCATAGCACGCCAGGCAAACATGATCCTGGCAAACGCCGCCCTTGCCGCAGGATGGGGGTTACTCCATCACTCGTGCTGCACTATTTCACGATCAGCCGGATCATCGAGCGGGTCGGAGACCATGCAGTCCGGATATGCGAGCATGTGGATAAGATCCGTTCGGTGGAGTTTGACCGGGGGATCCTTCCCGGGCTTCGCAAGATATCAAAGCATTCGGTCCGGATATTCGATAAAAGCCTTGCCTCCTTTTTTGCAGCAGACCTGAAGGAATCCAATATCAATATTGAGGAGGTTGAAAATCTTGAGGAAGAGTGTGAGGAGGTGGCCGGGCTTGTCCTCGGGAATGAGACAACCGTGGCGGTATCCTTGAGGAATATTGCCGAGAGCATCCGGCGGTCGGGCGAGTATGCGGGAGACATCTCTGAAACGGTGATGAACTACCTCGTCATGGCGAACAAGGACTGAGTACCTGGAATGCATCCCTTTTCCTCCTGTTGCAGGGCGATGGGCTTTTTACCAGGAAATTCTTGAACAGGGAGAGCCCTGGTGCCAGGTTCACTGCTGACCACCGGGGGTAACCCGGAATGAAAGGCTTTGTCCAATGGATTCCATATGGCTGTTCATGACCGGACCGGCCCCACAGGATCAGGGTGTACTGGAAGCAGACGACCGTAGTTTTGAAAGACTCGTGGAAAAATCTGAATTGCCTGCAGTAGTCATGTTTTTCAGCCCTGCCTGCCCCTACTGCCGTTCCATGGAACCCTATTTTCGCCAGTACTCATCGGAGTTCAAGGGGAGGATGACCTTTGTACGGGTGAACACCGAAGGAGGTGCCTGGACCGCGGAACGGTACGGGGTCAGGTCGACACCGACGTTCAAGGTCTTCTGTTCAGGCCGCCCTGTATCCGAACTCGTAGGAGCAGTGTACCCCGCCATCCTGAAACGGGCGCTCGAGGAGGCACTTCTGCAGGGGAAGGAGTGCATCACGCACTCGACCGCAATCGATTACGATATATCAGGTTATGGGTGATCCTGGTGGAAACAGCCCTTGTTAAGGGATAGGAACCCCTGAGATCCTGTATGTATATATGAGTGGGACGTGACGTTGTTAGGATAAGAACAACAGGTGTGCACCCGTGGCGCCCACGCATATCGTGTACCTTGCCCTTGCCCTTCTCCTTGTCGCCGGGCCTGTGAATGCCGGGTCAAAGTACCTTATGGGCTCACCTGACCTTTCGGTTTCGATGGCGGGCGACAGGGAACTGGTCCCCGGAGAAGATACCGACCTGGTCCTTATCATAGAAAATGCCGGCATGAACGAGGTCAAGATTTCCCAGAATGCAATCGCAAACCGTGATGATGAGCCAAATACCGCCAAACTGGTAACCATCGCCCTGGAACCCGGCTCAACCCCGTTCACGGTGAAGACAGATCCCCAGATGATCGGGGATATTCCGGGGGGGGCACGCGTGGAGGTTCCATTCCATATAAAGGTGAAAAATGACGCACCTTCCGGGATCTATCAGGTCCCGGTCAATATTTCGTATACCACTCTCCTGTCGGTCGACCAGAACGGTGTCGACAGCCTCCTGTATTCCTATCGCCGCGTCAGCCAGACCCTCATGCTCCCGGTGACACTGACCGGATCAGTCCGACTGCTGGCCCTCTCGGTATCCCCTGACCAGGTGAGTGCCGGTAATTATGGCTATATCTCCGTCACCGCGATGAATGCCGGGTATGAGACCGGAAAAAATACAATCCTCA
This sequence comes from uncultured Methanoregulaceae archaeon, assembly GCA_964530035.1. Lineage (GTDB taxonomy): Archaea > Halobacteriota > Methanomicrobia > Methanomicrobiales > Methanospirillaceae > KLAP105. The sequence goes on from CAZGXZ010000141.1 coordinate 5,710, forward strand.
CTATCCACCGGCATGGAGAAAGTCCGGTTATTCCTGCGGAAGGAAGCGTGTTTATCGGGGATTTCCCCCCCGGGGCCATCGTCCAGTCGCGTTTTAAAATCAACGCGGACCGGTCGGCAGAGGGAGCCGATTATCCTCTGGATATAACCGCAGAATATACGGACGAACACGGGTTCAGCAGGAGTTCTGAGCCGGTCACCATTGGCGTTCCGGTACAGGCAAAAACGGATTTTACCCCAGTATCCGGACCCAGTGAGCTGTTTGCCGGGGATAGAAGGCAGATTGAGGTCGTCTTTGAGAACCATGGGGGCTCACCTGCGTACGGTGCCCAGGCGAGGATTAGTGCCGTGGACCCGTTTTCAAGTCCCGGCGACATCTCATACCTCGGTGACCTCTCACCGGGCCAGAAGGCCGTGGCACAGTTCGAGCTGGTCGTTGAAAAGGGTGCCACAAGCAAGGAGTATGGCCTTGACGCAGAAATCCGGTACAAGGACGGGCTGAACAACAGTCATATCTCCGATCCCATGAAGGTCCGGGTCTCCGTTGTCCCGAGGACAGGTATCAATGCCGTTATCTCGAACCCCATCCTCATGAGCATCATTATCGCCATTCTCATAGGAATTGCGTATTATCTGTTTATTCACCGCAAGGGGGCACATAAAACCGACCACTCCGGCCAGGAATGATACACTCACGCTGAAAACGAATAAATTAAAGGGAGCCTTTTGGTTATCCTGAAAAACCCTGGTCAGGTACATGGCCAAAGCCCTGGCAAACCCTGATCCCCTGGTAGCATTCAAGGGGTCAAGGGGACTGGAGAATGGTCTGTTCTCTACTTGCTTTGACCGAGGTAACGGAAGGAAAAGTGCATCTTCACTTTTCCTGATGCAAATGACCGCTCCGAGTAACTGACCAGTTTTCCACCCTCGCGTATGGAGGCACCCGCACCGACACTGAAGGTGCCAAGAGCATATTCATTGGAACCTGTTCCATCAGTAAAATATCCTATCCTGGGAGCTTCCGTGATCTTTTTTGTGAGTGGCGAGGTGAAGGTTGCTGCACCTGTCACAACTCCGCAGGTCACGACCAGGACCCCCAAAAGGAAGATGACAGAGATGTACCTCATGTTCCCCTTCATGGACGATCAGTCGTTCTATATGACCTCAGATACTAAAAACTTTCTATATCTCTACCTTTTAGAAGTCATTTCCGCCTTACCGGGGTTTTAAAGGCTCTTCGGTATGCAGCTGTCATACCCGCAAGAATCAAATAATGGGAAGTCGTTACCACGCAGTATACCTGTTTTTTTTATGGAGAGGATGTTGAGTGCCATGCCGGAAGTGTCAAAGACCGAGGTGGGCAGGAGGTTGTTCCAGGTCCACAAGG
>CAZGXZ010000142.1:0-6902 GCA_964530035.1 uncultured Methanoregulaceae archaeon
AATTACCTTTTCATACTATTAATGAACATCGATTTTGTTTTCATACGAATCACGGTTTGAGTCCTGACCAGGAGATTAATCACGATAGAGCTATAATGAAACCATAATTGATAGAAAGCCGATAGGATACCATCAATTTACTGTTTATTTCATTTCTATACTAGTTGTTTAGGACAGTACCAGGCTAAGCAGTAAGAATACCCAATACTTCAGGAAAGAAAAAAGCCGGCAAAGCAAAACCTTTCACTTTTGGACAAAGTTGCAAAAGGATTCTCAGAATTACCCTTGATATCTGACCTATATTTTTTAAGGAGCTAAATACCTTCAAGACAGGCCTAAAGTCACACTTTCGGACATATTGCCGGTTTTAACCGGATCATCCGCATGCCATGAATCTCCAGATAGCTGCTGTATTAATGGAATGTATCGTGATGTTTCAAGGGACCTGGATCAGGATAATTAACCCCAGGAGGAAAGAATGACCTGCCTGGAGTTCCACTGGACGGTTAAAAATCGTAGCGGGTAGCTTTGCTGTAGTCCAGTATAATCGCAAATAAAGGACAAAATCTAGATTTGACCTCAATATACGCTTTCCCAACATCCGGTTGCCAGGCCCTGGCAGTTCCAGTGGAAATTAAGGGGTGGGGGACCACCATGGTTCAGCACGCAGAAAAAAAGCGATGACTGGTGAGAGATGAGGTATACCCCCCGTACTACGGATGCATTGTTTGTACCTGATACTCCTGAACTCTGTCAGATGGCTGATATGGCATTTTTCTGGGGCACATGAAACAAGGGAATGACTTGTTATGGCTCTGGTATCTTACTCAAGCTACGGCAGCCTACCAAAGAATTCCTTTTCACAGGAGCAGAAATTTTTTCATCGTTTGGAAGGAATCCGGGAGATACCCAGAACGATCATTGCCAGCAGCCTGAAAGGGTATCCGTGGCCGGGACTGGAGCCTGTTCACTGGGGTGCAGGAGTAGCACACAACGGGAAATTGGTAGAAAAAATCCGATGGTAGTATCCCTCTTGACATCCAACCCGTGCAGGGAGTACTGAAATGGGGACTGATCATATACGCAGTATTGAGATATCCGCCGCAGTCATCACGATATCTTCAACGCGGACACGGGAAACTGACCTGAGCGGGAAGGCCATTATCGATCTTCTGTCACAGGCCTCTATCCCGGTGACCCATTACGCCATTGTTCCGGACCGTGTGGAAGAGATTCAGAATGAGGTGAAAAAAGCCCTTCCCCTTGCCGGATGCCTTATATTGGATGGAGGGACCGGACTGACTCATGATGACTGCACGATAGAAGCGGTAACCCCCCTTCTTGACAAGGTCATCGATGGTTTCGGGGAGCTCTTCCGTTGGAAGAGTTTCAGCGAGATCGGCACATCAGCAATGCTTTCCCGGGCAATTGCAGGTACAATCGATGGTCATGCCATTTTTTGCATCCCTGGTTCCAAGGCGGCTGTAACCCTTGCAGTACAGACGCTGATAATACCCGAGATCAGGCATATTCTTAGTCATGCCATGAAATAACCCGGAAAACCTCGAGAAGATCGGTTGCAGGGAAAAACCGGTGAGAAACCATATGTGCAGAAGCAGGCAGGAGGCCGGAATGGGATGACCCGGGAAAGAGGTCTTGGATGATGGGTGAACTCTCTTTTTGGAAAACGAGGTATTGAACATGTCTCAAGGTTGGAGGGATACACAGACACTCCGAGCCGGGATAATGAGCTGGACGTAGTATGACAATCCCTCTGCCATGGATCTTCCGGAATGAGAACTCTGATATGCTTTTTCCCGGATACGGTGCGCCATCTCTAACGGTTTACCGCCAGAAGCGCCACACGCTCAAGAACGAGGTCAGTGAGCCTGCCGGTTCCTGCCACCGAAAGCTCAAGGTCGGAAATATGAAAAATTTTTTGAAGCAAGGCCTGTTTTTCCGGAGGGATACCCTCCTCCTCTGCAGCTGATCCCGGTTGAATCCAGGAGAACAGTTCCTCCCAGATGCCTGATTGTGTTGGCCATATGCCTATGTATACCCGGTTCTCTCCAGGATGAAGTCCAAAACGCACAGCCTCCTGGCACTGGCGGGAGGCCGAGGCATAGAGGAGGGCTTCCATCCCAAACGAGTTGGCAATTGCCTCACCCGAAGACCATGAACGGATTGCATGATACATGGCACTATGAACATGGGGCTCCCCTGCCATCAGGTCGGCGTTGAAGCAGACGATTTCACAATGGTACTTCGTACCCGTTTCACGAAGCCGCAGGAGCACCGCCCCCAGGTCCCTGATACAAAGGCGGGCAGGCCTGATCTCATATAATAGATTGTCACCGGAAATTACTGTCATCCAGCCCTCACGATCCTCCGTCCTGTCTCCCCTCCGGAAAATTCACGGTTCCAGAGCTCTTCAAAAAGGAGATTGGATGATATCCTGGAAAACAGGATACTTTCACTCCGGTCCGTTCGTGAGAGATCCACGGGATATCAGCTCCCTGAACCACACTGCTGTTCGTCACTAAATGCAAAGATATCGCGCTGGCCTCCATCCACTCCTTTTTTGCCGCTCACCTGATGATTTTTCACCTCATTACCTCCATCAGGTCTTTTTTCCTGACGCTCCTCAGGATGCAGCTTTTGGGAAGTGAGAAGGGAAAAAACAGATCGTGCAGTCTTTCTCCCAATAATTTCCGCCACCCGGTCCTCCCCAGCGGATTTAAGCTCTGCAATTGTCCGGATATTCGATGACCTCAGTGCAAGTTCCTTTTTTGGCCCTATCCCGGGTATTGATCGTAATTGCATCATTGGACCGGGACTGCCTGAAGGGGAAATCCGCTGTGCAGGAAGGACATGACCCTGTTCCTCCTTCCCAGGTGTATACCCCTGGGCTGGCTTTCCGCTTTTCCCGAGGCTGGATGGTGTGATTTCTGGTAAATGACCCCCTTCAGGTCCAGGGAGGCCTGAACCGTCCCTGAACAGAAGCTGTGCAACACCCCGGCCAAGAATTGAGGATATACGGTCGAGACCAGCTGATCTTACCCGCTCAGGGGTGGTGATGCCATTGTTATACAGTCTCCGTGCCCGGACCCTGCCGATGTTCCGGAGCCGGATGAGAGGCAACAACTCCCTGCGGATGCCATTTTTAACACAGATTTCGCACTCTGAGACCGGTCCGGAAAATTCAGGCCTGAATATCCTTGCAAGTCTTCCGGTTGCGTGCAGGAGCCAGGTCACCCCGTCGACGGTCGAAAAGATATCACCGGGACTGACGCCGTACCGTTCGCAGAGTGTCTGCTCCGGGACCTCGTGTTCCCAGTCCAGAAGGAGCATCGAGGTCTTTACAGCACGGAAATACGCTTCATCATCCCTGGATGGGGGGGGTATCCAGAGATCCTCCCCCTGCGAATTGATGTACCTGACGAGGTATTCCAGGTCCCGTTGCCTGATATAGAGGGACATCATGTCGGGTGTTGAACAGAGGAGGTGGAGGAGAGACTCATCTGAGAACGACCTGGCGTCCGGCAGGGTGTCAGCAATCAGTTCCGCACTCCGCGGGTCCAGATAAAGCTGGGAGACGATGAACCCGAACTCGGTTGCCTTAAGGATACCCCCGGTTTCCGAGATCATACCAGACGTTTTCAGGTAGGCAGTCACGCCACCGAGAGCCCGCTCCAGAGCCGTTCCTGATGGGTTCTCGTAATGATAGAATGTCCTTTTCATGAAGCCGGCAAGCTCTTCACGCGTGTGTGCAAAGCCAGAGGCGATCAGCGAGAGGATATGGGCACAGAGCGCAGTTTCGTCCCGGCACTGCGAATGAATCTCTTCCGGGGGGGCGTCGATATACCACTCAAAAAGGGCCGGGACACTCGCCGCATCACGTGCGATAAGGACAGCCTCGCCATATGGGTCAAGGTGCGGCCTTCCCGCCCGTCCCGCCATCTGGTGATATTCCATAACCGGGATGGGGACCATCCCCTCTCCGCTTTCAAACCTGAGATAGTCTCGGATGATGACCCTGCGGGCCGGCAGGTTCAGACCCGCAGCCAGAGTGGGGGTTGCGGAGATTATCTTGATGTGACCGTTCCTGAACGCCTCCTCGATAATCGTACGCTGTTCCCGTCGCAGCCCTGCGTGGTGGAAGGAAACGCCGTTCCTGACGCAGTCGGACAGGACCTTGTCCATGTCGGTTTCAGCTGAAGCCTCAAGGGTGGCTGCATATTTCTCCAGTTCCGGGCTCTCCAGTTTCAGACCCTTGGCAGCCCGTTTGGCAAACCCCTCGGCATTTCTCCTGGACGAGACGAAAACGAGGCACTGGCCGCCTTCTGCGATGGTGTCAAGGCACAGGTTGAAATCATCGTTTCTTGTTACAGCCCTGACCTGACGCCGCCCTTCATGAAACTCAATTGTTCCATTATGGAAAACTCCCTGCCTGAGGTCGGTCGGCCTCCAGGAGCTCGTGACCAGCTCGGCACGGAGCCACCCTGCAAGTTTTCTCGGGTTGCCGATAGTAGCGGAAAGCGCGATTATCTGCAGGGAAGGGTTTGTTGAACGAAGCTTGGTAATGACCATCTCGAGCGTCACACCCCGGTGGTCTGAACCGATGAGGTGGACCTCGTCCACAATGAGGAGTGAGATCCGTGGCAGCCATGGTGCGCGGTTCCGCACGAGGGAGTCCACCTTTTCGCTTGTCGCGACAATAATGTCATTCCTGCCGAGGTACTCATCCCTGCGGTCAAAGTCTCCCGTGGCAATTCCCACGCCGGCTCCCTTATTTGAAAATTCAGCATGCTTTTCGGATGCCAGGGCGCGCAACGGGACAATATACAGACACTTTCCTCCGAGAGCGATATGGTGGTGCATGGCCATCTCAGCCACAAGGGTCTTTCCACTCGCGGTCGGGATGGATACAAGGAGATTTTTCCCCTGGAGCAATCCCTTTTCGATGCATTCCGCCTGGGGGGGGTAGAGACTGCGAATCCCTTTTAATTCATAGTATGAAACGAGAGGAACAGGCAGGGACAGGTCCCCGAGGTTCATATGACACCCCAGGGTCTGGCAATGGCACCAGGAAACGTGCAGCCTTCGAATTTCGAGGATACTCTCAGGAATGAGTTCATGAGAGGCGGGGGAAAGGTCTCGTAATCATGAATTAATATTTTTTGTGAGGGCGCCCTGATCATCAGGGCAGGTCACCGGAAAAACGTCGCAAGAATCGGTGAGTTGATGGTTTCCGGGTAGAACCGGCTCTATTCTCATGTTCATCAACCCTTTAACATCCACGTCCTATATGCCCCGCACAGCACTCAGTAATAATAATCAATCATGTCCTCCTTGGCCTCACGTTTTTTCTTGTCAAGGAAGGAAAACACCGTTTCGTGGGGGACACCCGAGAGGAGCATATCGATGGCCGTCCTCGCCACCTTCAGCTTGTCTGCCAGACCGATGATGGCAATGGTCTTCCCGTATACCGAAATCAGGGTCTCAGTCATGTCTTCGATCTGCTCCCTGGCACGCCCATCCTTTCCGATGATCCTGCCACGGAGCCTGTCAAGCTGCCGGGTGTTGTCAGCCATCTGGGAAAGGTCGATCTGATCGAATATCAGGTCCTCGTCATCAAGGAGGGTAAAGGCACGCTCGGGTGAAAAACCCCGGTTAATGGCGTTAATAACGTCGATACCCCTGAGAAAGCCGTCGGTGTCCTCACCCTCGATGGTGACAAGCCCCTCGCGGCTGTCTATTGTGATCGTAGTCCTGGTCTTTTCCTCTACCGCCTTTTTCGTCGTTCCGCCCTTTCCGATAAGGACGCCGACCCTGTTACCGGCAATCTTTAATTCCTGGATCATTGGTGGTCATTCCTCCCACTCGAGGTCTCAACCCCCCCAGGGTGCGGTGGGAGACCGCTGACCCGGGTGAAGAGGGTATCCGGGTCCTCCACGTCACATAACGGAGAGAAAAACCGGTTGATGTTCATGATATCCCGCTTGAGAAACTGGTATACACGCGGATGCGACCGTGTGACCGATTGTCCCATATCGATGAAATAAGGGCGGTCTCCGTATAATATATTATATTCGGAGAGGTCCGCATGGACCAGGTCCGCCTCTTTGAATAGCACATCAATCATGCGGCAGACCTCCTCATAGGCACCGCCTGCATCATCAGGCACCGCCTGTCGTATCTGGGGAAAAGGGACACCATCCCTTCCCAGGAAGTCCATAATGAGGATGTTCCGGTCAAAAACGAGGGGTCGTGGGACCGCGAGCCCGGCATCGGCCGCCCGCATCAGGTTTGAAAACTCCTTCCTCGTCCAGGCGAAGACGAGGTCCTTCCGGGTTTTCTTCACCCTTGAAAAGCGTCGATCTCCCGAGATATAGGCACTCATCCCCTTGAAATCAGCGGACTGCACCCTGTATATCTTGACAGCCAGCTCGGTCTCCCCACGCTCGGCATAAAAGACATTGGCCTCCTTTCCCGTGCTGATCGAGCCACCAAGTGCACTGATCCATTTCCTGTGGGCGAGCCGGTAGAGCGAGAGGAGGGTGACCTCATCGAAGACATCTTCCCTGACCTTCACGTCATCCCTGTCTTTTACACGGATGCCATAGCTTTCTATGGTCCGGTCAAAATCCTCTTCCATTCTGTCAGCAGGCATAGGTTCAGGCGAGGTATTCCCGTACCGGTGCGAGGAGGTCAACAAGACACGCACCCATGGAGGTCTTCAGGTCGAGGGGGTGGATTTCCTTTCTCGCATATGCCCCTTCAATCTCTTCATAATTGAGAAAATCCCGGTTTCCACCAAATTTTTCCGGTCGCCTGACCGTTACCTGGTCTACCCGGGGAAAGATATGATATCTGAACACCTGGAGGACAGGATTTTCCTC
>CAZGXZ010000143.1:0-6880 GCA_964530035.1 uncultured Methanoregulaceae archaeon
GTTCGGGAAGCTTCCTGAACTCTTCAGGGTGGTCTTTTGAAAGCCATTCCACGAAGGGAGGAAAAAGAGCCCTGTCCCCCTTTTTTTCCTCCTCGATCCGCCACCTGAGGTACTCCCCTGCCATGAGGTTCTTCGGGGACTGGTAGTTGAAGCCGAGAACACCGGCGGTATAGTCAATATGGGCGATGGCATCAAGGAAATAAAACCACAGGACCGGGTGGAACTGTGTCGTATCATGCAGGATAAGGGACTTTGAGTAGAGGAACTCCAGGGCGTGGAAATACTCGCGGTTATCACTCATGCATTAATTTCAGGAGACGGATCGGATATAGTGATTGATCCTGCCATGCATATGGTCTCATAGTTCAAAAATCAGTTGTAGTATGGTTTTCGCTGGCTGACGGCCTGAATGAACAAGTCCTCGAGATCCTTTCCGCTGCGCCCCCTGATATCAACATGGTTGTCGGTGCGGAGCAGGCATGGCTTGAGTTTTCCGTCCGAAGTAACCCGTATCCTGTTACAGGACGAACAGAATTCCGTGTTATGGAGCGGTCTTACTATCTCCACCTCGGCCCCGTCAAGGCAGAACTTCTTGCGGTGGTGCATCCTCCTGGTGATGATAAGCGTGGAACGGGCCTCGAGGTCAGTCTGGAGGTTGTTTAAGCCGAAATGATGACCGCAGTTGGCAGAGGGCATAAGTTCGATCAGCTGGAGGACGAGGCCCCTGTTTCCCCTTACAAATGACAGGAAATCCTCGATTTCCCCGTCATTTATCCCCTTCAGGACGACGACGTTCAGCTTGACCGGTATCAAGCCTGCATCGAGGGCGGACTGTATCCCAAGGCAGGCTTCATGGAGCCTGTCGCAGCCTGATATTTTCTCGTAAACCTCGCGCTTCAGGCTGTCAATACTGATATTGACCCTCGAAAGACCGGCTTCCTTTAATTCCCGGGCCATTGATGCAAGGAGGGTGCCATTCGTGGTCATCGATGATTCCATTCCCTGAGGCACGGACCTGACGATCTCCACGAGATCCTGCCGCAGGGTAGGCTCACCCCCGGTGAACTTAACGCTGCGTATGTTGAATGAGGCGGCGACCCTCAAAATTTCTGCAATTTCATCGACACTCATCTCACCTTTTGGTTTTTTTTCGCCCTCCCTGTGGCAGTACATGCAGTTCAGGTTGCACCGGGCGGTCAGGCTTATCCTGATGTTGGTTACGGGCCTTCCGGCGGGATCAATGAGTGTCATGGCCCGGAATGGTCACTCCTGAACTTCTTGGCGATGATATAGATCTCAGTACTTCCTTTTCTCGAAGACTTTGTCTTGAAGGTCCTGACAGAATAAAAATGGCTGCGTATCAATTCAAGAAGACCAGCAAAGTCCTCGCCCTGGAAGGACTTCATTACAAGGTTCCCTCCGGGTTTCAGGAGGGAAACCGCTGTTTTCAGGGCGGATTCCCCGAGCGCAATGGACCGTGCCTGGTCGTACGAGCGGTGACCCGACAGTTTCGGAGCGGCATCGCACAGCACCACGTTCACGACAGGGAGTAACGACCGTATCTCCATGAACGTGGAATTCTCGGTGAAATCCCCGGTAATCGTTGTGACACCCTCGATAGCCCCTATGGGGTTGAGGTCAACCCCGACGACCATGCCTCCGGTCAGTCTCCTGGTGACCTGCAGCCACGACCCCGGGGCAGCCCCAAGGTCGAGGACGTTGTCATCCGGCCTGATTATCTCGTGCCTTTCCTGTATTTCTTTCAGCTTGTACGCGGCTCTCGAGCGGTATCCTTCCCGCAGCGCACGCTGATAGACCCTGTCATTGCTCCACTGTGAGCCCATTCCGACACCGATGCAACGAAAAAGAGTACTTATACCTTTTCCACGTATACTATGAAGGGAGAGATACTTAAGAGCTCGTCTGCAGAGGGATGCATGTGTTTAAGGCAACGATAGATTCGGAGATCATGAAGGAGACAATCGAAGCGATATCAGCCCTGGTGACGGAATGCCGTCTTCATACCGATGAGAATGGCATTTCTGCACGTGCTGTTGACACGGCCAATGTTGCGATGATCTCCATGACGCTGGGCAAACAGGCATTCAAGTCCTACGAGGCATCCCCCGGGGAGATCGGCATTGATATCGCAAAGATAAAGAACGTTTTCGGGATGGCGGGTTCAAAAGACTCTTTAAACCTTTTACTGCCTGATACGATGCAGAAGCTTCAGATCAGCTTTGGCAGTTATCACTATTCGGTTACCCTCCTCGATACCAATACCATCAGGAAAGACCCGAACCCACCCAGCATCCAGCTCCCGGGCAAGGTCGTAATTTCAGGCGGAGACCTCAATGAGGCCATCAAGGCCGCCTCCATTGTTTCCGACAAGATATCGTTCCGGATTGACCCTGAAGCACAGATCTTCGAGATGCGGGCTGATGGGGATACCGACCAGATTGACAAGGTATTTTCAAAGGAGGACGTGAAGGACATAATCTTTGTCAAGGCAAGGTCACTGTTCTCGCTTGATTACCTGAAGGACATGGGCAAGGTCATGGGGAAGGCCGATCTTGTGGAAATTTATCTCGGGACAGATCATCCCGTCCGGTTTTCATTCCCCATTGCAGGAGGTGCGGGCCATGTCGAGTACCTCCTTGCCCCGCGTATCGAGGCTGAGTAATGCGGGTCTCGCTTGACGGACGAGATCTTGCAACCTATCCTTTTCTCAAAGAATCCCAACAGGTGGCTGGAAATATCGGTGACAGTCTCCCTGTATTCCTTGAGGGTGTAACCGGAAAAAGGGCGGCATCCTTCGCGGCAGACCGGGTCATCGAAGCCGTAACGAAGCCCCTCTCAACTGATCCGCCCCTCCCTCCTTCCGATGCGTTATCGGTCAAGATTGAAATCGCCAGTTATGCAATTGCACGCATCCTTGTCTCATGTGCGAAGGACCGGCAGATGATAGAACGTCTTGCAAAGTACGAAGCGAACAGGGCGTACCGGGCACTCATCAATGAAGACTCAGAAAAACGCGTTTTCCTGTACCGGGCCCTCGGTATGGACATCGCAGCCGGTGGGCTCCCGGTTGTCCGGTACATCCCGCTTGCCGCCCATCTCCCTGAAGACCGGTGGAGACTGGTCAACAGGTCAGTCATCCGGGGGATCGTGGCGATATCAGCCGGGGAAAAGGACGAACTGTTGAGAGAACAGATACGGGTCCTCGTACGGTCGCACCTCCCGCTCCCTGTTCCGGAACGGATCTGCCACCTCCTTGCGGCAGAGCAGGGACGTATCCAGGCTGCCATATCCGAACGCATGCTCGAAGAATATGGTGTTGTCGAAACCGGGGCATATCCCCCGTGCATATCTGCGATACTCGAGGCACTGGCTGCCGGAAGGAACCTCACCCATTCCGGACGTTTTTCAGTAACCGCCTTTCTCAACAACATCGGCATGGACCCCGCACAGATCATCCGGATGTATGGACGGTCGCCCGATTTTGATGAGGAACGGACCTCCTACCAGGTAGGACACATATCGGGAAGGGGCGGGACGGAATATACGGCGCCTTCATGTGCATGGATGAAGACCAACAGCCTGTGCATCAGGCCTGACAGGACATGTGAAAAAGTCCAGCACCCGCTGACCTATTACAAGGTTAAAAAAAGACGAATTTCTTCAGGCAGCCCGGTATCCCATCCCGATGACCTTCCACCCGCAGGCACTCATAACGACAAGGAAAGCGACCAGGGAGGCCAGGTAACCGACTCCAGGCCCGAGGAACTGGGGAAGCGTGATGAGAAACACGATGAGGGCAAGCACGCTGATCAGGCCGGCGATGATATCAAGGATCCAGGGTTTCATGATGGGAATAAGGTATGAGGTCCCCCTCCTATATGGATATCCCAGGGGTCCGTTCCATTCCTGCCATCCGAAAGCCTGCTGGATGCGAAGGTGAACAATGAACCGAAAGGAATCAGACGAAATCATCCTCGCCAGGATTGCTGATACGATAGGGTGTCTTTCACGCAGCGCAGACCCTGCCTGTCTTTCGTTGGGCGCTATCAGGATTGGGTTCTGTCGTGAAGGGCCTCTGGATGTTTCTGATGTCGCAGCCGGTTCTCTTGCCCCGGACACTAAGCCGGGTGGCCAGGCTGGTGGTCAACAGACTCCTGCATTCGGGTCTGACATGGAAATTTCCCGGGTCCTTATCACCATTGCAAGATTTGACCGGCAGATACGAGCGATCGGGATAATGGTTTTTTCACAGGACCTGCTGGAGTCCTGCGAGGGTCTCCTGTATGAAACGGCAGGGTTTGATCGCGGTCATACTCCGCCTGGCATCAGCACTATGGACTGGGGAGTCGCTTCATGCTGCAAAGACGGTGTTCCTGACGTGATTTATAACAGGGGCACTCAAGAAATGTCAGGTTCCCTGCGTTTCCTGGGAGAGGAGCCGGGGGAGGTTGCGACGAAGATTATTAAGGCCATAGCGCGCATTCATACTACACCTCTGTAATGGAAGGGAACACATGGGTATCAAACCGACGTATATCAAATCCATTGGGACAGACATCATCAAGAACTACGATGACCGGTATTCCACCGATTTCAACGACAACAAGGCGTTGACCCAGGAAATTACAACGATCGAGAGCAAGCGGGTAAGGAACCGGGTAGCCGGCTATATTACCAGAAAACTAAATACCGGAAAGCGGAAATAACCCTATTCATGTTTAAGGGTGTTATCCCCGCTATCATCACTCCTTTTTTAAGAAACCCGTCAATGGATCTTGACACGGATGGGTTGAGATCCAACATCAGACGACTGGTTGACTCGGGAATTCATGGTATCGTCCCCTGCGGGTCGACAGGGGAATCTGCCACCCTGAGCTTCGAGGAGCATGAGAAGGTCATAGAGGTCACCATTGATGAAGTAAACGGCAAAATCCCGGTAATAGCCGGCACGGGGTCGAACAATACTGCAGAAGCCCTCCGCCTTACGAAGGCCGCGAAGGATGCCGGCGCAGACGGAGCACTGGTAATCAGCCCGTACTATAATAAGCCGAACCGCTCGGGACTCATCAAGCACTACACGTCCCTTGCAGCCGTGGACATTCCCGTCATTGTCTACAATGTGCCGGGGAGGACCGGTCAGAATGTCCTCCCGGATATCGTGGCCGAGCTTGCGGATAACCCAAATATCGTAGGCATCAAGGAGGCCAGCGGAGATGTCAACCAAATCTCACGGGTTATTGAAATGACCCGTGACAAGGAGTTTTCAGTCCTTTCAGGGGATGACAACCTGACCCTCCCGATCCTGGCGCTTGGAGGGACAGGGGTCATTTCGGTTGCCGCCAACGTGGTGCCCAAACCCATGATCTCCATGTTCCAGGCATTTGAAAAGGGAGACCTGAAACGTGCCGTCGCTGATCATTTTGCCCTCTCCCCGCTGTTCAGGGCGATGTTCATCGATACCAACCCCATCCCGGTCAAAAAGGCCTGCGAAATTGCAGGGATGGCAGGCGGGCCGGTCAGACTCCCCCTGGACGATCTTGATGCACAAAAGACAGCACAACTCCGTGAGGTCTTGTCAGCGTATGCCCACTAGTATCGTCATCTGCGGTGCGCTTGGGCGGATGGGCTCAATAATCGGGCGACTTGCCGTAGAATCTGGGAATTTCACCGTTCTCGGGGGAGTTGATGTCAGGGAGGGGACCATTCAGGGCATGCCGGTTGTCCCGGCATCTGGGATGAGTTCCTTCCTGAAGGAAAAAAAGCCCGATGTAGTCATTGATTTTACCATCGCCAGCGCTGCCGTGGAAAATATCCGGGTTGCAGCGAGCGCAGGCTCGGCCCTTGTCGTAGGAACTACGGGTTTTTCCGATTCCCAGCGGGAGGATATCAGGCAGGTCGTTTCTGGCAGGGTCCCCATGGTCCTTTCAAGTAATTACAGCATTGGGATGAACGTTTTCTGGAACCTGGTAAGGGAAGCAGCGAAGCGCCTCGGAGACTACGATATCGAGGTGACCGAAGCTCACCACAGGTATAAGAAGGACGCGCCAAGCGGTACTGCAAAGACCATTCTCCAGATCCTCGAGGAAGAGGTCGGCGAACGCAAGAAGATGTACGGTCGCGAAGGTATGATGGAACGGGGGAATGAGATCGGGGTCCACGCCCTCCGCGGCGGCGATATCGTGGGTGACCACTGCGTGATGTTTGCTGGTAACTTTGAAACGATCTCACTTTCCCACCGGGCATATGACCGGTCAGTCTTTGCAAAAGGAGCACTAGCATCCGCTTCCTGGGTTGTCGGGAAGCCTCCGGGGATGTATGGGATGAATGATGTCCTCGGGCTTGGCATGTGATATCCGTAGTGGTCGAAACGAAACCTTTTTTTTGGATTTCACCTGACTGATGTGGGAACACAATGGCTGCTGTTGTTGATGAAAATATCTGTACCGGCTGTGAAACCTGTATCGACGAATGCCCGGCATCCGCCATCAGTATGGTTGGGGAAAAAGCCAAGGTGGACAAGGACCTTTGTGTGGATTGTGCCTCATGTGTTGATGTTTGTCCATCAGAGGCAATTCACATGGAATAATTTCAAACGATTTAATTACTTCCCAGTTCCACATTTTTTCATATGATACCTGTGGGAGTGCTGGGCGCCACGGGAGCTGTGGGCCAACGTTTTGTCGAGCTGTTAGCTGATCATCCGTGGTTTGACCTCACGCTCCTGACCGCGTCTGACCGGAGTGCCGGAAAGAAATACGGAAGCGTGGTGGACTGGAGGCTTGAATCAGCGCTTCCTGAAAAAGCACGTGATATCGTGGTCAGTCCGACTACCGTCGACAGCATCAGGAAGGTGGAGCTT
>CAZGXZ010000144.1:0-6841 GCA_964530035.1 uncultured Methanoregulaceae archaeon
CTGCATACGATAGCCATGGCAAGCCGTTGACGATTTCCTGATAACTGTTATTCGGGTTTATTTTTCTCACTTTATCTGACCTTGGCGAGGTTTTTGCCCTCTTAAATGGCCGTGAGACTGCCGCCGGGGCGCCCTTCGGGGGCGCGGGGTATCTTTTCGGGGGGCTTGGGGGTATGCCCCCACTGAAGGGGTGAAGTTTACAGGATATCGGGAAAGGTGAGGCTACGGGTATTCGGCACGGTCTGGAAGCATTCAAAAACGCCTGAAAAATTTCAGATCCCATTTCTTCAATCATGCAGATTACCTGCTGATTATGTCAGTCAAGGAAGAATTATTCGTAAAAATGATTTTTTAGTTCCGTTAAAATCTTCTCTCTCTTAAATTTTATTTACCCTATTAGGAGAGACCTCCATCATCTGCAATTATGGGATCTCAACAGAGCCCATAATTTCCTGAATTTTCGCAAATCAGCGATTTTTATCTTACCATTTCCAATATGCACCGGGTGACACAGGGAGGGCCCCTCCTGGCAAGTCATTGTCATCTGCAGGTTAACTCCCCGGGCAATCCAGTCAGGATTCATACCCGGAATTGACGGCATGCCCGTTTAGCCCTTTGATTTCCAGACTGCCAATACCAAAAGGCGGTCCAGATAGAGAGGAGTATCAAAGATTCAACAGAACAGTCCTGTTGAAAAAAACAGGAAAGTTAGGGAGATGTTCCTTTCGCATGCAGAGTCCCCTGGCGATTCCATCCCTGAAGACATCATGAGAATTCCCGGGACCATGCCCTTTATCCTTCCGGCCATTTCTAAGAGGCCGGAGTATTGTATGGTTCCTTCGCTGGCCGGTGAAAATGGGGGGTTCGGTGAAATCACTCTCTTTAAAAAGTGGCAGAGCTGGCCGCCCTGGCAGCAGGTGCCGGTTCGGGTGCGGAATACGGCTTATAATGTGCATATCCTTGCCGCGGTCTGGGATGGCACATAGCCTGACGAGACATCTGATACCATCATAATCGCTGATCTCATTGGAAAAGACCCGTGTGCTTACCCCGGCACTTCGTGAACCTTGGGAAGTTTTTCCCGGTTACCAAGGGTATTCAGCCGGCAGGTCATGACACCATGTCCTCATCCACACAGGCGGAACCAACGGCATGAAAGCGGACAGCCCTTAAGGATGTGCAGGATCCTTCACTCACTCTTACCCGGCCATCCGGCCCTGGCACTGCACCTACCATATTGTCCTTGTCCTCTGACCTTCCATCGTGTGCAGAACGTTTTTTTGAAGACCCGATCACTTCGGCGGGTCGGACATGCACTTGCAAAAAATCAGGAATGGATCAGGGGAACACCACAATGGCCTGGAGGTAATGGGCGAAGAGGTCCATAGCCCTGCCTGTCCCGGTCTTTGCCCGTTCGCTATCCTGGTACCCCATGGTTATGGTCATGCTCCCCCTGAAGGTACTGGTGATGAAACAGGTCGTTGGCATATAGCCTCCGGGATAACAGACATAGGCATCCACCAGCCCGTCACACTCAGGCAACTTGAAAATACCGGGGTTCGAAACAAAGATGTCTGCGAGCCCGGCCCTTTGGAGGGCGGCCATTTCTCCGACCATCTCATGGATGCGTACGCCTTCGGGGTCGCAGGAGAAGTCCATCCGGACCTGGTCAGGAATACCTATGCCTCCCGACTTGAGAGCAAGGGTCTCCCTGATAATACGAGGGAGTATTTCCGCCATTCCCTCATCGGACCTTCTTTCGATGACAAAATGCACATTGGTCGCCTGGTTGCTCATTAGCCGCGACCCGTCCGCAAGGTGCTGACGGAGGTTGACGGGGAAGAAGACGGCAATCGGACCGCCATATTGTGTCAGATCGCTCATTGCAAGGAAATAGGAGGCAATAACAGCATCGTTGACATTCCCCCCCAGGATCCCCACATTCCGGCGCACTGCCCCGAGAATCTCCGGGTTGATCCGGGTGAGGTGGTAGGTAGAGGGGGAGTGCGACGTTCCGAACGGGTCAGGCCACAGGGGATCGATCACCATCATTCCAGGAGTGAGCGAAATTTCTCCCTTAACGAGGCTGCGGGTCCAGAGTGTGTCACGCTCGGGAATACCACCCTTTGCAGGAGTGACGGTCCCGGGAACACCGTACTCCTGGAGTATCTGGTACATGAGGGTATGCAGTCCGGTTGCATCGGCAGCAGCATGGGCAAGGTTGATTATGATTACATCCCTCGAGCGATCCCGGAGGAGACGTACACGGAACTGGAGAGCCCCGTAAGGATCTACGGGCCCTATGACAAGGTGATGGTAACAACCTGAGAACTCTTCGACATGCAGGTGAGGGACACGGACACCCCTGACCAATTCCCAGAAGGCCGGCCCGTTTCCCCTTACAAGTCTGCTGTGAAGGATAGGATGTGCAAGGAGACAGGTTTGTGCTGCATTTTCAAGCTTTTCAGGATCGATTCTCCTGTCGAACTCCATTACACCGCAAAGGGTGGCGTCACCCATGATCCTGACGGAATCAGTAAAAAGGTCAAGTGATGAAGCCCTTCGGGTGAGCATACACGAGATCTGGGCGGGCAGGAGGTATAAAAGGTAAGAGGTATACGATACGATTCATGATAATTTGCTATTGAAGGGAACAGATCCTGCGTACTTAATCGGTATTGTGAAATCATTCAACGGTTCCTGAAGAATACCCGTTCCCGAGGGACGGCACCACGGCACACTGAGGAAGTTCCAGTCAAAGGGCTGGATTCAATTTCACCATATCGCTTTTTCCAACATTTCTGATTGTTTTCAGGGAGTGATTCCCACCAGGACGCGAACGAATTCTTATGGCTAAGCACGGCAACAGGCCCTATACAGGACAATTCCCATCAAAAAGAAAATGAACAGGTCTTATTCAGGCAGCTATATGAGGAAGTCTTTCTGTTGGAGACAGAAGGAGATCCCGTATACCCGATACTATGCCTCAACCCTTGAGCCAAAGTCATTTTCTTGAATGAGATGGAACAAAAGTACTAGCCGTCTTTCCCGATTTCCATGCAGGACACCCCGGTTCCACCCAGGACAGATTACAACCCCATCAAGAGGAGGGTCAATGAGATCCTAGACCACCCAAAGATGGGCGACCGTCGGGCTATGGCGATCCAGGTATTCCTCGCCGCAACGATAGTCATTAACACCATCGCCGTAGTCATCATAACCGTTCCTGATATACGGTCAGTGTACCTCGCCGTTCTCAACCTCGTCATCACGATATGTCTCGGTATTTTTACCGTGGAGTACTTTCTCAGGATATGGTCATGTTCAGATGCCATAACCTTCCGGAAGAGGACGTACGAACGCATGAGGTACGCTCTCCATTTCTACCTCATCATTGACCTGATCTCAATCATACCGGTATTCTTTCCCTTTTTGTTTCCGTCCCACATCGCCCTGCTCCGCCTCGTCCGGCTCGTTTCAATCTTCAAACTCGGACGGTATACGAGGTATTCGAAATCCCTCGCGCTGTTCCGCCGGGTGCTTATCAGGAAACAGGAGATCTTCGTTATCATGCTCTTCTTTTTGGTCTTCGTGATCCTGTTTTCCTCGACGATACTGTACCTTGTCGAAAACCCGGTACAGCCCGATGCTTTTTCAAGTATCCCCGCCGCGATGTGGTGGGCGGTGATGACAGTGACCACTGTCGGGTATGGGGATATCATCCCGGTCACACCTCTCGGCCGGATCCTCGCAGGTTTATTCACCCTCACGGGAGTCCTTGTCCTTGCCCTCCCGTCGGCCATCCTTGCATCCGGTTTCATGGAGGAGCGCGAAAAGGAAAGGGAAAAATCAGTTTTCCTTCAAAGAAAGAAGATCATCGGGAAAATCACCCGCCTTTTTAACGAGGGAAAGATGAACAGGGAGGACTTCGAGGAGTTACGTGATCTTCTTGAAAATACAGGGGACATGATCCCCCCGGGTCAGTCGAAACAAAAATAAATGACTTCCAAATGAATGTCATGAGCACCCGTGTGTTCAGGACGGTTGGATGCCAGACAAGGTAAATTCGACGAATGATTCTCCGGTAGCGGTTTCTTTCAGGACTATTGCCCATTTCTTCGACCCTGATGACCCATCACCCGAGGATTGCCGGGAACTTTCGGAACGGGCTGAGGGAATGATATACAAGGCGGTTGTGGACAGCATCCCAGGCGCCAGGGGAACTAAGAAAGGAAAAAAACTTGAAATTGTCTTTCCCGCAGCCGATATTACCCAGGACCGTGGCAGGACTATCCCCATGGCAATCAGGGCCCATTATACTCTGAGGGAAAGGGAACTGCGCAGGGACATGGAGTTTACCGTCCGGGAAGGCCTTAGAGAGTTCCGGCTGACAACCGTGGTGTGTATCTTCCTGTTCAGCGGGATAGCTCTTGCTGTCCATTTCCCCCGTGAACCCTTTGCCGAACTGGTTAAAAACGTCTTTATAATCTTCAGCTGGGTGGTCATATGGCAACCGTTCCAGTCACTGGTCTTCGACAGGTGGACTCTCTCTGAACGAGCCAGGATATATGCTTTGGTTACGGCGATGGAGATATCGGTTCGCCAGGGAGGGATCGCGGTTACCCCTGGCGGATGCTCGGGTGAGCTGCGAACCTGTGAACATGACCTTGGGAAGCACCAGCCGGAGGAAAGACACGGGTAAGAATATTTTTTAGAGCATACCTCTCATAAGGAGCATTAATCACGTTTTTAGGAGTGGCAGGGTTAAAACAGCTGTATTTTTCTGAAGGGTACCACCTTTTGAATTGTTATAAAATTGCCGGTATTCGAAAATTTGAGTGGGGAATGATAATGCCGTGATCAGGCATTCGGCAAGACATCCTCCCTTCCTGCTGAAGTGTTCTCACCTGTCTTAACACCCAGCATGAGAGCAAGGGCAATGACCTGAAGGGCCATGCAGAATAAAAAAGCTGAATCAAATGCTGTAACCAGTTCAACAGGTCTGATAAGATGGGCTGATACATGGGCAAGTTTTGGCCCGAGACTGATTGTCATGACAAGGAGGGTGAGCGTGATCCCCAGCGTTGATCCGAGGTTTGTCATCATCTTGATAAGGCCTGAAGTCATGCCCCGTCCGGCCTCAGGGGAGGCTCCCATCAATGCACTGTTGAGTGGTGCATATGCAATTCCTGCACCCGCTCCAAGGATGAAGAGGTAGAATCCGGCCTCACCCGTGTGGCTCCGTACCGACAGGGTCGAGAGAAGGAAAAGAGCGATGACCATGACCAAAAACCCAAGCATGATAGGTTTCTTCGTCCCTATGACATCCGATACTTTGCCTGCTATAGGTCCCGTCAGGATATTTCCTACCGGGAGGGCAAGGAGGATAGCACCTGATGTCCCTGTCGGGAGTTCCTTGACGATCTCCAGGTAAAAGGGCATCAGGAACATTACCCCGGCAAGGCCGACCTGCAGAAGCATGATGGCGATGTTCTGAAAAGAGTAGGCCGTGTTCCTGAAGAGGGAAAGGGTAATCAGCGGTTCTTCTGCACGCTTTTCGCGGAAGTAAAACAGTATTAGAAACGCTATCGCGATAACCAGGAAGATCCCGCCGTTGCCGACCTCACCTCCCTGAATATTATTGAGACCAATAACCAGTGTCGAGAGCGCGACGAATACCAGCACGACTCCGGCAAGGTCCATCCGCGAACCTGGAGAGACAGGGTTTTTCGGAGGTATCATGGAGACCCCGGCAAGCAGGGCGATGATGCCTACCGGGATATTCACGAGAAAGATGAATCTCCATGAGAATGCACTTGTCAGGAAACCACCAATTACCGGTCCGAGGGCCACCCCGAGCATGGTAAACATCGCCACGAGACCAAGCGCCTGGCCGCGGACCTGTTTACCGAGGTAGCTTGTGACCATGACCGACCCGAGTGCGGCAATAACGGCTCCTCCGACAGCCTGGACCATCCTGAAGATGATGAGCGACTCTACCGAGGGCGCTACTCCACAGAGGGCCGAACCTGCAGTAAAAATTGCAAAACCAATGAGGAAAATTTTTTTGTAGCCTTTAATATCGCCGATTTTTGCAGCGGCAAGGAGCAGGCTTACAAGGATGATCAGGTATGCGTTCAGGACCCACGAGGCGACGACGGTAGGTACGGAAAATGACTTTGCGATACTGGGAAGGGCGATATTGACGATGGTGGCATCCAACCCCGCCATGAAGGAGCCAAGTGCGATGACCAGCACGATCGCAAGTTCTTTTCCCGTCATCCTTACCTGATTGGACTGCTCAGTCATGGTATCCTCCTTTCTTTCTTTTCCACGGAACCTGATATAAAGGGCGGTTTTCAAACGTGAAGAATCTGGATAACAACAATAGCCCATGCCTTTCACGCGTTCGTAGGAATACACCAGGGATGACGGCCTGGCCAGGCCGGTATCTGATCTGACCTGTTCTCCGGGTCACGGATGCATAGTAACCGTTTACCGAGATGAAGGGCACAATGATGAAAAAACGGAAAAAATTCCTGGATACACTGAAAATACTTCATGCCTTAGTGGGGGAGATATTTTAATAGATTCAATAAAGATCAATCAAATATGGACATGCCCCGGCCCCATTCCCTGTTGATCGTGCTTCTCGTTCTGCTGCTGTTGTTTTTTATGGCTGCTCCCTCATGTGCTGAAGCGCCTTACAAAAAAGGAATGCCCTATGTCACTGCTTCGATCAACCCGTATGTTATTTCCCCGGGTCAGACTTCAACTATTAAGGGAGTGGCAACAGGAAACCCCTCGCCTGGCATCGCGATATGGGTTCTAGGCCCGAACA
>CAZGXZ010000145.1:0-6686 GCA_964530035.1 uncultured Methanoregulaceae archaeon
CCCACGGACGAGAAATACATCTCCCCGCTGTACTCGAAGATAATCGCGGGCAGCTACCTCGGGGAAGGAGATACCGGCGAGATCATCATCGGAAAGACGGTCGCCGGTGACTCTTCGGTCAGGGAGGAGGACGAGTTCCAGGCCTCCCTTGGTGGGGTACGGGTCGGGGACTCGGTCACGATCGAGTACGGCAACGGTTTTACGAGGGACTACCGGGTCAAGGGCATCTACGAGACGGGGTGGAACTCCGCAGACAGCACGGGTTATGTGACGTGGACGGACATGGAGCAGGTCGAGGGAAACATGCTCGACAAGGCAGACTATATCACCGTGAAGGTCAAGCCCGGCTACTCCGAGAAGTTCGTGAAGGACATGCTCCAGAGCTACGGAGTTTCGCCAAGAGTGCAGACGACCGCCGACCTCCTTTCGAAGGGTATGGGACGGGTGCTCCAGAGCTTCGCCATCATCAACATGGTCTCCCTGATCGTGAGCATCATCATCACGACCATCGTGCTCTTCATCGTGATCACGATCAAGACCATCAACAGCCGCAAGCAGATCGGGATCATGAAAGCGATCGGTGTCGACAAGGAGGTCATCATGCATAACTATGGCTTCCAGGTCATCATCCTCGCGGTCTTCGGCATCCTGCTCGGGGCGGTCATCACCTCCATCCTCGCCGTCTACATGGCATTTCACCCGATCGTGACACCGGAGTGGTCTGCGACGCTGTACCTGACGCCGATGGACCTCCTCATGAACTCGCTCATCCTCTTCGCGGCCGCAATCGTCGCCGGCTACGTGCCTGCATACCAGGTGTCGCGTGAGGATATCCAGACCGCGATGAGGGCCTGATGCCATGATCAGGACAACCGATCTCAGGAAGGTCTACCAGATGGGTGATGTCCAGGTGAAGGCACTGGACGGAGTCGACCTCACCATTGACAAGGGGGAGTTTGTCGGGATTATGGGACCCAGTGGAAGCGGAAAGTCCACGCTCCTCCACATGCTCGGCCTCCTCGACCAACCGACGGATGGCCAGATATGGCTCGATGGTGTTGCCGTGAACAGGCTCACGGACTATGAAAAGACAATGTTCCGGCTGTACAAGCTGGGATACGTCTTCCAGGACTATGCCCTTGTCCCGGAACTGACGGTCAGCGAAAACGTAAGCCTGCCGGCCATGCTCAGGCTGGACAGGAACGAGGAGGAGATCGCCCGCTCCACAACAGAGATCCTCGAACGGATCGGTATTGCCGACCGCTGCTGCCACCTCCAGAAGGAACTTTCAGGCGGCCAGCAGCAACGGGTAGCGATTGCCCGGGCGATAGTCAACAAGCCCGACATCCTGTTCGCCGATGAGCCCTGTGCAAACCTCGACACGGAAAACTCACGCATGGTGCTCGAATTGTTCAGGGAGATCAACGACGAAATGAAGCAGACGATTGTCATGGTCTCGCACGAGGAATGGCACAAGGAGTATTTCCACCGGATCATCAAGCTCCGCGACGGAAAGATCATCGATTACGGGAAATAAACCTTCTGCCTGTTCCGACAGGCGGATCCGTACCGGAATTTCTCTCACTGCTCCGGGAAGCACGGAACCCACGCTTTACCACGAAGCAGGAATGGCCCTGATCAGGGATTCCCTCCCCCGGGAAGCTGCCATGATCCCGGGACCGTTTCATAAACCTCTTTTATCATGCCCTCCCACGGAACCGCATTCATTCCTCCCTGAAAGCAAGGGATGAATCAGACCGTCCGAGGATGAAGATACCATGAAAAACCTGAACAGGACACTCAATGATGAAAACCTTGACCCAGACGACTGGGAGGAGATGCGTGCCCTGGGCCACCGGATGGTCGATGATGTCATGGACCATCTTATAGCCCTGCGGGACCGTCCCGTCTGGACACACGCTCCGCCGGAGGTAAAGGCATCCTTCAACGGACCGCCCCCGGCGGGGCCGGAACCCCCGGGCGAAGTCTACCGCGAGTATCTCGAGAGGGTCCGGCCCTACCAGCTCGGCAACCACCACCCCCGGTTCTGGGGCTGGGTCGCCGGGTCCGGGACGGTGATGGGGATGCTCGCAGAGATGCTTGCGTCATCGACCGATGCGGTCAGCGGCTCCTTTTCCTACATGGCCAACAACTACGTCGAGATACAGGTCCTTGACTGGTGCAAAACGCTCCTCGGGTTTCCGCCCGGTGCCACCGGGCTCCTCACGAGCGGCTGTTCCGCCTCGAACCTGATCGGCCTTGCGGTCGCACGGAACACGATGGCCGGAGCTGACATCAGGAACAACGGGATGCAGGGCCTCATGGAAAGCATGACCGTCTACTGCTCGGACGAGGCCCACTCCTCGGTCCAGAAGGCCGTTGAGCTCCTCGGGTTCGGGAGCAGGGCGCTCCGCCGGGTCCCGGTGAACGACTCCCTGGAGATGGATACCGAAGCCCTGATCAACATGGTCAGGGACGACCGTACGGCCGGGCTGAAACCCATCTGCATCGTCGGGGCCGCCGGGACCACGAACACCGCGGCCATCGACGACCTTAACACGATCACCGACATCTGTGCGGCCGAAACGTGCTGGTTCCATGTCGATGGGGCCTTCGGGGCCTGGGCTGCCATCGCCCCGGGGTACAGCCACCTGGTGTCGGGAATGGAGCGTGCCGACTCGCTCGCCTTCGACCTCCACAAGTGGATGTACCTGTCATACCCAATCGGCTGCATCCTCATCAGGAACCCGGAGCACCACCGGAAGGCTTTCTCGCTGACACCTACCTACCTCGCCCATGGAGAAGGGGACCGGGGGCTGACCGGGGTAGACGTGCCCTGGCTCTCCGATTACGGCTTCGAGTTGTCAAGGGGCTTTTCAGCACTCAAGGCGTGGATGACGTTCAAGGAGCAGGGGACGGACAAATACCGCCGGCTCATCAGGCAGAACATCGAACAGGCGCATTACCTGGGACACCTCGTCGAAGAAGCCCCCGACCTCGAACTGGCGCTCCCAGTCTCGCTGAACATCGTCAACTTCCGGTATGTCCGGCCCGGCCTCACGGATGAGCAGTTGGATGAATTGAACAAGCGGATCGAGGTGGAACTCCAGGAGCAGGGCATAGCCGTCCCCTCCACCGTAACGGTCCGGGGCAGGAAATACCTCCACGTCGCCATCACGAACCACCGGAGCCGGTACGAGGACTTCGACCTCCTCGTCAGGGAGGTCCGGAGGATCGGCAGCGGACTGTGAGTGGTTGTGGATTTATTGAGTGCCGGGACCAATCATGAAAAAAGGGGGAAAGACTACTCTACGGTTCCTTTTTTTAAAAAATGGTTTTTCATAGGAGAATCAGGAACAGACCGTTTCATAACAGGTATTATTGTATCATCCCTTTCCAAACCAAAGCCGCTCCGAAAAGGCCAATCAGAACCCCCATGAACGGCGGCATCACCTGGGGGATGCCAATGATGACCGGAACGATGGGGAGCAGGATCATGAAAAGGCCGAGTCCGACAAGGAGGGCTCCGTTGTCAACGGGAAAAACCGGGCACAGACGTGTAGCATCCTCTCCTGCCGAGGGTGTCTTCCGACACTTCCCTGTGTCTTCCTTCTCATCCATGGACCACGCTTGAATCGCAGGGATTATTACTTCTTCGAAGGGACCTGGTTCTTCCATGAGTACCTTCATCCCGGGGATGAAGTACTGACCATGAGCAATGAAATCATTCTCCATTCCAGGCCAATCCATATCAGGGGCTGAAATAAAGTTGGTTAAGCCGAACGAAAGCAAACAAGGATGGTATAAATAGACAAACATCCCTTCAGACAGGTGATGGAGGAAGACAGGCTTTGACTGATGCACCCCCGATTTCCATAACAACATCTTCAGGTACCGTCCTCGACCAGGTACAGGATGAAATAGCCCGACTATCGAAGATAAAACAGGGAATCCTCAGTGAAAAGCTGGGCTGGGCGGCAATTGTTGCGCTCATCCTGGCCGTCGGGCTGAACATATGGGGATTGATCGCGTACACTACCAGTTATTTCCTGATATGGATCTCATCAAGCCTGTATTTTTATCTCTTCTACCCCCTGCTCCCTCTGCTTCTCTTCCCCTTCAGGTACTTCCTCCAAAGCCGCGGAGGGCCTAAAGAAACTCATGACAAGGAATCGATCGTGACCTGGGCGAAGAATATCCAGGTATTCAGGAACAAGAAGGTTGGTTTAAGGCTGTTCCTCCGGTTCTTTATCTTAAGCCTTCTTCCGATGACAGTGGGAATGCTCTGCATCTACAGTCTCTCCATCCTCTACTCAGTCTATCTCGGTATAACCGGGATCATTCCCTTTGAAACATCCCGGCTCGTCTTCATCCAGGGTCTTGGGATCATTCTCTTCTACGTCGAAATCTTCTTCTTCAGGAACTATATTTTCAAATTTGCACTGTATTTCAAGGACCAAAAGGGGAAAAGGAACAAGAGTCTCCTTTTTTTTGCCATCCTCGCCGTCGTCCTGGTCGTTGTCGGGACCATCATCGTCATCCTGCTTCTCGTGGCAATCCTGCTTCCCGGGTACACGATGAACAACTTCGTCGATGTATCGGAATTTGTCAAGGTCAGGACCCACCTGTGGGTCTTCCTGCTCCTCGTGAGCCAGGTCATCATCATGCAGTTCCTGCAGCATGTCCTCAGCCTGAAGATCGGGAGGGACATGTGTGACAGCCTGTTGCAGAGACTGCACATCGCAGAAAAAGAATTGCAGTCAGCATCGAACCAGGGTGCAGACAAGGCCCCCCCCATGAAGGAACACCTGGTCCTTCTCAAGGAAACCGCCCTCTATGCGATCAGCAGGAGACAGATGTTCAAGCTGTTTCCCACGTACTCGGTAGGCCTCAACCTCCCTTCCCTCCTGAAATTGAACAACCTTTCAGAATTGAACGAGGTCTTTTCCGACACAGAGGAACTATAAAGTTCCATTCCCCAGCCAAAGGTCATTTTTTCCGGAAAAAACACCCTGATGTGAAATGCCCCGGATGGCCACAACCCGATCCCTTTTTTAAGAAACAGCAAGAAGCCATAACATCAGGGATGAGTTTCATGAAGAGAACCTTATTTGTGGTACTGATTATTGCAGCCCTGCTGATCGGTCTCGTATCGGCAGCGGACGACTCGGTCGGCATCTCACAGCCCATAGGGGGAGATGTCGGGTATTATGATATCACGTCAAGCCCGAGCGGGGCATCTGTTACCTTGGACGGGAAGACGGCGGGGACGACTCCGACGACCGCATCCGTGTATTCCACCGGGACGCCCGGCCACACGATTGAAGTGACCAAGTCCGGGTACCAGGCCTGGAGCAAGACCTATCCCGGCAACCCGCAGGCAGGACAGCACGTAGCGGTCAACGCGGTCCTTGTCCCCGTAGCGACCACCCCGGCACCCCCGGGGGGCGAGAAGGGGTATTACCATGTGACCTCAAACCCGGGAGGAGGCAGCGTGACCTTTGACGGGACGATGTACGGCTCGACCCCGGTCACCATATCAGTCAGCACATCCGGGACCCCCGGGCATACTATCACGGTGACAAAATCCGGGTACCAGACCTGGAGCCAGTCGTATCCCGGCAACCCTCAGTCCGGACAGACGATCAACGTCGTGGCCAACCTGGTCCCGGTCGAACAGTACGGGAACATCTACGTGACTTCCAGTCCTTCAGGGGCATCAGCGGTCCTTGACAACGGGTATGACCAGCTGTACACGCCGGGGACATTCAACACGGTCAGTGCGGGGTGGCACAACATCCAGGTCTCCCAGCCTGGCTACACGACCTACTCGAACAGCGTCCTCGTGAGTTCCGGCCAGACCACGAACGTGTTTGCCCCTCTTTCCAGGTCCCAGCAGACCGGGTCGATCTCGGTTTCCTCGACTCCCGTGTCGGCCAGTCTCTACGTGGACTCTATCTACCAGGGACTCACGAACCAGATCGTCAGCAACCTCGTCGCCGGTGCCCATACGGTCACCCTCAAGAAATCCGGGTACCAGACCTACCAGACCACGTCCATCGTGAACGGCGGGCAGATCACCTACCTGAGCGTCACCCTGACTCCGGTCTCGAGCCCGAAGACCGGTGACCTCGAGGTCACGTCGTCGCCTTCCGGTGCCTCGGTCTATCTCAACAGTGACTACCAGGGCGAGACCACCTCTTCAGGGCCGTTGTACGTCACCGACCTGAACCCGGGGACCTATACGACCGTGCTGAAGAAATCAGGGTACCAGGACTATTCGACCACCACGACTATCGCAGCAGGAAGCACTTCGAAGGTATCTGCCACCCTCCAGCCATCATCAACCGCCCCTACAACTGCCAGTGTCGAGATCACCTCGCAGCCAAGCGGGGCCAATGTCTATGTCAACAACGCTTATGTGGGGATCACACCGATTTCTTTTGAAAATGTCCAGATTGACCCCTCGAAGACCTACACGGTTCAACTCAAACTCGATGGTTACGAACCTTATTCCTCGTCTGGTACCTTGAAACCGGGTCAAATCGTTCAAATCAGCGCGGCGATGACGCCGGTGGCAAAGCCGCCTGAACCTGCCGGGATCAACATGACCTGGCTCATCGCCGGGGGGGTTGTGGTCCTCGCCATCATCGCCGGTGCGGCCTACTTCCTGATGCAGAGAAAGA
>CAZGXZ010000146.1:0-6680 GCA_964530035.1 uncultured Methanoregulaceae archaeon
CGTTGACGACCCATCCCGGGCATTTCGGATCGGTCCCGGGATCGCAGGTCTCCAGGAACCGCAGGTATTCCCCGGGATCCATCGAGAGATCCGTCTTGTTGATAACGAGTGGGTCCAGCCCGGAAGGAGAGTAAAGGGGGGCCCTGCCCGGTAGGAGCAGCAGTGTCCCTCCGCTGGTTGCGGTATCTGAAAAGGTCCTCCGGTCGATCCAGACCTTTCCTGAATGCAAATCCCTGGACTGGCGGCATGCACGGTATTCCGGAGAGATGTAATAATAGTCTTCCCAGGTACCCGCCGGGACTGCCGTCCTGTCCGGTACCGTGTAGCAGCGGGAATACGGGCGCGTTGAAAAATTTTGGACCCAGAATGCCTGGTTATCAGCCTCTCCTTCGAGATCGCACCAGTCAATATGGGTGTACTGCATGTAATACGGCTCGTAAACGGGGCAGCCGTACCTGGTGCACTGTGCGGAATAATGGAAGACCAGGTCCGGTTCATACGAATCCGGGGACCGGGTGACCGGGGGATATGATGGGGTATACCCGTAGCAGTTGACCGAGTAATGCACGGTCCCGTTGTACGGTGCCCCGTCCTTCTCGAAAAAGACGTGGGTTGTTGCAGGTATGATAAGGTCGGATATGACAGGAAACGCCAGCAGGCAGACAGTACAGAGGCACCCGCATATCCTCATCCAGAGACGCTGCACCATAGTATTCCCGGGATAATGCATACCATGTCCATGCTGAATACCAGGGGGATTTCCTTTCATCCGCAATGTCAGGGTCCATTACGGTCAGACCGGCAAGGAAATACCTTTTTAATTTTTCGTATGAATAATTACTATTATACTATACAATAATCAGGATGCCGGTAGACACGAGAGTAAGCAGACAGGGAGTGGTTGCTGTAATACCGGGGCCTCCACCCCGCCATGGTTAAAGTGGGTACATAGGAGATAGGTCATAATATCATACAAAATGGTAACAATGAGTAAAACAAAATAGTAATTTTTATACACTCATCCAGTACAGTACACCTGGGTACCCTTCCGGAACCACCAGTCAGGGATGCGGGCAACAAGCAGTACCATGCCGCCGCCGGGAAGGGTCCCGACCATTCACGCGACAGTACCATCGTTCTCTTTGCCGACCGTTGCACGTCCTCAAGGTAAACCCGGGGCCCGGGTGATGGGCCCGTCTCCTCACTTTATTCTTACGCTAAAAAAAATTATTAGCACGAAATCATGCTAAACAAAATCTTTTATCTCATTCGTGGACGATACTGTACAACTTGTAGTATCATTTCAGGAGACCCCGCATGCCTTTCACACCACCCTCCCTGCCGGCATCCCCCCGGCGGGCATTCCTGCCAGCCATGCTCCTGGCATCCGTCCTCATCGCCGCAGTCCTCCTCGGGTCACCGGCAACCGCCGCGGAAGTGACCCGCAGTGTCGTGGTCGACCCGTCAACCGGCGATGCAACCATCACCCTCACGGTGCAGGGCCTCGTGGACGGAGGCGTCGCAGAGGTCCTGCCCGACGGGTGGCAGTTCAAACGGTCAGGCGAGATGGGACGGGTCAAAAATGATGGGAAAACGGTCGCGGTCAGGGTCAGGGACTCCGCACCCATAACGTACGTGGTAACAACCGGCGGCCACCCTGAAGGGACGGTATCGGGGTTCTGGGAGGACTATGCAACGATGACGAACGGGACGGTCCTGGGCGGGGCCCCGGGACAGGGACCGGCACCGGTACAGACGAAAACGTCCCCAGGCTTTTCCGTGACGGTCATGCTGGCATCCCTCGGTCTCGCCCTGTGCGTCCTCTGCCTGGGACGAAAGGAGGTGGTCCGGCCATGAACAGCCGGCATGTCCTCGCCCTTGCAGGCATCCTGGCCCTCGTCCTGCTCATACCCCAGGTCAGCGTGGCGGAGCAGGCCGCCGTCCCCCATTCCGGCCCCATGCTGGTCGATACCAGCGGTGACGGCCGCATCACGGCAGCGGAACTCGATTCCGCAGTCCTCGACCACCTGGTCCGCCTCGGAAACAACCGGGCGTCCCCCTATGCAACCGTGGACCTCGCGGATGCCTCCTACGTCGTCTCGTACCGGAACGGCACCCCGGCGAGGGTCGTCGACTCGGCCGGGAACGTCCATGTCGTCTACCGCCCGCCGGGACGGGTCATCGTCTTTGACGGCTCGACCTACGAGACCCTCCGGTCCCTGAATGTCAGCCATGACCGGGTCATCGGGGTCTCGAAGTACTTCCTCGAGGACCCGGTCTTCTACCCCGAGCTGAAGGGTACGGCAACGGTCGGTTCGGTCTGGGCCCCGGAGATGGAGGCCGTGGTCTCCCTCAGGCCCGACGCGGTCTTCCTCTACGCGAACACGAGCAAGAAGGACTGTGACGCCATAGAAGCGCAGGTCCACCAGTACCTGCCCGGGACGGAGGTGTACCGGTTCGAATGCTTCAAGCCGGACACCTACATGGAGGAAGTCGGTAAAATCGCCGAAATCTTCAACCACCAGGCAGACGGCGAACGGTTCACCCGGTTCTACCTCTCGGTGATGGGCCCCATAGCCGACGCCGTTTCGAAGATGCCCGAAGAGAAGAAGGTGCCTGTCTACTTCGAGTCCTGGAACGAGTACAAGAGCGCCGCGAACGGGTCGGGGTACCACGAGAAGATCGTCCTTGCCGGGGGGCACAACCTGTTCGGGACCCTCCCCAACCCCTACCCGGTGATCGACCCTGAGGCCGTCCTCAAGGCCCGCCCGGAGGTCATCATCAAGCAGATAGGGGCGGGCGAGACGAAGGTCGGGGGGTATACAACGAATGACGTTGCGCCATTTGCGGAGGTGAAGCAGAAACTCCTCGCGAGGACCGGCTGGGACCAGCTCCCGGCGGTGAAAGAAGACCGTGTCTATGTTGTCCACAGCGACATCCTCGGCTCCTCGTCCCATTTCATCGGCGTCGCCTACCTGGCGAAATGGTTCTACCCTGACCTCTTCCCCGGCCTCGACCCCCAGGCCGTGCACCAGCAGTACCTCACCGGGTTCCAGAGGGTCCCGGTCACCATCTCCCGGCAGGGGGCGTTCACATATCATTGAAGGGAAAGGAGCCTGACAACGGCACGACGGCTGCCGGGCTGCACGGGGAGATGGCCCGCCAGTACGGGAAGGCCAGGTACCGGAAGGTCCTCATCATCGCGGGACTCCTCGTCATGCTCGTGGCACTGGTCGGGACCGGGGTCACGATCGGCTCGGCCGGCCTCCCGGTCACCGAGGTCTACACGGTTATCGCCGGCCACCTCTTCCCCGGCCTCTTCCCGGTCGACCCGTTCAGCGACACCATCGTCTTCGGCCTCCGCCTGCACCGGGTCCTCTTCGGGGTGGCAGCCGGGTTCGCGCTTGCCGTCTGCGGCGCAGTGATGCAGGGGACCCTGCGGAACCCGCTTGCAAGCCCGTTCACGCTCGGGATCGCCTCGGCGGCATCGTTCGGGGCGTCGCTTGCCATCATCCTTGGCATCGGCTTCGCGAACAGCCGCGACCTCGTCGTCATCAACGCCTTTATATTCACCCTGCTTGCGTCCTTCGGGATCTACGCCCTCGCAAAGGCACGCGGCATGACCGCGGAGACGATGGTCCTTGCGGGGATCATGCTCATGTACCTCTTCTCGGCGATGACCTCGTTCCTTCAGTTCTTCGGGACGGCGGAGCAGAACCAGGAGATCGTGTTCTGGGCGTTCGGGAGCCTGAACAGGACGACGTGGGAGAGCCTCGCGATCCTCCTCGTCATCCTCGCGGTCACCCTCCCGTACATCCTCTTAAAGTCCTGGGACATCAATGCGATCACCGAGGGCGACGAGGTCGCGACGAGCCTCGGGGTCCGGGTGGACCGGGTACGGACGGTCCTGATGCTCGCCGTCTCGCTCATCACGGCCGCGGTCATCAGCTTCACCGGGACCATCGGGTTCATCGGGCTGGTCGCCCCCCACATCACCCGCATGGCCATCGGCGGGGACTACCGGTTTCTCATCCCGGCCGCCGGCCTGACCGGAGCCGTCCTCCTCTCGGGCTCTGACGCCATCTCCCGGGTCATCATCCCGGGCGAGGTCGTCCCGGTCGGCATCATCACGGCGTTCATCGGCATCCCGTTTTTCACCTATCTGTTCATGAAAAGGAGGCAGGAATTTTGGTAACTTTGACCGTGCGGGGGGTCAGCTTCACCTACCCGTCGAGGAAGGTTTTACAGGACATCACCCTTGCAGGAAACGGTGGTGAGATCATCGGTCTGGTCGGTCCGAACGGGTCGGGAAAGACCACGCTCATCAAGTGCATCGACCGGATCATCCCGTCCACGGGCACGGTCCTTATCGACGGAAAGGACACCGCCGCGATGGACCGGCGCGAACTCGCCAGGCAGATGGGCTACGTCCCGCAGGGGGTCGCCGGCAGGCCGGCAGCGACCATCTTTGACGTCGTCCTCATGGGCCGGAGCCCGCACATCAGGTTCGGGGTCCAGGACCCGGACATCCGCAAGGTCCACGAGGTCCTCGGCCTCCTCGGCCTGGAACCCTTCGCCTTCCGGGACTTTTTCGAGACGAGCGGGGGTGAGCGCCAGAAGGTCCTGATCGCCCGGGCGCTCTGCCAGGAGCCGTCGGTCCTCCTCCTCGACGAACCGACGAGCGCCCTTGACCTGCGGCACCAGATCGGGGTCATGGAGGTGATCCGCTCCCTGGCGAGCGACCACGGGATCGCGGTGATCATCGCCATCCACGACCTCAACCTCGCGTCCCGGTACTGTGACCGCCTGGTGCTCTTAAAGGACGGGAAGATCCATATCGAGGGGCCGCCCCCGGAGGTCCTGAACGAGGAGATCATCAGGGAGGTGTACGGGGTCGAGTCGGTGGTGCGGAGGGACGCGGAGTTCCTGTACGTGATCGCCCTGCGTGAGACGGGCGGGAGGGCCCGGGCATGAAGATCGCCGCCACGGTCTGGGGGAGCGAGTCACCGCTCCTCCAGGAGGCCGCCCGGTCCCTTGGCATCGACCTCTACTGCCGGACGACCTACGACCTCGTGGAACCCGCCGAGCTGCGCCGCTTCGTCGACGAGGCGGCCACGGCCGACCTTGTCCTGTTCCACCCGTCCCAGGACCCGTACTGGGACGAGCTCGTCCCGCTCCTTAGAAAGGGCGTCCCCGTCGTCTCGTTCGGGTACGACCAGGCCCACTGGGCACTGTCCACCGTGCCGCTCGAGGTCACTGCCACGATCAACGCCTACTTCGTCTACGGGGGACAGGAAAACATCAGCAGGATGGTCGGGTACCTCCTGGCGACCGTCCTTCACCAGCCGGTCGTGACCTCACCGCCGCTCGAGACCCGGTGGGACGGCATCTACCACCCGCGGGCTGACACCGTCTTCGGCTCGACGGAGGAGTATTTCGCCTGGTACCAGCCGAAGGACCGGCCGACCATCGGGCTCTTCTTCTACCGCCTGTACTGGGTCAGCGGTGACCTGAAAGTGGTGGACGCATTCGTCCGGGAGACCGAGCAGTATGCCAACGTGATCCCCGTGTTCTGCATCGGGACCGGGGACCGGGAGGCCGGTGCGCTGCCCGGCAACGAGGTCATTGAAAAATACTTCAGGGGCCGGGTCGACGCCCTGGTCAACCTCCAGTCCATCACCCTCGCGGCAACACCGGAAGGGGCGGTGCAGAGCTTAAAGGACCTGGACGTCCCGGTCTTCCACCCGCTCATGCTGTACCACCGTGACCAGGCCGCGTGGGAGGAGTCCCATGACGGCATGAAGAGCAGTGAGATCGGGTGGTCGGTGGTCGTCCCCGAGTTCCAGGGCATGATCGAGATGCTCCCGGCCGGTGCAGCCGCACCCGGGGGGCCAGGGGCCGGGGACACCGAGTGGCACGTCCCCATCGACGACCGGGTCAGGCGGATCGTCGCCCGCGCCCTCAACTGGGTTTCGCTGCGCTCGAAGCCGAACGCCACGAAAAAGGTCGCCATCATCCTGAACAACTCGCCCTGTGCGGCCCTCGAGGCGACCGTCGGGTCGGCGGCACACCTGGACGCCCCGGAGAGCGTCGCGAGGATATTACAGGCCCTCGCCGGTCAGGGCTACTCCGTCACCCCGCCGGCCGATGGCAAAGAGCTCATCAGCACCATCATGGACCGGAAGGCCGTGTCAGAGTTCCGGTGGACCTCGGTCGGCGAGATCGTCGCACAGGGAGGAGCGCTCGGGAAGGTGCCGGTCGGGCAGTACCGTGCCTGGTTCTCCGACCTGCACCCTGCCCTCAGGGAGAAGATCGTGTCGGTATGGGGTGAGCCGCCGGGACATGCCCGGGACGGCGTCCCGGCCGCCATGGTCCACGACGGGGAGCTGGTCATCACCGGCGTGTCGTTCGGGAACGCCGTCGTCTGCACCCAGCCCAAGAGGGGGTGCGCCGGCTCCCGCTGCGACGGGGAGGTCTGCAGGATCCTGCATGACCCTGAGACCCCGCCCCCCCACCACTACCTCGCAACGTACCGGTACCTGACCGAAGTGTTCGGGGCCGACGTGATTGTCCATGTCGGCACCCACGGCACCCTCGAGTTCCTCCCCGGGAAGTCGGTCGCCCTGTCGGAGCAGTGCCTCCCGGACGCGATAATCGGGAAGGTCCCGTTCCTGTACGTC
>CAZGXZ010000147.1:0-6673 GCA_964530035.1 uncultured Methanoregulaceae archaeon
ATGGCTTAATCGAACCCCGATAGCAGTGGCCTCTGGCAGGATCAACCAGAATTCTTTTCAGCACACTTCGCTTCGCTTAAAGGTCGGCGGTACACTTGGACGAATGTCCATATTGCCAGTATCTCCGTCAGAACCAACCCGGCTCATGGCCGGTCTCGTCGGTTCTCCATCACAGGGTTACTTATGTTGTCCCTGATGCCTTATCAAGATATCTTCCGGGTCGGTCATGGACTGTTCTCAGCCCGTCCCGATGCCTGAAAAATATCCTCTCCCCGCCATGCACCCTCTTTCGTGCATGCACGGGAACCATATGCCGGGGCCTCCGGACTGAAGCCGTTTCTCCTGCTCCGGCCCTTCATGCGCCCCTTTGCGCCTCTAAATGTATGCATGTCCCATATATCAATATTCCCGTTTTGACCGGTACGGTACCTCGGGTCTCCTGCGAAAACCGTGTTTACCGGCTGTCCCGATTTTGCAGGCATACTCGTGGTACCATGGGTGTTTCATGTTTCCAGGGCCCCTGCCAGGACTTTTTTCACCTGTCCCGACCTGGCCCGGGACCTACCCGTGATAGTGAGGGAAGGGAAAGCGCATGGCAGCACCATCTGATCCTGATCAGCCCGATTTCAGCAGCAATCATAAATCAGATGACCTCAGTTGCGAAAAAACACTCTGCGCGGTATTTTTAGGTCCGTGGGGGATGCCGGGAGTCTCTTCACGGGGTATCCGGATCAATCCTATGGCCCGCATCACGGGGGCATGGATTTGGAGGGGCAGGAGGTATTTTGTAAAGGACTGAGGTGGAAAAAAAGGAGGGCCCCCGTGTCCCGTTTCTTTTCCCCTATGCGGGGGTGCACTTTCTGGACGGGAGGCGGGCTTTTATCCAGGTGGATGCATGGTCGACGATCGGGATGACCGCAGGCATGATGAGGATTGCCGAGAGCAGCGAGAAACCCACCGCGACAATGGTCGAGAGCCCGAAGTTGCTGATGATGTTGAAACTCGAGAGGATCAGGGCAGAGAACCCGAAGAACGTTGCAAGGCCCGATACCGTGATGGCGGACCCTATGCGGCGTACGCTCATGCGGATCGCCTCGACAGGGTCTTCGGTTGTTTCCCGCTCCTCCAGGTACCGTTCCATGACGAGGATGGTGTATTCCGCAGCGACCCCTATCGTCATGGACCCGAGTGTTGCGGTAAGCGGGGTATAGTTGATGCCGAGGGCAATCATTGCGACCGCATTCCATCCTACCACGAGAATGATCGGGATGATGGGGGAGGCTGCCGTGGGGCGGCGGTAGATGAGGAGGAGGACCAGGAAAATGAGTACGAACCCGGTATACGTCATCATCTCCTTGCTCTTCGAGAGGTTGTTGATGAGTGATGTGAAGAGGTCCGCGTTTCCCGTGACGGTTGCCGTGATGGACACGGGTGGCTGGTCGGATGCAAGGTCGAGGTTGACGGCGTCCTTGAAGTCCGCGCTCTCGGACATTTCCATGTCCTTCGTGGTGAACTCTAAGACGGCATCGTTCGGGCCCGCGAGGTACCTCCCCTTGACTGAGTCAGGGATGCGTCCGAGGGCTTCGTCTATCCCGGCCTGGTTCATGGGGATCACGCCGCCGTTGTAGTCCCTGATGAGGGACGCGATACTCGTGACGCCGATGATCTCGTCGTGGCGTCGTTGTTCGGCCTCACCGAACCCGATCATCCATTGGATCGCTTCCGGTGAGGTAACGCCCGACCCGGCGATATAGATGGGAAAGGTGTCAGTAGACCCGATTGCGTCGGTAACCTTGTTAATGCTCAGAAGAGCGGGCATGTCAGACGGGACGAAGGCATTCTCATCCGTATCGATCGGGATGAGCCCGTCAGCATAGATGCCCCCGACCGCCACGAGGCCCGCAACGAGAAGGATGGGGGCAGGATTTCTGGCGATTTTTGCCGCGGTGTTCGACAGGACGCCTTCGTACAGCGCCCAGAAACCGGTGTTGACAACCGCCCTCGGTTTGTACTGGATGAGAAGGGCGATCGTCGGGATGGCCAGGAGAGACGCGACATAACAGAGGCTGATACCCAGCATGGATACCAGGCCGAAGGACCTGATCATGGGGACGTCCGAGATGAACATCGCCAGGAACCCCATGGACGTCGCGACCATCGCATAGAAGACCGCGGGACCGGTCCGTATTATAGTGGTCCGGACCGCTTCTGCAAGACTTGATTTCCGTGCCTCCTCCTCAAGTCTCGAATGGAACTGGATGGCGTAATCGATCCCGAGACCTATGAGGACCGGGAAAGCACCGATGACGGCCATGTTGATCCTGATCCCGGCCAGCCCCATCACCCCGAAGGTGAAGAGGAGCCCGATCGCAACGATAAGCACCGGGAGGAAACGGTGGCTCACGTACCCGAACAGGATGCCCATGGTGATGACCATGAAGACCATGGCGGCCATGATGAGTGTCATCGAGGACGCCCCCATCTCGGCGCTCATCTCCTGCTGGAATGCCGTTGACCCGGTAACGGAAACGGTTACACCCGGGGGGGGACTGGAGGCATCGACCGTGCTCTTTACGGAATTGAGCGCCTTCTGACCTGCCGTGTCCGATATGCCCTGTTCAAGGCCTATGGAGGCGAGGGTCATCTCCTGGGTGGGGAGGTACAGGGAGATGGCTTTTGCCGGTAGGCCCTGTACTTTTGCATCTATTTCTGCCTGCGTGCCCGGAAGCTGACCATTCCCGTCCCTGAGCACATCGGCAAAACAATTGAATGATGCAACATAGGGCTGGTCCCTGATGGACGTTTCGAGCTGGTCAAGGTACCTGACCACCTCGGGGCTGGCGATGTTCCCGCCCTCGATAAGGAGGATGATGTTGTCAGACTGGAATGTACGTTCATACTTATCGAAGAGGACACCCTGGGCGGTGCCCTTGTCCAGGTACGTACCAGACCCGGTTTCCATGGTCACGGCAGTCATCCCGAAGAGTGATACCGCAATAGCCAGCAGTATGGCGATCGCTACCAGTTTCGGGCGGGCTACCACGACATTCGCTATGGACTCAAATACTGCCATGGTGGTGCTGCCTGTCCTTTTCAGTAGTATAAAAATGGGTATTCAGGGCCCGTTACTCATTGGAGGCCTGTTTCTTTCTCCTGATCATGAAGGCATACCCGCCGGCTATTGCGACAACCCCGACGAGGCCGAGGATGATGGGGCTGATCCCGGTTGAAGGCTCGACCGTTACGGGGACCGTGATGGAATCCGAGACGACCGAGGTGCCCAGGGCATCGCGGTACCTGACCTCGGCGTCAAGGCTGTAGTCCTTGATGGTCGCGGAGCCATCTGCCTTTAACGTGAAGCGTGCCGTCTTTGTTTCTCCCGGGGCGAGGTCGCCGATGTAGGAGGTGTCGTCCTCGCTCGTGAACGGGTCGGTCGCCGTGATCCGGGCCTGGCCGCGGTAGATGGTCGCCCCTCCGGTGTTCATGAGGCCGACTTCAATGATCTTCTTTTCACCGGGGTGAATGGATGCGGGCGGTGTCACGACCTTGAACTCAACCTTCTCGCCGACCGGTACTGATACCGTTACCGGGTCGGTGGTAAGCGTGTCACCCTCGCGGTTTTCATAGGTCACCGCAAGGTCCACGGGATAGGTCTGCGACTGTGCGTCCTTAGAAACGGCGAGTTTGAAACGGACGTCCCTGGACGAACCGGCCGGGAAGTCCCCGAGGGCAACCGTGCCGTCAACCGGGACAATCGGGCTCTGCCCGTTCCTTGAGACCTTCACCACGGCCCGTGAGACATTCTCGCTCCCTGTGTTCACCACACTGGTCGTAAGGTATCCCTGGTTCCCGACATTCAGCGAGTCCGATGCCGCGGTAAGGACAGATATACTGATCTCAGGGCGGACGTTGACCGGCAGCTGGAGGGCGATGTCCTTCGGTTTGTAGGAGAACTCGATGGTGTCCTGCCCGTACTGCTCTGCATTCCAGAGGTAGCTGTACTTCAGTCCGAGGGGCAGGGTATACTGGCCCGCCTTTGCATCAGAAGGAACTTTCACTGTAAATTTGGCTGGGACCGAGGTGCTGGCCTTGATGTCGCCGACCATCTGGGGTTCGGTCTTGATGAGGAAGGGGGATTCACCCGATTCCAGAGAGGCTATCACGTTTTTCGCCGTGTTCGGCAAATCGTCCCTGTCGACGATACCGGAACCTGCGAACTTGAACTGGTTGACGCCGGTATTCTGGATGAGGACGGTGATGGTCGCTTCTTTTCCCGGGGACAGTTCGTTTGAGCCCTGTACCGTGGCAGAGAGCTCCGGTTCGCCCGCCATGTACTTGATGCCGGCCAGTGCTGGTGAGACCAGGACGCCGATCATGAGTGCCATGGCAATCAGCTTGTATATTCCACCCCTTCGGGGATGGGGGGACGCACTCGTTTTCATATGTTCATATGAGGTCAGCTTCTTGGTATAAAAGATTTCTTGTTATATGTTACAAATACATCTAACACATAATTTCGACATACAATTGTAGTGTATATCAGATACATTTAATTGTCACGCACGCTCATTGACTACCATGAGCCGGTGTTCCGTTGAAGTATCCGCAATCAAGGATATCCTCAAGCAGAACCCGCAGGGGATGACCGTGACGGAGATAGCGGCAGCCCTTTCGAGGAACAAGCACTCCGTCGGCAGGTATCTTGATACGCTCCGGGCATCCGGTGCGGTCGAGATGCGGACCTTCGGCATGGCGAAGGTGTTCTCCCTGGCCAGGCGCATCCCCATAGCCGAGTTGTTCGGGTCGTCGTTCGGCCTTATCATGGCGCTCGATGCTGAACATCGAATAGTACAGGTCAACGAACGGTTCCTCGAACTGCTCGGGATGGCCCGGGACGCCGTTATCGGGCGGAAGCCCGAGTATCTCCCGATCCCGGACCCTGCCGTCCAGGAAATGGTGGCAGGGCTCCTTGAGTCGTCCGAGGTGTCAGACCAGATCAAGGAGATCAGGCTTGAACGGGGGGAAGGGCAGTATTTCGGGGCACGGATTTTTCCCACCCGGTTTGAGGACGACACCCCCGGCACGATCGTGGCCATGATGGACATCACCGAGAACGTCCGGGCAATCGGACAGGTCAGGGAACGTGAGGAGATGTTCCGGGGGATCGCCGAGAATATCCAGGACGGGCTCATCGTGTGCGAGGGGAACTCGATCCTGTTTGTCAACCGCAAGGTGTCCGAGATCCTCGGGTATCCGCCGGAAGAGCTCCATGGCATGAACACGATCGACCTGCTCGCTCCTGAGGAACGGAAGAAGGTCCTCGCTGCCATGAAGGAAAACCCACAGGCCGGGGGGATGCCGTCGGTGGTCTCGGCCCGGATCAGGAGAAAGGACGGTTCGGAACGGTTCGTCGAGGCGCGGATGTCGGCGGTCGAGTACGGAGGGTCGATGAGGAGGTTCATCCTCATTACCGACATGACCGAGTGGAAGGAGCGGTTTGACGCCCTGAGTCGCAAAACCGCCTTCATGGAAACCCTTTTCGACGCGTTCCCGAGACCGGTATTCATCATTAACCCCGAGGGCAGGGTCGAAGGATGCAACACTGCGTTCGTGGCACTGGTAGGTGTTGCACGGTCGGAATTCACCGGGAAGGAACTCTCGGAAGTCCTCAACCCCTCTCTCTCCGCGACCCTTTCGATCGGGAACGAGGACCTGGAAAACAGCCCGGGCCGGATCACCCGGAAGGTGGTGATTCAGGGGACGAATGGTACCCCCCGGGAATATGTCCTTGAAAAGTACTCCTTCCAGTCCGGGGACACTCATAAGAACTGGATATTCGGCATCCTCATCGATGCGGCTTCTCCAGGGACATGTTTTCCGCATGGATAATGGCCACTCACATAATACTTAAATCCCGGCAGTCATCCGGGTACTGGTGGTGAACCCCTCGTTGAGCCGGATAGATTCCTTTCATAACCCGTCTTTTGTCGTAAAGGACCTTGACCAGCGGTTTCCTGCACCTTCTTCCCCCGGGCCAGGTGAGCCCTCGGCCCTCCTGTATGTCCGCGACGATGAGGTCCTGGTGTCCAAAGGCCGGTCAGGTCCTCCATCTCCCGTATATTTCATCCCCTCCGGGGAGAGTCTCCTGCCCGGCAGGTATTCCTACCTCGGTGTGCGGGAGGGCGTCACGTACTATGGCGTCCCTGTCGGAAACGGGGATCCCCTCCCCCCGGGTTCAGAATTCATACGGATCAGGGACCTCGCCCTTACCTCTGGTGCCGGGGACGCGGGACTTGCCGCTTTTGCGGCTTCTACCGTCAGGTATGACCGGAACACCCGGTTCTGCGGGCGTTGCGGGGCGGGGACACAGCCCCTTCTGACGGAACGGGGCAAGGTCTGTCCGTCCTGCGGACTTGTCACCTATCCCCGGATATCCCCTGCGGTCATCGTCCTTGTGACGGACCCCGCCACCGACCGGGCCCTCCTCGCACGGTCGTCCCGGTTCCCGGATGCCATGTACAGTATCATCGCCGGCTTTGTCCAGCCCGGGGAGACCATCGAGGACACTGTCCGCAGGGAGGTCCATGAAGAAACGGCGGTCCGGGTGAGGAACATCCGGTATGCCGGTAGCGAGCCCTGGCCGTTCCCCGACTCGCTCATGATCGGTTTCCTG
>CAZGXZ010000148.1:0-6632 GCA_964530035.1 uncultured Methanoregulaceae archaeon
AAGAACAGGGTCGGTATACCTGAACCTGTCCTGTATCCCTGACTTGTAGAGATAATGTACACCGCTGGGCTTGTCAAGGATAAAGACAACGATCTGGCCTTCCCGTGCTGCCCGGACCACCTCTTCATAGTTGTTGAATTCCCGGACCGTGATACCTTTCGCCCGTACTTCCTCCACGGTGCTGTCACCCTTGTGCATCCCGACAACAAACCCGTTGAGGGAATCAAGGTCATTGATCCCGGAGAGCTCGTTGCTGAAAAAGATGACCACGTCCACATCAGAGTATGCCGGGGTGAAGTCGAACACCTTCGCCCGTTCCTCCGAGTAAAAAAGCGTATCAATCACATCGAAATCTCCGGCTTCCATGCGGTGGAGCGCCTCGTCCCAGGACAGACCGGTAATATTCACCGGTATGCCGGTCTGTTTCTGAAACAACCGCCACATGTCGACCGAAACGCCAACGAGGTTCCCGTTGGCGTCACGGAATGAAAACGGAGGATAATTATTGTCCATGACGACAGTGATGGTGTCATTGTCTTTCCCGTCCGGACCCGGTACCGCCTGAGACCCGCCTGCAGATATGACAAGAACGAGAAGGAGGGTGGTCAGAAGGGCTTTTTGGATAGCGGTAGTCATGCTCGGGGTACCCTTTCAGAACAAGGGAGTTCGGCAGTGTATTCTACGGTGAAATACTATAAAAAAACCTGCATGAATGCTTCAGGAAAAGGTCCCGGGATACCCTGTTTCAACAATTAAGGAGAATGTGAACCAATCCGGATAAAACAACCGTAAAATACCCTGACAGGGTGCATGGTCCTGAACGAAGCCTCGTATAATCCAGCATAGTTTTTCTTCACCGGGACATTCCTGACATTGATATTTTTACCTGGTAACCTGCGCCTTCAGGTCAAAAAAATCCATTATATTTACCATGAACGAAAGGACGAAACAATTTCAAGGGATTCCAGATGAGAATAAAACATGAACGGAACCAGGTGAGAAGGTTGGAAATGGATCTATAGTTACCTAAAAATACTAAAAAATCTCGATAAATAAACTTGATTAAACAAAATGATTTGATTAAAAATCAAAAGAATACCTATTAAATAAAAATACAGGAAATTTCATTTTTGTAATTC
This sequence comes from uncultured Methanoregulaceae archaeon, assembly GCA_964530035.1. Classification (GTDB taxonomy): domain Archaea; phylum Halobacteriota; class Methanomicrobia; order Methanomicrobiales; family Methanospirillaceae; genus KLAP105. Next base: position 1,140 of record CAZGXZ010000148.1, read on the forward strand.
ATCTGGGTTATAAGCCGGCACCACCCTGAACAGTCTGATACCTGGTAAGGGGGTGGGGGAATAAAACCTGGGGATTGCCGTGACGTGGTATATGGAGTAATGGTATGAAAAATTGGGGATTTCTCATCATCGCACTGTTCGTTGTTTTCGGGGTCTTCCTCGCAGGGTGCACCACCAGTCCTGCCGGTTCGATACCCACTAAAGACAATGTCAGCACACGGACTATCACGGATATGGCCAGCAGACAGGTCGTAATTCCGGTCAAGGTCGAGCGAACGGCATTCTTTGGCGGGCCTATCGGACAAGTGCCATACATACTGGGAGTCGAGGACTCTGTTGTCGCGACATCGATAGGGAGTAAGAACTCCCAGCTCCTCAACATCATTGACCCGGATCTTAAAAACGTGTCATCACCACGCCAGACGAACGGGATAATCAATATCGAGGAACTGATCAAGTCGAACCCTCAGTTTGTCATCGCAGGAAACGTTGACGGAGGGATAGTTGAAAAGCAAACCAGCATTCCGGTTGTCTATTTCTTTGACAGCTCCGATGGGACCGCTCAGCAGACCAAGGATGAAGTAACGTTTATTGGCTACATCTATGGGAAAGAAGACCGTGCGAAACTCTACGGGGCGTACCTCGACACCATGCTGGCGCTCGTGAAGTCCAGGGTCGCTGATGTCCCGGAGTCGGAACGAAAAGTTCTTTTCAATGGGTATGATCCCGCTCACCTCATAACATACGGAGGGGACACCTACATGCAGGAACGAATTGAGACCGCAGGTCTGAAAAATGCTGCAAAGGAGATAAACACCTCCGGTGTCAGGCCGGGGATCCATGCAGGTCTCGATCAGGTCTCCATGGAACAGGTCCTGAAATGGAATCCTGACATCCTCATCATTGACGCCGGTACACCAGAGGATGTATACAAGGATCCTAAATGGGCATCCATAAAAGCGGTCCAGGAGAAGCAGGTTTACCGCCTGCCAAACGGTGTCTTTGTATGGAACCGCCCGAGTGCTGAGTCCGCCGTCCTCCATCCCCTCTGGATGGCCAAGGTAGCCTATCCTGACCGTTTCAAGGATATTTCCATGGAACAGGAGGTTAGAAAGTTCTACAAGGAGATCTTTTCCTATAATCTCACCGACGAACAGGTGAAAAAACTCCTTTCAGGAGAATACGCTTCCGCTATCAGCGCAGGGAAGGGCCAGGCCAACCAGACGTCCATGGGGAACAGGTAACATCCTGATAGGGGAGGGGGACTGGCCAGCCCGGTCTCAACCCCCTCCCCAAAAAAAAACGAACGCTGGAAAAAAGATACGGGTATTAGGAACGTCCGGAAACAGTAGCCATGACCGTGCAACCTGGAATCAAGGAGCCATGGGGGAAAAAACATTATAGTGCCCTTCGATTTGTCCTCATGGCTCTCCTTATCCTGACAACGCTGATCTCGCTGATGGTCGGGAGGTTTGATGTTGCGCCGGGAGATGTCCTGAACTCATTCCTCTCCCCTTTTATCGCCGTTTCCGACCTTTCACCTACGACACGAAGTGTCATCCTGGACGTGAGGACACCCCGGGTCATTGCGGTCATCCTGGTTGGAGCGGGCCTCTCGGTTTCAGGAGCCGCATTCCAGGGGCTCTTCAGGAATCCTCTTGTATCACCCGATATTCTCGGGGTTTCAGCGGGGGCGGGATTTGGAGCGGCGATAGCACTTCTCCTGACTGAGAACATTTTTATCACACAGATACTGGCATTCCTGATGGGCCTTCTGGCAGTAGGACTTGCCTATGCCATCAGCAGGGTCTACCGGGTAACAGCGACTCTTACTCTTGTCCTTGCAGGAATCGTAGTAGGAGCATTGTTCCAGGCCCTCACCTCACTTGTCAAGTATATTGCCGACCCGTTCAACCGCCTTCCCGCTATCGTATTCTGGCTGATGGGTTCATTCAATCATGTCTCAACCAGCGACCTGGTGGTGGCAGCACCCCTCCTGATAGGGGGCATGCTCGTCCTGTACCTGGTCAGGTGGAGGATCAACGTCCTCTCCATGGGTGAGGAGGATGCCCGGGCACTCGGGGTAAACACCGAGCACCAGAAAGCGGTCATCATTTCCGCTGCGACGGTAATATCCGCCGCCGCGGTATCAATTTGTGGAATAATTGGATGGATAGGCCTTGTTATCCCACATGTAGGCCGAATCCTTGTCGGCCCCGACCACCGTCTGCTCATCCCTGCATGTGCCCTCGTCGGGGCTTCGTACCTGCTTATCGTGGACACCGTTGCAAGGACAATCACGGTCACCGAGATCCCTATAGGGATTATCACGGCTCTCATCGGGGCCCCGGTCTTTGCTTACCTCCTGAGGAAGACCCAGACAGGGTGGGCATAATGACGGCATCGATAGATATCCGCGACCTGTCATTCCGTTACCGGGTTGAGGACCGTGAGGATGTTTTTTCAGGAGTGTCCCTGTTCCTGCACCCAGGAGAAATTTTCAGCCTTATAGGGCCGAACGGGACGGGCAAATCAACACTCATCCGCTGCATCGGGGGGCTTCTCGCTGCAAAGACCGGGCAGGTACTAATCGAAGGTGCTGAGATATCAGGTATGAAGTCGTCTCAGACCGCCCGGGTCATCGGATATGTGCCCCAGAACCACACGCCTTCATTCCCATTCCCGGTACGTGAAGTCGTGGTGATGGGCAGGGCTCCCCACCTGGGAGTTTTCTCATCACCTTCTGCCCGAGACATGTCTATAGCAGAAAAAGCCATGGAAAGTGTCGGAATATACCACCTTGCCGACCGGCCGAGCACAGAGATCAGTGGTGGAGAGTGGCAGCTTGTCCTTATTGCACGTGCCCTCACCCAGCAGCCGCGGATCCTCCTCCTCGACGAACCGACATCGCACCTCGACCTCGGGAACCAGATGAGGATCCTCAGTTCCATTCTGCGTTTGAGCCGTCAGGGCCTTACCATTGTCATGGCCACCCACTTTCCTGACCATGCCTTCCTGATTTCGGGAAGAGTGGGTATCATGAAGGAACATGAACTTGTGCTCATCGGGACCCCCGAAGAAGTAATCACCGAAAAGACGATGCGTTCTGCCTATGGGGTCGATGTCCGGGTCTTCACCCTTGACGGGGACAGGGGAAGGAGAGTCTGCATTCCCATGATCCCAGCATGATGAAGGCAGACGCTCATCGTAAAACGATAAGGGCCTGTCCCCGGAACGGGAGAACAGCATTCCCTCGTATAAGACATATTGAGACGTGAAAAATTCGGAGATGACACGGTGACACTGAACAATGAACAAGGGATTAAAACCCCGGATGGAGAGATGAATGAAACCCGTGCCCGGGAATTCGATGTAATTGCAACGACCGTCTTCGCCCCCATCTATCCGGTCATAGCCAGGCAGGTCCTGGATAGGTCAGGTATGGATGAGGGTACAGCCCTGGACATCGGATGCGGGCCGGGCCTTTTATCTATTGCCCTTGCCAGGCAGTCCCGCCTCCGCGTATTCGGTCTTGACCGTTCGCCCTGCATGCTCGCAATAGCGGCTGGACATATACGGGAAGCCGGTCTGGTACAACGGGTCGTCCCGGTGCTCGGTGACGTCCATGAATTACCGTTCGAAGACCGGACGATTGACCTTGTTGTGAGCCGGGGCTCCTGGTTTTTCTGGGATGATCTCGTCCTCGCGTTCAGGGAGATCCACCGGATCATTGCACCGGGTGGCACTGCCTGTATCGGAGGAGGGTTTGGCAACCAGGTATTGAAAAAAGAAATCGAGACCACCATGAGGGCGCGTTCACCTGACTGGGACAATGGCGTCAGGGAACGGACGATGAGGAACAAGCCCGAACGCATAAAGGCTGATCTTGAACGGGCCGGTATCCGGTCGTACCACCTTGTCCAGGACGAGACCGGTTTCTGGGCGGTCATCCCCGGGGGGAGGCCGTAGAATGCCTGTTCATTGCAATGTCTGCGAGATGAACTGTGTAATACCTGAAAATGCGTCAGGTCGTTGTGGTATGCAGGTAAACCTGGAGGGACGGATGAATGACCGGTTTCCCGATGCCTATCTTATCGAGTACCCGGTGAACATTGAAACCGTCCCGTTCCTCCATTTCTTTCCGAGGGAAAAATTTCTCCAGGTCAGTACCATAGGGTGCAATTTCTCCTGTCCGGGGTGTGTATCTGAAATTCTCACCCGGAACGTTGCAGAGTTCGCTCCCTCGCTCATGAAAAAGACACCAGACATGGTCGTCAAACGGGCCCTTTCTGAAAACTGCCGGGGGATCGTCTTCTCACTAAACGAACCTGCAGTCTCCTTTTCAACCTTTCGAGGCCTTGCCGGCCGTGCACGAGAGGCGGGGCTGCTTGTCGGGTGTGCCACGAACGGGTACTTCACGCACGCTGCCCTTCAATCGCTTGCCCCGTTCCTCGATGCTGCAGCCGTCGGTATCAAGGGGTGCACCAGGGCAGCATATGAGGCATGTGGTGCACCATCTCCTGATCCGGTATTCCGCAACATATCCACACTGGTTGATTCAGGGATCCATGTCGAGGTAACGGTGGTCCATACTGCCGGGTCCGAGGAGGAGGTCATTGAAACATGCAGGCGGGTATCCCTTCTCTCACCCGACATCCCTGTCCAGGTCATGAGGTTTATCGCATTCGGTCCGGCCGATCTCTCATTAGAACCCGCAATCAGTGTTTCCGAAAAGTTATGCGACCGGCTCAACGAGCACTCCCGGTACGTTTACCTCTTCAACTCACCTGGTTCCGCCTATCTTTCCACGCGCTGCCCTGATTGCGGGTCAGTTGTTGTGAGCCGGGAACTTTTCGGACCCATGGGTGCCCGCATCATCGGCCACGATGTGGACTGGGTCTGCAGGTGCGGCTTCCATATCCCGTACACCGGGAACTGCGCCGCCATACCTTACCAGGAGGAAGGCATGATGGGAGGGTACCGTCCGACGAGGGCACTTGAGATCATCAAGGCCATCGCTGACTGTCTTGGGATAAGGGATGAGCAGACCTGCACCAGGGTGTGGGTGGACTTCGTATCACACAACTACATCGACACCGTCCATAAAAAAGTCCAGGACATTGACCATTACTATGAGATCATCAATCATATCGCTGAACTAACGGGCAGCGAAGAGAATGGAGCCGCTCTCATCCGGTTTCTCAGGGAAAAGACTGCGGAGATATCCAGAAGGGTTCGGGGCCTCAGGAAACCACGAGTCCTGTACGTCATGGGGACGCCACTCTTTGTCCTCAACGAGAACCGTTTTGAAAACTCCCTCGTGAAGGTAGCCGGTGGAGAGCCCCTGAACAGGGATCTTCCAAGGACCGGGAAACCCGGTATCATGATGAGCCCTGAAAATATCATCCGGATGGACCCCGAGGTCATTGTTATTTCCGGATTCCTTTCGAGCCCGGTCGAAGATTCTTATAACGTCTGCAGAAACCTGGGAAT
>CAZGXZ010000149.1:0-6623 GCA_964530035.1 uncultured Methanoregulaceae archaeon
CAACGCAGGTCGGGCCATAGAAACCGGCGTACCGCCGTGCCGACTCCCTGCCGATCAGCGCCCCGGCCTTCCCGACCGCGTCGATGAACGCGTCGATGCTCTTCCTGAACGCCGGGTCCTCGTCGTAGAGCATCTCCATGATGACCGGGGTCTGGTAGTGCTCGACGAACGGGTCGTCCTCGGGACGGATGGTGGTCGCAAGGCCCTTCAGGATATCGTAGTGGGCCCTGACCGAGTCGGTATGGAGGCCGAAGACCGCCCTGCTCTGGTTCCCGGCAGGCTTCATGTCCCTGACCGCGTCCACGTACGCCTTCGTGTCATCGATGACAAACGCCTGGCCGCGTTTCTTCTTCACCTGGGCAACGTCAGCGTGCTGGGCTGCCATTGCCTCCCTGATCATCTTCGTGATGACTTCCTGCATGTCTCCTCGTCTCCTGGCACCGCCTGTAAAAGGGGTGCTGTAAGGCAAGCATTGGGAGCTGTGCTTTAATACGTTCATGCATCGTGCCACTATGGACCCGGGAGGACCAACGCATGACCTGCCGGCGGTTGGGCCTGGAGAGGCATGTGGGGGGATGGTTTCCCTCGTTGGTCCCGGTGATCCGGCTGTATACCGGAACGCTCAAGCCGGTTTCGTCCTCATCGTACTCACACTCCCGGGAGAGGAGTCCCATGTCCTATATTGCTGATTTCCTCCTGTTCCGGACCTTCATCACGCCGAAGGTCCTCGCGGTACTGTACCTGGCCGGGGTCGTCGTCCTCGTTGCCGTGTCCCTCTTCATGATGACGTACGAGCCACCGAAGGCAGGTTTGTCTGCAATCGTCACACCAATATACGACCCGTTCCGGCCGTTCGTGTTCTATGGCGGGCTCATCCTCATCACCCTTGGAAACGTGACCTGGAGGCTCGTCTGCGAAAACTTCGCCGTCCAGTACACCGTGCTCTCGGAGGTCAGGGGACGGAAGGTGTAGGAAAAAGCCCCGCCTCTTCATTACCTGTTTTCCCTGCCATGGTGTCCGGACCGGTGGTCCTGTCCGGCGCCTGCCGTTGCGGCGGTCCCGGGTGAATACTTCAGGACGGGCACCAGGTGATCACCTCTCAGTGGAGGGGACATTCCGGTCATCCCTCTTGCTTTTATTGAAACACCCATGAACGGGAGTTCACACCCGAACCATGAAAATCTCCATCCTAAATCTCCTTATTATGAGGTCTTTTTAGCGTTTTCATATCAAAATCCCGGGACTCTCTCTTCCATGAATAAAACCCTGACCCGTGTCATCTCTGCGTCCTCCTGTTTTTTCCCGGTGCTTCCCCTGTAGGAGACTGCTCACGAGGAGATAGCTACCCCTTGGGGTTTTCCCGGGCGGGGTACTTTTCAGGCCCCTTTATCCCCTTGAAACCACCAATGGTACACGTAAATACACGGGAAACGAAAACCGGGGGTGCCCCGGTCCCGTTCCCCCGTGACCTCCCCGGCATGATACCATGAGAGTCCTCCACACCTCGGACTGGCACCTCGGAGCATCGCTGCATGGAAAAAGGCGGTACGAGGAGGCTGCAAAGTTCCTCGAGTGGCTCGTGGACACGGTCCGTGAGCAAGGGGTCGATCTCCTCATCGTATCAGGCGACGTCTTCGATTCCTCGGCGCCGGGTGCACGGGCCCAGGAGATGTACTACCAGTTCCTCGGGACGATGGCGCATTCGCGGTGCCGCTCGGTCGTGGTCGTTGCCGGGAACCACGACTCGCCGTCCTTTATCGCAGCGCCGCGGGACGTCCTCCGTTTTCTCGACATCCACGTCGTCGGTGATGCATCAGGTCCGCTCCGGGACCTCGTCATACCGGTTTCCGGAGGTGACGGGGACCCGGGCGTCATCGTCTGCGCCGTTCCCTTCCTCCGCGAAAAGGACCTCCTGCCGCTTCACCCCGAGGAGTCCCGCGAGTCCAGGGCCACGCTTCTTGCGAGAGGGATACGGGAGTACTACTCTGGGATTGCCGCCATAGCGGGCGGAATGCGGGATGAACGGGGTGGGGGCGTCCCGGTCATCGCAACCGGTCACCTGTTTGCCGCCGGCTGCGAAACACGGACTGGGGATGGCGTCAGGGAATGCTACATCGGGGACAGCGTGAAGGTAGGGACGGACGTATTTTCTCCAGTCTTCAGCTACGTCGCTCTCGGCCACCTCCACGTCCCGCAGGTCGTCGCCGGAAACAGGGCCGTCAGGTATTCGGGGTCGCCGATACCGATCGGTTTCTCGGAGATCGACCAGCAGAAGACCGTGGTCATCATCGACACCGTGACGCCTGACGGAGTCACCGTGACCGACCACCCGGTCCCGCGGTTCCAGCGGTTTGCGTCCCTGAAAGGCAGCAGGACGGAGGTGGAGCGGCAGGTGAGGGAGCTTGCCCGGGAAGGCGTCCCGGTCTTCGCCGAGGTCACCGTGGACAGCATGGAACCCCCCCCGGCCCTCCAGAACTGGTTGTCAGGGCTGGTTAGGGGGACCGGTATCGAGTGCCTGAAACTCACGAACGTCCGGGTGTCTGACACCTCCATTATCCAGGGCGGCGACGGCGTTTCCCTCCAGGACCTCACGGAAAAGGAGGTCTTCAGGCGGCGGCTCGACGAGGAGGCCCTCCCTTCTGGCGAGCGTGACCGCCTCATGGAGGCATTCGGGGAGATCCTGGTCAGGTACCACCAAAGGGACCTGCAGGCGGGTGAGTGAGTGAGGATCCGCAGCCTCCGGTTCAAAAACATCAACTCGCTCGTTGGAGAATGGGAGATCGACCTCCTCGACCCCGCTTTCACCGAAAGCGGTTTTTTTGCCATAACCGGCCCCACGGGGGCGGGAAAGTCCACGGTCCTCGACGCGGTCTGCCTGGCCCTCTACGGGAGGACACCCCGTCTTGCGAAAGTCTCCCAGGCCCAGAACGATGTCATGTCGACGGACACGGGGGAGTGCTTCGCCGAGGTCGTCTTCAGCACGGAACACGGGGTTTTCAAGAGCACCTGGTACCAGAAACGGGCGCACCGGAAGCCTGGCGGCACGCTCCAGGCGCCTGAGAGGAAGCTCTCGGATGCGACCACGGGAAAGGTCATCGAAACGCGGGTCAGAGACCTCGAAGCCCTCGTCGAAGAATACACCGGCATGGACTTCGGACGGTTCACCCGCACCATGTTCCTCGCCCAGGGTGGTTTTGCCGCGTTCCTTGACGCCCCGGTCTCCGAACGGTCAGCGGTCCTCGAGGAGATCACCGGGACGCAGGTCTACTCCGGGTTGTCGGTTATGGTCTTTGAGAGGTGCAAGGAGGAGGAAGCACGGCTCAAGGAACTGCAGCGTACCCATGACGACCTCCGTCTCATGACCCCTCAGGAGGAGGAAGCGGCAAAAATCAGGCTCGAAGAGGTGAAGGACCGCGTCAGGACGCTCGAAGAGCAAGTACAGGCGACCATGTCAGGACTCGCCTGGCTTGACACCTGCGACAGGCTCACCCGGGAACATGCGGCCCTCCTGGAAGAGCTGGCTGTTGCGAACCGTGCCCTCCTGGACTTCTCGGTCGATAAGGTGCGCCTGGACCGTGCGGATCAGGCCCGTGGAGCGGAAGCGGCATACCTGGACATCCGTCGCCGGAGGGAGGAACGGGAACAGCTCCATGAACGGTGGGAGGAGGAGCGGGGGCAGCTGGCAGCCCTTGAAGAGGAGGCAGCAAAATCCCGCACAAGTGAGGAATCAGCCAGGGAAGCCTTTTCAGAGGCTGAAAAAAACCGCGATGCCGACTCGGGTCCTGCGAGAGAGGCACGGGACCTCGACACCCTGATCACGGCAAAGGAGGCGGAAATTTCAGGCTTCACGCATGCCCTCGGGGCCAGGGATGCGGAGATCACCGAAATACTCAGGGAAACCGGTGATCTGGAGACGGAACGCCGGAAGTTCCTCGGACAGGCCGCCGGGGCGGATCACTACCTTTCTGACAACACCGGGGACTCCCTGCTGTCAGAAGAATTGAGCGGTATAACTCACCGCTGCAAAGAGTACCAGGAAGAGGCGGCGAAGAGTTCCAGGGCCGTGAAGGAGCACGCGGAGGCGGCAATGAAGGTGGCCGAAGAGAAAGACGCCCTTTTCCTGCTCGAGCAGGAGGTCTCCCGGAAGGAGCAGAAACAGGAGTCCCTTGCCCGGGAGTTGTCTGGCCGCGAACAGGCTTTAAAAGACCTCCTCGGAGGAAGGGAGGTAAGGGAAGTCCGAGAAACGCACGCCGCCCTTGCAGTAAGGGAACCGGTGCTGGCAGGCCTGGTGAAAGACGCCCGGGCGCTTGCCGAAAAACGTAAGAAGCAGGAGAAAGCCGCTTCCTCGCTCGATGAGAAGAAAAAGGCGGTGCTTGTGGCTGCAAAGGACCTCGAAGCGGCGACCGCGAGAGTGGCGCTGCTCACTGGACACCTTGAACGCCTCCAGGCGGCCGTCCAAGAGGCAGAGGCAGCGTTGTCTGCGGCAGGCCTCAGGAACCGCCTTCAGGACGGCGTCCCCTGCCCGGTCTGCGGCTCCCCGGACCACCCGTACGCCGGGGGGAACGTCCCGGAGCTTGGACCAGTACGGGAAGAAGCCGGGAAGGTGTCCCGAGACCTTGACCTGGCCAGGGAAGAGGTCACCCGGCTGACCGGGCTATCCGAAAGTCTCGAATCGGATCTCCGGCACCTCGCCGGACAGGCAGAGTCACTAGGGGAGGAGCGGGAACGGGACTTCAGTGCATGGCAGGAGGCTGCCACGGGACTCGGCATCGGCGTTGGAGGGGATGACCCGGTAACAGCCGCGACCGCCGCCCTGAAGGAATGCAGGACAGGGATGAAGGCCGCCACGTTCCTGAAGGACCGCATGGAGTCCCTCCTCGAGGAGACGGACAGGACAAGGACCGAGCTTGCGGAGCATGGAACGGGATGCCAGGAATGCCAGGACGCCCTCAGGAATGCCCGGTCCAGGTTTGCCATGCTTGAAAAGGAGGAGAGACATGCGGCTGAATGGCTCTCCGTGCTTGTGACGGGTGCAGAAACCAGGCTTGCCGCCTTCCGGGCATCCGTGGCGAAATACGGCTCATTTGACGATACGCCCCCCGATGAGGTTGTCGGCCTGCTCCGGGACAGGAGGGAACAGTTCGAGCGTTTCCGGGAGACCCGCGACAGGGCTTTGAAGGAGGCCGAACGCCTGTCCGGGGAGATCGGCAGGAAAATGGCGATAAAGGAAGAGAAAGAGGCCTCCTGCAGGGAACTTCGCGAAAAGGCACTCGCTGCTGGCAGGGAGTGCACCTGCCTCCGCGAGAAACGCATGGCGGTCTACGGGGACAGGGACCCTGTCATGGAACAGGACCGGCTTGCAGAGGCTGTCGAAGAGCTTGGCAGGCAATTAACGGTCGCCAGCGAGGAACGGATCAGGCAGGAACGTGACCTTGGTGGTCTGAAAGCCCGGCTCGGCGTGTACGAACGGGACGACCGGGATATGGCCGCCGGAATCGGGTTGTCCTATCGCGAGTTCAATGCAAGACTATTAGAAACGGGGTTTGCATCAGAGGATGAGCTTGCCGCAGCCATCCTCCCCGCGGACGAGCGGAGGGCGCTCGAAGAACGGAAGAACGGGCTCTATGAACGCCTGGCTGCTGCAAGGGCCCGGGCGGAGTCAAAAGAGCATGAAATCGCACAGCACCGGGAGACCGGGCAGGTCAGTGTGCCGAGGGAGGGCCTCCTCGAGCGCCTTGGGGAGGAACGGGAACTTCTGAAAGTGGCGGAAAGGGAGGTATATGACCTTGAGTCCGGGCTCAGTGAGGACCTCGGCCGAAGGGAAGAGGCCCTGGCCATCGGTGAGCGTCTCCGTGCACAGGAAGAAACGGTGCAGACATGGAGGAAGCTCGACGCCCTGATCGGTTCCTCTGACGGGAAAAAGTTCCGGTCCTTTGCGCAGGGCCTGACCCTCGGTGTCCTCCTCGACTGTGCGAACGCCCACCTGCAGCGTCTCACTGACCGGTACCGCCTTACCCGGCAGAAGTCATCACCCTTCGAGATCCATGTCGCCGACACCTACCGGGCGGGCGAGGTCCGCCCGACGAAGAACCTCTCCGGCGGAGAGACCTTCATCGTGAGCCTGGCGCTCGCCCTCGGGCTCTCCGAGATGGCGGGAAAAAACGTCCGGGTCGATTCCCTCTTCCTTGACGAAGGCTTCGGGACACTCGACGAGGAAGCGCTCGACACCGCCCTGTCGGCGCTGGGAACTCTCAGGCAGGAGGGCAAGCTGATCGGCGTCATCTCCCATGTCCAGGCGGTCAAGGACCGGGTGCCGGTCCAGGTCCAGGTCGAGAAGCTTCCCGGCGGGAGGAGCCGGCTCTCCGGTCCCGGCTGCCGGTCCCGGGGATAGGCGGGCTGCTCGCCTATATTAAGGGCTCTGTTGAGATCCTTTGATTGGAATTGCAGCTGATGGAGGGCTCTCATAATCAGGTAAATAAAATTGAAGAGAGAGAAGATTTTCACGGAACTAAAAATCTCATTTTTTGAATAATTCTTCCTTGCCTGACATAATTAGCAGGTAATCTGTATGATTGAAGAAATGGGATCTGAAATTTTTCAGGCGTTTTTGAATGCTTCCAGAC
>CAZGXZ010000150.1:0-6621 GCA_964530035.1 uncultured Methanoregulaceae archaeon
CGAGGGTTTTATTCACGCCCGCGAGGATGGCCCGGTACTCCCCCCTGTGGCGCGAGAGGTCCGCCCGGGTGGCGAGCCTGCCGGCGACGGCCGCCTCGGAAAGGGTGACGGCGTCCCGCGTCATCGCCTCTATCGCGTTCCGTGCCTGGTCGAGGCTCTGGTTGATCCTGACGAAGTTGTCGTGGGCCTCCCGGGTGTACTGGTCGGGGGCGGCGACATCGGACGTGAGCGCGAGGTCGCCCTGTGCAAGGCGTTCGAGGTTTTCTGCCACCTTGTCCACCTCGTTTTTCAGGTAGTCGGAGAGCCTCGCAATGGAAGTGATGTCCTGGACGACCTCGACATGCCCGACGTTCTCACCCTTCGCGTTCTTCACGTAGCTCGTGTCGACCCTGAAGTTGCCGCCAGACTGGTTGAAGAAGGTCGTGGTCTTTCCTTTGCGGAGGCAGGTGACGCCGCAGTCAGCCGTGTTGCATATCGCGGCGTTCCAGGAGCTGCAGTGCTTTCCCATGACCTCGGCACGGCTGGTGTCCAGGAACGCCTCAGTCGGACGGTTGATGAACGTCCACCGCATCTCGAGGTCGGTCACCGACACCGGGAACGGGATGGAATCGAGGATCGACTCGTACCACGCGGCCTTGTCCTCGGCATCGGCGATGAGTTTCAGCTCCTTCGTGATGTCGATGTAGACCGAGAGGACGGACTCGATCCCGCCCCCGGCGTCAAGGAGGGGGATGTTGAAGCGTTCGAGCGTGAATGTCCCGGACGGGAACCTGATGGTGATCCTCCCCTCGCTGCGCTTTTTCGAGCGTATCGTGGCATCGACGCCTTCACCGGTCTGTTCCAGGTAGACGAAGTCCCTGACGGTGAGCCTGGAGGCATCGGCCTTTGAATACCCGGTGAGGTCAAGGAAGGCACGGTTCGTCCTCCTGATGGTCAGGTCTGAGTTCCAGAGGAGCATCGGGACGGGTGCCTCCTCGATGATCTGCTCAGTCTGTTCCCGGAGCTGCTGCACCTCCTGCATCTTCAGCTTCTGTTCGGTCTGGTCGGTCCATATGTAGAAGGCCATCTCGATCTCGCCCTTGCCGTCAAGGACCGGGATGGCGTCGAGGCGGAGGTATTTCTGCACTCCGTCGGGCCACCTGACGAGGGTCTCGGTAAAAGAGCGTTTCCTGGTGGTGAAGCAGGCATAGAAGTCCTCGCCGTCGAGGACGGTGATGTCGAAGTCGTAGAGTTTCTTCTTCATCAGTTCGTCGTAGCCGCCCCTCCACATCCGCTCGTATTCCCGGTTGATATCGGTCCTGGACTTGTCACCGGCGAGGAGGGCGATGGCGAGCGGGTTTTCCTTGATCATCCTGTCGGCCCGGGCCTTCATCCGCTCGATGTCCTGCATGCGTGCGGTAAGCTCGGTGATGTCGTTGTAGACGACAAGGACCCGCTCAACCGTCCCGTCCTGGCCGATTACGGGGATGGAGTACCGTTCCATGACGAATGTCCCGGCGGGGAACTCCACCTCGGCGGTCCCTTTCACCCTGGTCTTCTGCCTGATGCTGTCCTGGACAGAGGGCCCCTGGACCTTCCTGATCTTCAGGTCTGAGAAGGTCATTGTCCTGAGCGTCTCTTCCCTGTAACCTGATACCTGGATGAATGCCTCGTTCCAGTCCACGACCTTCAGGTCAGGGCTGAGGAAGAGCATGGGGAACGGGTTCTCCCTGAGGGCACGGGTGGCGTTATACAGGTCATGCTCGCAGGCTGCCGTTTTTATCCCGGTTTCAGCCGCCTTTCCGGCCATGTCCTGCAGTATCCTGGTAAAAGCGTCAGCGTAGGGCTGGAGGTCGCCCGGGAGGTCATCCGCGGTAATCCTGACATCCTTCCTCCCCGAGAAGGCTTCGTTGAGGGCCTGCGTGAAGGGTGCCAGTTGTCCAACTTCGCTATCCATGGCAACCAGTAGGTCGGCCAAGGGTTAAATAAATGCGGGATGTGCCCTCCTGGAGAAAAAAGCGTATGGTGGATCGGTTACTGGATCACGACGCCCTGGTCGATGTCACTTAAGAGCTTCTTGACATCGATCCAGATCACGAGTTCAGTCGTGTCCTTGTCCTTGATCCGCACCTTCTTCTTGATGATCCCGATGATATGGCCGTCGTCCCGGTGCACCGACGCGGCGGTCTGGTCCACCTGGTCCATCGAGAAGGTCGAGACCGAGAGGACGTCGTCCACGGAGATCCCGATCTTCGACCGGGTGATGCGGTCGTCGAGGACGATGATCCTCGTGTCCTCCTCGTTCCGCGACTGCCCGTCCTGGATCTTGAGCCGGTCCTTCAAGTCGATGATGGTGGTGATCTCCCCGCGGAGGTCGATGATGCCCTTGATGTACGACGGGGTGTTCGGGAGTTTCGTGATCCGCGTGTACTCGACGACCTCTTTCACGTCAAAGAGGTCGATGGCGAAGTGCTCCTTCCCGAGAAGGAACTCCACTACCTGTACCGTATCTGCCATCCTGTTGTCCGCCTCCGGTGTAGTTAATTCCGCTTTATTTTCCATGCTTATAATTCCTCCACATCGGGATATGGTCCGGGACCGGCCTGGAGCAGGGACCATGTATATGGCCTGGCACCCTTTTATCGGGCGACATTGATGGTTGACATTGGCATACCCCACCACCATCATCAATATCCCCTCACTTACTGCTTGGCAAATCCATTTAATTCACCCTTCAGATGTTCCCGTAACCGGATTTAGTTCAAACTGGGATTATACCGGTTCCAGGGGTGTGTTATACCGTGTTGGATGCTCCGCCAACGACCATTCTCGTCGAGATCTATATTGAACCTGCTCACTGCACGAACTGCGGGACCTGCGTGGACCTCTGTTCCATGGGTGTCTTCGGGAGAAACGGTGGTTCAGCGATAACCACGCTGCGTCCCAATATCTGCGTCGCCTGCTTCAAGTGCAAGGATTTCTGCCCTGAGAACGCCATCGAGCCCAGGTGGGTGGTACGGGCCTGACCGGTGGCGGCAGCCGCCGGGAGACAAGAGGAGTCCATGATCGAAGAGGTGTCAGATTACAACCGCCGGACCGGGTCGCGTTCCCGTACCTGCGGCGTCCCGGAGCACCCCGGCCATGAAAGCCGGGAAAAGATGATTTTCACCGCCAATGACCGGCAGAAAGAAGGCCATTGTACCACCGTCATCCATTTCAGCGGGCGTCCGGGACGTTCATCACACCCATGTCACCGGAAGCCGCCAGGGCTCAGGGGGCCCTCCCATTTCCAGCCTGCATCCGTCCGGTGCAGGAAAAAATGGCATTTCCCGCTTGCACACCTCCTTTTTGTCCTTGCCGTTCTTCTTTCCGTCCTTTTTTTCGTTTCCCCCGCCCTTGCCGATGACGCTGCCGCTGCCACGACAGAGGATACGTCCCCCCCTCCGGCTGACACCGGAACGGAAGCCACGGGAACGACGACGACCGTGGACACGTCACAAGACCAGTCAACCGGCACATCAGATCCCAGTTCCTTTTCAGGCATTGATTCCTCACCACCCTCAACCGATTTTTCAGGCACGAGCGATGAATCCACCCCCACCTCACCCCTTCCGGAAACGACGCCGGTAGAGACGGTTGACACTGCCGCCGGGACGACCCCTGCTCCCGAAACCGGTCCGGCAGAAACGGAGGTCACCGGTACGGCGCCGGTCCCTGAAGTGACCGGTACCCCAGGCATGGAGCCCACGCCGACAGGGGAGCCTGGCAGCCCCGGCAGCATCCCCACGGAGACGCCTGCCGCCATCCAGCCCCCGGGACCGGAAACGAACGCGACAACAGAAACAGGAGCTTCGTCCGGGTCGCTTTCCCCGGCCACCATGGGCCAGGGGATATTCGACATCCAGGTGAACAGCACGGCGGCCGGTGAGCCATCCGGGGTATCGGACGCATCAGGCGGCGCGGGCCTTTCACTCCCGGCAGCGAATGTGACCGGCAGCGGAACGGAAGCAGCGTCGGCGACGCAGGCGGTCACCGACCTCTTTTCCGTGGCGGCGGTGAACAACACCTCGGCTACGGAGGGCCCGCAGTACAGCTGGTCCGACCCGCTCCTCAACACGTCTGCTGACAACCAGTACTACCACGAAGCAGGGGCCGGCAAGGGGTACTGGAACATCAACGAGTCCGGGCATGTCTGGACCTTCGACTTCGCCGGGCAGGAGTTCTCGACGACGAACCCCTTCGCCGTCTTTATCAGCGCCTCTGCCGTGGTCCTCGACGGCATGGGCAAGGTCCTCAACGGGAACAACCAGGCGGACTACGGCATCAAGGTTGAAAGTCCCGTGTCTGGTGGCTCGCTTGCCGACATCAAGGTCAGCAACCTGACGCTGACCGGCTTCCGGGTCGCGGGCATCTTCTTCAACTCGGTCGTGAATACCGGGTCGGTCGGGGGCGGCTACACGATGGCCGAGTCGGAGATATCGGGCGTGACCGCAACCAACAACACGGGCGACGGCATCCTGATCAAGAATTCCCGGTATGTGAGCGTCACGAACTCCGACCTCTCGTACAATACCGGGAACGGGATCCAGGTCCAGGGAACCTCGTACGGTGCCGCCCAGTACCTTACCTTCGCGGACAACCGGTTCTTCAACAACATCTTTTCAGGAATTCACATCTATAACTTCGAGAACGGCAACGGAGGGGCTCGTTACGTCAAGATACAGAACAACACCCTCTCGGGCGGACCCCAGTTCAAGACTCAGTACGGGATCCTTTCGAGGGGGTTCTACAGCAGCTCCAACACGATAACCAACAACACCCTCTCGAACTTCTCTACCGGTGGGATAGAAATTCTCGACCAGGGCAATGACTACAACACCATCACCTGGAACCGCATCACGAGCTCGGGGAACGGCATCCGGCTCGCGGGCTCCAACCATAACTCTGTCGAGAACAATACCCTTGATAATGCAAAGATCTACCTTGACGACGCTTCGTACAACACCGTCCGCAACAACACCGTGGAACACGCGGGCATAGGGATCCGGGCAATCGGGTATGAGTGGTATGGCTTCACCCTGACAGGGAACACCATAACAGGCAATCGGGTCTCGAACGGGACAACGGGTATTTCCGTCGGAGGTCTGGGGGGCAGCAACACCGTCTCCGGGAACACCGTGTCAGGCAACTCGGAGGATGGGATCCTGCTCGGCAACCAGAACAATTCCATCATACGGGACAACCTTGTCACTGACAACAACGGCAACGGCATCAGGCTGACGGGAGCGTTCTTCAGCACGGTCAGGAACAACACGGTTACCGGAAGTGAACAGACCGGCCTGTTCCTGGACTCTTCGGGATCCACCACCCTGCAGAACAACACGATTGACTCGAACCATTATAACTTCGGGATGACGGGCTCGCTGGACGCCCATTTCATCCAGACAATTGACGCATCGAACACCGTCAACGGGAAGACAATCGGGTATTTCCGGAATGCCCGGAACCTGACCCTTGACGGCTCCTCGAACCTCGGGACCGTGTACGTGGTATCGTCCGAGAACGTCACCGTCCGCGACCTCGACCTCCACGGCAACGTGAACGGCGTGTTCTTCTGGAAGACGGCGAACTCGACGGTCGCACAGGTGAACACGTCCGGGAACATGTTCGGGGCCCGGGCATACAACTCGGAAAACACCACGATTACCGGGCTTGTCTCGAACAACAACGAATACGACGGCCTCTACCTGTCCCAGTCCCACAACAGCACGGTTACCTCCGGCACCTTTTCCAGCAACAGGAGGGACGGGATCGATGTCTTCTCCTCGCACCGGGTGAACCTGACCGGGAATACCGTCGAAGACAACGCGAGGTATGGAATCCTCATCGACGACTCGAACGCCTCAACCCTCCATGCCAACACGATGGCCGGAAACCAGTACGACATCAGGCTCGAGGGGATCCTGGACACCCACTCCATCGACCAGGCCAACACGGCAGGGGGGAAGCCGGTCGGGTACTTCAGGGACCTGAAGGACACGGTCCTTGACGGCAGCATGTTCGGCGGGCTCCTCTTCCTGTTCAATGCTGAAAACGTCACCGTACGGGACGTGAACCTCACCAACGCGGGGAATGGAGTATACCTCTCAGGTTCCTCCAACATCTCGCTTGAGCACCTTACCGTTTCCGGCGTGAACGACCCGGGCGTCAACATCACCGGGGGACGGAACGTATCAGTACTAGGCAGCAGCATCCGGGGGACCACCCAGGAAGGGGTCCGGCTTTCCGGGTCGGACGGCTTCAACGTCTCGGGCAACACGGTCATGAACGGGACGACCGGCATCTCCATAACCAGTTCAACAAACGGCGTCGTTGCAGGGAACACCGTTACCAACAGCTCCTCACGCGGTATGTACCTGAACCTGGTCGATGACAGCACCATCAGGGACAACCTGGTCATGAACAACCGCGGAGGAGGGATCTCCATCAGGGGGGACCGCGACCTCGTCTCAGACAATGTCCTGCTATCGAACAACGGGGCCGGACTCACCATCGCGGGGGGCACGGGGACCCGGGTATTCAACACGACCTCCACGGGGAACTCGTACGGCCTGTACCTCAGCGGGTCTCCCGTCTCCAACA
>CAZGXZ010000151.1:0-6545 GCA_964530035.1 uncultured Methanoregulaceae archaeon
TCTCACCAGAGCCTTCCCTTACGGACGTGAAAAAAACAGGTAAAAATGTATTAATTCTTTTTCAGGGACGGCATGATCGATTTCAGGAAGCGGGTTATGGGGACCATCTTGCCGCTCCTGACCTCGACCTTCTTCTCCCACGACGGGTAACCGGCGAGCGTCAGGTTGACCACATGGGTGCCGACCGACAGCTCCTTTACGGTAATAGGGCTTAATCCCATGTCTTTTCCATCAATCGTGACTGTTGCACCTGAAGGTACGGTCGTGACACGGATGCTGCCGGTATGGACAACCGCGGGTGTGAGGATGATCTTACCGCTGTTGGTCACCTTTCCCTTCTTTACCTGGAGGGTCTTTTTCCAGGAGTCATACCCTGCCATCTCGAGCATGACTGATGCCGCACCGGGGGTAAGGCCGCTCACCACGAGAGGAGTCTCGCCTTTCTTCTCACCGCCGATGTACACGCTGGCCCCCTTCGGGATCGACACGAGTCGTATCGACCCTGAACTGCTGTCTGATACCGACTGGCCTGCTGCAGCATGGGTGTTCCAGGCCGGGACGATGGTGGTCGGAAGAGGAAGGAACGAGGTCCCCGTGCTTCCCGATGTGGTGTTCGTGACCGTTCCGGCGGCTTGGGGTTTTCCGTTCCTGACCTGCGCGATTTTCAGGTCCTCTTCGGATCCTGTCCCGCCGTCCATGGCATACAGGACCGGATAGAGGACCCAGGTGTTATACAGCATTCTCGGCATCCCGTTCTGGTCAGTCCCAAACAGGGAGGGGTAGCCAGTGTAGGACAGGGGTTCCTTCTGCCAGCCGGAATCCGTCCTTGCATGATAGGTGATAGTCCCGGAGGTCCAGTCTGTCGTGATGGCACGGAGGGTCCCTGACTTGTCAAACTGGACAATATCAGCGTAGCTGATGCCTGATGGCTCGTCATGCCATCCCGAACCATCGCGATATGCATAATGGAGACTTCCGTCATTGTAGTCGCTGTATGCTGTCCGCGTTATTCCTGAGGCATCCACCATGAGCCCATAGGCATACCCGGAGAATGGGGTGGTCTCGGTATGCCATCCGGAGGCGTCCTTCCAGGCATACTTGAGCGCCCCTGAATACCCGTCACCATACAGGAGGGCGGGGTCGCCTGCAGGAGAACAGGTGAAGGTGTTCAGGAAACCGGCGGTATCGATGGTCTCGTTGTGCCACCCTGATGCGTCCTTCCACGCAAATCCTAGTGGCGGAACATCCGGTGTCCTCTTGGCGGAAATGCTGATGCTCGGGTCGTAAACAGTGGACACGGTCCCGGTAGTGGTCCCGTCAGGGTTCAGCTGTTCTCCCGGAGGCGCCTCCTTGACCATGATATCGGGAGGAGGGACATCTCCTTCGGGAGCAGGCACATCACCTTCAGGGCCGGGGAGCACATCGACCACGGGAACGGTCCGGTATACGTCTTCCGTGTAGATCGCCCTTGGAATCCCATCGGCAGGGATGATCATTGCCGAGGGTATGGCACTGAATGGAAGCGTTTCACTCGTCCAGCCGGACGGCCCGCGGAACGTAAAGCCAAGGGTCTTCCCCTCCCACTGGTAGTTGAGCATCGATGGGACGCCGTTTGCATCATAGGCCATGACATCGGCATAGGGAATACCCGGGACAGGTTCTGACTGCCATACCCCGCCCTGTCGCCAGACATAGGAGAGCCCGTCATATTCCTTGTTGTTCATCATCATGTGCGGCTCACCGGCCTGGTCAAGAGCGATCGATGACCCGTACCCGGAAACGGTGACAGGCTCTGTTTTCCAGCCCGATGCATCCTTCCAGGCATAGGTCGTCGTGCCTTCAGACCAGTTTGTCGTTATAATATGCGGAAAACCGGACGAATCAAAGGCTGAAAGGTCTGCGTACCCAGCGATGGGCAGGGATTCATTCTGCCACCCCGCTTCGGACTTCCATGCGAACTGAGGTTGCGGGGGGATATACTCGATCGGTGAGACAGGCTCGTCGATGGCCGGCATAGGCACTGGCACCGCGATCGTTTCGTTCCCTTCGGGAAGAACGACATCCAGCGCCAGCACCGGAGCTATAAAGGCCGTACCTATGAGCACGGCTATCAGTATCCAGAGAGGTGTACGAGGATTCATGCATTCATCACCTGGTGGTCGGACTTTCTTGTCGGAGTACCCCGGGCACCTTCCCCTGCGGCCCGGGTAATCCGCACCCTTCGAACAATCCGTACCTCAACATCCGTACCGGAAGGTATAAAGGCTAATTGGTCCTTCCACCTGAGGGCTCCTGTGGTAAAATAAGGGAACGCCAAGACTTATATGTCCTGCAGGGGGAAATGTGTGCTTGTATGGAGCCGGTCAGGTGTTCCGTAACCGGGGTATTCGTTGCGTCATCGGAACAGGGATCGGCACCCGTTGTCCTGGTGTCGCCGGGTGACGGGAAGGTAATACCCATTTTCATCGGGCTCTTTGAAGCGATATCAATCAACTCCGCGCTCCGCCATGACACGCCCCCGAGGCCGATGACCCACGACCTGATCATCACCCTCATAGAAGCCTGCGGAGCAGAGCTCTCCGCGGTCACCATCGACCAGATAGAGGAGGGAGTCTATTTTGCACGGCTCGTCATTACCAGGGACGGCCACGAGTTCTCCCTGGACTGCAGGCCGAGTGATGGCATTGCCATCGCCGTCCGGGCGGGTGCTGATGTGCTCGTGGATGAAAGTGTCATCGACACAACCGCCGTTTACCGGGACCAGCTCACGAGTCTTTCCGACATCGACTCGTGCCTGGGGCGGTAGACCTATCTCCGGCGCCGGGAGATCTCGTCAAATACGGGTTGAAGCCCTGTACCCGAGGCCCTGAGGGCGATCATGACATGAAAAAAAAGGTCTGCGGCCTCCTCGGTGATGCGGGCGGTATCCCCGTTCTTAACTGCGATGATGAACTCCGTTGATTCCTCACCCACCTTCTCAAGGGCCTTGTCGATCCCTTTCGGGTCGGTGAGGACCCGCGAGACATACGAACCCGGGGAGGGGTGGTCCGATCGGTCCTCGATAACCTCATAGACCTCTGCAAGGACCTCCGGGCCGCTCATGGCTCTTCAACCTCCGGGACCACATCCCCGACCTCCGTCTCAAAGAAACGACGGAGGAGCATCCTGGCTTTTTCGATGGTGCAACCACCTTTTCCTATCGCAATACCGACATCGGCCTTTTTTCTGACTGTGGCATTCAGCCTGTTCGTGGCCTCGTCCTTCTGTACGCGGATCATCTCTGCCGGCTTGAAGATATTTGCGAGAAATTCCTCGGGGGTATCGGCGTACTCCACCATCTCCACCTTTCTCCCGAGCACGTTCTGCATCCTCCTGATATTGTCCCCTTTCTTCCCGATTGCGAGCCCCATGTCACCCTGTCGGATGACGTAGATGATCCGGTCGAAACGTTCGTCGATGATGCAGTCGATTGCGGTTGATTTGGTGAGGATACGAAGTTCTTCGATATATCTGCGCTCTTTAAAACTGATGGTACGTTCCATTTAAATATCCTTGCCCTAATCTATGCACAAGGGAGTACTAAAGAGTTATTATCTCGCACCTTTTCATCAGAACAAGCCTTTTTTCCTGCCATCGCGTGACTTGCGCCAGGGACTGTGAGGTAGCGGCTCCTGTTGCTTCCGGAACGAAAAGGAAAAAAAACAGGGAGAATGAAAACCCCGGGGTGATTTTTCTGCCTTGATCAGGAGATCAGGTAGTTTACGGTTACCGAGGCGGTCACCGTCAGCGTCCCTGCTTCAATAGGAGTGGAGGCCATCTCCTTTGATGCTGCTCCGTAGTTTGTATCGTAGCGGACAGGTGCAGGATAATAGCCTGATATTGTTGCGTCCTTTACCCCGGTGATGTTGACACCGAGCGATCCGGCTACCGTGTCAGCATCCCGGCGGCTGTTGGCGACTGCGAGCTGGAGCGCCTGGCCCCGGACCGACTGCTCGGTCGCATCGCTCAGGGTGAACGTGACCGATCTCACCTGGTTCGCGCCGGCCTGGACACCGGTATCAACGACATCACCGGCCCTGGTGACATTTCGCACCGTGACCATGACCATGTTCGACACCCGGTAGAGCTTCACCTTTCGTGAAAATGCAGAGCCGGGGTCTTCGTATACGAGGTCTATCGAATATCCTGTCGTCCGGATATCCTCCTTCGCAATGCCGAGCGATCCTATGGCAGCTACTACAGCAGCCATTTTCTGGGCGTTTTCAGCCTGTGCCACCTTGACATCGGCGTTCTCGGTGAGGACCCCGAGGGTTACCATGGCTTCGTCAGGAGCGATCAGGACCTCCCCTGTCCCCGATGCCGTGATGACACGGTCCTTGGTCTCTTCGGCCGCCGCCGCCAGTCCGGTGATGCACGCACCGATCAGGCACACCATCGCCGCAAGAGCTAGTACTTTGTGCTGCATAGCCGAGATTATGGAGATACCCGGTCATATAGCTGATCTAAAGAAGGAATATATTCGTAGTATCATGGAAATTTCAAAATTCTACGAAAAATCGCTCTGGACCTTGCAAGGAACGGGATCTTCCTGCAGGGAGGCACGGCTCAGTCACGTTTCACACCAGTGATCGACGGGGAACCAGAATCAGGAGCCATACCAGGTACACCTATGCATAAACCCTGACTCTCCGGGGATCAAGGAGCCGGCAATCTCCCACCTGGTGCACTTCGCCCTCATATGCAGTCCTTCCACAAAGCCTGATAACAGCTCCGGCAAAATGATAAAGGGATCATCCAATGGGTCAGACAATAAGTGAAAAGATATTTTCCCGTCACTGCGGGAACGAGGCACGGGCAGGTGATGTTGTCATGGCGCCGGTAGACGCAGCCATGATCCACGATATCACCGGTCCCCTTGCTATCGACTCCTTCAGAAAAATGGGTGGGACCAGGGTCTTTGACCCGGACAGGATCATATGCCTGTTTGACCACCAGGTCCCGGCTGATTCCCTCGAGGCTGCCCAGAACCAGGCGGAGATGCGAAGGTTCGCACAGGAACAGGGAATCCTCAATTATGACATCAGGGAGGGCGTTTGCCACCAGGTCGCCCTGGACAAGGGCAGGGTGGCCCCGGGAGATATCGTCATCGGGGCTGACTCCCATACCTGCATGTATGGTGCCGTGGGTGCGTTCGCCACTGGAGTCGGGTCCACCGACATGGGATTTGCCCTCAAGTTCGGGGCCCTTTATTTCCGCGTCCCAGAGAGCATCAGGTGTTCCATTTCAGGCGCTTTCCAGGAGAGGGTCGGTGCGAAGGACCTCATCCTCACGATAATCGGCGATGTCGGGGCGGACGGGGCAACGTACAAGGCCGTTGAATTTACAGGAGGTCCCATTTCCTCCATGCCAATGGCAGGCAGGATGACCCTCTGCAACATGGCCATCGAGATGGGAGGGAAGGCCGGGATAGTCCCGCCGGATGACACTACCCTGAGATACTTCAGGGACATCGGAAAGTCCCCTGGTCCTGTCGACCTTACTCCCGATGACAGTGCACGGTACTCCACCGAACTGAAGTACGATGCTTCCAGGCTCGGTCCGAAAGTCGCGGTCCCGCATAATGTTGACAAGGTCGTCGGGGTCGAAAAGGTCGCGGGCACCCCCATCGACCAGGTCTTCATCGGTTCCTGCACGAACGGACGCTATGAAGACTTCGTTGAGGCTGCCGGTGTCCTCGGGGACCGCAGGTTCAGCGACCGGGTCCGGGTCATCATCATCCCCGCGTCCCGGGGAGAGTACCTGAAAACCCTGAGATCAGGGCTTATCGAACGGTTCGTCCTGGCAGGGGCTCTCGTCGAGGCCCCATGCTGTGGCCCGTGCATGGGTGGGGCATTCGGTCTCCTTGCGCCGGGTGAGGCGTCGCTCTCGACCTCGAACCGGAACTTCAAGGGCCGACAGGGAAGCACCGAGGCAGAAGTCTACCTCTGCTCGCCGGCAACGGCGGCCGCGAGTGCCATCACGGGAGAGATAACAGACCCGAGGGAGGCGGCATGACATCACGGGCATGGAAGTTCGGCGATGACATCGATACCGATGCCATCATACCTGGGAGGTTCCTCATCCTGAATGACGAGAAAGACCTTGCAAAACATGCGTTTGAAGGAACGAGGGACGAATTCGCATCATCTGTCCGGAAAGGCGATGTGGTCGTCGGAGGTTCCAATTTTGGGTGCGGTTCCTCTCGCGAGCACGCTCCTCTCGCCCTCAAAGGTGCCGGCGTGCGATATGTCATTGCCTCGTCGTTCGCACGGATATTCTACCGGAACGCGATCAACGTCGGCCTCATCCCCCTCATCTGCCACGAAGCGGGAAGCATCCGTGACCGGGCGGTCGTGGAGCTGTTCATAGCGGACGGGTACCTCACGGCAGACGGGGTCCGTCTCTCCATTGAACCCGTCCCGGCATTTTTCCAGACCATAGCAGATGCCGGGGGACTCGTCCCGTACGCCAGGGACCTGACGGAGGTGCAGGTATGTACCGCGTCG
>CAZGXZ010000152.1:0-6506 GCA_964530035.1 uncultured Methanoregulaceae archaeon
GAACCGGGCGGGTATTCCCGCGGCACACATTACGCCTGTTCAGGAAGATACCTTGAAGCTGTGCGGTGGTTCGAACAGGTCCCTTCTGACAGTCCTGATTATGTAGATGCACTTGTTGGAAAGGCGATGTGCCTCGACCGCATGGGTTTTTTCAGGGAGGCATTCTCTGTCTGCGCCGAGGCGGTGGAAAAAGGGCCGGTTAATGCGGACGCCTGGTTTATGATGGGTTTTTCCCTTTTCCACCTCTGCCAGTACAAGGATGCCATCAGTTGTGTCGATCATGCCGTGGGTATTGATTCCAGCCATCTTGAGGCCTGGTTTATCGGGGGTAACTGTCACTACCAGATGGGAGAGCTTGCGGAAGCCCTTCATGCCTATGAAAGCATTATAGAAGCCGAACCGCTCTATGCAAAGGCCTGGTACAACAAGGGCGTGTGCCTTTCCGACCTTGGGGAATACGAGGAGGCCGTACAGGCCTACGAGTCCTGTCTGTCAATCAATCCGGGCGTCGCTGTTGTCTGGACAAATAAAGGTACCGCCCTTGCCAGTCTCGGGAGGTTCATCGAAGCTCTCCACTGTTTTGAGATGGCCCTTGAGATTGACCCCCTTGACAGAACCGCTGAACGTAATAAAAGTGAATGTGAGCGCCGTATACGCGAGGAGGAAAGGGCACAGGCAGACCCCTACCCGTTCTGAAGGTAATCCTGACCCGGGCCAGGCCAGGATGGATATCACCAGATGGGGTCTGTCTTCCTGAAAACGGGTATTCCCGTTCAGGGCTGAGATCCTGAATGTCAGTCGTACCATGAACCATGAAACCTGCCAGAAAGATCCGCTTTGACAGGGTCGGGGATATCGCGATCATTCAGTACGATGCAGCACAAGAAGACCTCCACCCAGATCTTGCATCATCCGTTTGGGCCCAGACGCCCGGCATCAGGCTGGTCGTTGTTAAAACATCAAGAGTGGAAGGTACAAAAAGGACCGCAGGGATGATGCCCGTATACGGCTCTGGTGATACCTGCACGACACACCGGGAGTTTGGTTTCAGGTACTACCTGGATATTGCCGGAGCATTTTTCAACCCAAGGCTTGCAGATGAAAGACGCAGAATCGCGCACCTCGTCACACCTGGAGAGCGAGTCCTTGTCCCTTTCGCGGGCGTCGGGCCGTTTGCAATACCCGCGGCTGCAAAGGGTGCAAAAGTCCTTGCAGTGGATTCCAACCGGGACGCGTGCCGCTGGTGTCAGGAAAATGCCCGCATCAATAAAGTCAACGATTTTTTGTCAGTCGTCCGGGCGGACATGATTACCTTCCCAAACTTCCTTTCCGTCGAGTTTGACCGTATCATCTCCCCTTCACCATACGGGGTGAAAGGAGTTTTAAAGTCCCTTAAGCCACTTCTTAAAGAGGGCGGCACAATTCACTTCTATACATTTATATCATGCGACAAGGTGCCGGAATCAAAACGATGCATGGAACGCTCCGGGTGGAATGTGACGTATGTAAAAAAATGTGGAAATGTCGCCCCGGGGATCGGGCGTTTTGTCTTTGACATGGTCAGGGAAGGCCCCTCTATCCCGGGTTCCTGATTGCCGGATTTCTCCAAGAGGGGTGCACAGGCAGGGAGTCCCGTTGACCTGACTCCGTCATCCCTCATGGATGACAACAGCAGTGTCCCTGTCTTCCCATCTGGCACTGACCTTTCCACAGCCTGCAATACTCCCATTTTTCACGTTATACAAGGTAAGCCTGATTTCCACGGGAGGTTTGACCGATCCCATGATGTCCGGGTCATAGGTCCAGTATACCGGCTCTTCTCCTTTCGTACTGAATTTTTGCCCATGTTTTTCAACTATCCCGTTTATTCCCCCCCATGTGACAAAATACCCGAAATTAGTCTCCCAGGACTGAATTACTGAACCGTTTACGGAGGGTTCCGGGGAAAGGCCGATCCCGATCGTCGAGGACATGAGCGGGATGTAACGGTCAGGGCTTGTTTCGATCTCAGTCCGGGTTATTCCAGGGTAAAGGGCATTTTTAAGGAGATAAACTATTTGAGCAATATTTTTGGGTATACTTTCCTCTGATACCTGTTTTATCTGTCCCTGGCAGGGTGCGGCATTGCAGCAAGTGAAAAGGACCGCTGAAACAAGCAGGATGCAAATGAAAATGGTTGGGCGAAAGACCATGGGATGAGTATTCGGTTTTGCAGGTTTAGATTGCTTGTGCCCTGTCCAGACCCGGTAAAAGCACTTTGAGGGAACTCCGGATGGACCCCCGATACCCTGTATTACAGGGATTCCCATCTCAAAAAAGGAGGATAGGTGACTTCCAGAGAAATAACCCTATCTAACAGAGTCCCTGTTACACTCCACCAGGAGAGGCAACCAGTATAAAGGCCTGCGTATAATGGTGTCACATATGAAATGCTATGTCTGCGCGAAGGCCGGGGTCGACCGGGACGCTGTTGCGGTCTGCATCATCTGCGGTATGAGTACCTGCATGGAGCACACAATCAGGAAAGAAACGGAGGTCTGGGAAGGCGGGTATCCGTTTCCGGCAAAGAAACTGCCCGTGAAGATACCCCGGATGTTCTGCCCGTACTGCGCAGAGGCCTATGAGAAGCGGTAGCAAGTGGAACGAACGGCTCCATACCGGGTTGATACGGACTATAAGACACATCGGGGGAGATTGTCACGCATTGCGGCTCACCTTCCGCGATTGCCCCGCACCTCCCCGGAGATCCTTCTGTCAGGCATTGAGGGCTGATGTATTCCCTGCTCTGGCTGTGCACGGACGGCATAACCCGCCAGAGAACAGCCAATAAAGACGAATTTCTCAATATCATCCATATATCAAAAATCGGAGCCCTCCATGAAATAATCAGGACTCCTCCCTGGAACGGACTGGTCCTTGAATGCGGCAAGGATGGGAAGGATATCCACAAGATCGTACGGTCTGCCCGCACTCATGCACCTGGTATCCCGCTGGTCCTCGTGGAGGGAGGTATGCCCAGGGAGGTCATCACGTCAGACTATCTTGCTGGTGCCGATCTGGTGATCCCGGATGACATGAATTTCCCGGCCCTTTTGAATCATATTCTCCAGGTCCTCCCCGTCCTGCTAAAAAACAGGATGCATCTGGCGCCCACAGGAGAACCAGGGAAAAAGGATGATCTTGAGTTCCTGCGGCGGTCAGCAATGGCCTTTGTCGATATGGGGGATGACGATAACATCTACCAGTACATCGGGAAACAGATACGGAGCTGGTTCCTGATGCTATTGTAGGGGTCTGCTCCTATGATCCTGTCCGGCGCCTGCTGACATTACGGACAATCGTGGCTGACGAAGAGGACCTAGCCCTTGTCAGGAGAGAGGGGCTTGGTGATATTATCCGGCATAGCTTCCCGGTCAATCGTGATCCATCTGCGGAGGTGTTGTTTCAAAAAAACACTCTTGAGGAGACCCCCTCCCTGTACCATATCCTTTTTAAAACTGTTCCTGAGGAGGTCTGCAGGGAGATCGAGGCACACCTTGACATCGGCAAGGGTTATTACATGGGTTTCACCTGTAGGGGAGGAATTTTCGGCAGTATTATCCTGAAAATCAAAGGCAGTGGGGATATCACGAACCACCGCCTTCTCGAAGCGTTTGTAAGTCAGGCCTCCGTGGCATTGCTAATAAGATATGCTAGGAAGCTCCAGAAACAGAGCGAAGAGCGGTACAGGGCAGTCGTTGAATCACAGACAGAGCTCATTGTCAGGTTTCTGCCAGATGGCACCCACCTCTTTATGAACGAGCCATACTGCCGTTATTTCAACATAGACCGGGCGCGAACGACGGGAAACCGGTTCAGGCCAAAGGTGTTCGATGAGGATAGGAAAAAGATGGCCTTCTATTTTAACTCTTTTTCTCTTAATGACCCGGTATCAACCATAGAACGCCGGATCACTCTTGCTGATGGTTCAGTCAGGTGGGTGGCAGTGGAATGACATGGCTTTTTTTGATAAAAATGGGAGGCTCGAGGAGTTCCAGTCAGTGGGAAGGGATATTACCAAGAGAAAGATGGCAGAGCAAAAACTGGCGCAGCTCTAGGCTGAGCTCGAACTCCGGGTGGCAGAACGGACGAGGGAACTCGAGGAGGCAAATGCCGATCTCACCCAGTTTACCTATGGGGTCTCCCATGATCTCCGTACTCCACTCAGGTCGATTAATGGCTTCTCAGCAATTCTTCAAAAAGAACATGCGGCCCAGCTGTCTGGCGAAGCACAGGGGTATCTCAAAAGAATTCGTAAAACAAAGGTTCAAATGGCTGCGAATGTTGACGGCCCCTTTGGTTTTTCGAGGGTCCGGAGCAAGGAATTTCACCGTGAAACAGTATTACCAGATCAAATCGTACAAAGCATGTTTGAGGAACTGTCCCTTCATCTGGACGGACGCGTCGTGAACCTCATCATGGGCGGCCTCCCACCCTGTAATGCAGATCCCGTCCTTGTCCGGCTCGTTTATTCGAACCTCCTGGGAAACGCCATGAAATTCATCTCAATAAGGAATCCGGCGGTTATCGAGGTCGGAGCTTCACAGATAGAAAACCGGACTGTTTACTGGGTAAGGGACGATGGGATAGGCTTTGAACCCGGAAATGAAGAGCGTATTTTTTTCAATTTTCAAACGGGCACACGGTATGAAATTCTATGACGGGCACAGACTCGGGCGGGCCCTTGTCAGGCATGCTGTCCTGTCCCTGGAGAGATGGAAAGTCCCAATTTTATTCAGGCGCTGCCGGGGGGATATTACCCTGGGCCTCTGCCTCAGATCGTGATGTGAGCAACAGCCTGATACTCCCGTGGCTATCTGAAAGGGTACGCTCCCATCGTTTTTCAGTGATGATGTGGGTATAGAAATCATCCTCGAGCACGATGACGAATAATTCCCTGCCAGCATCATACAGGAGATCGATCACAGGGGTCCCCTGCCACCGCAGCTCCTCCCCCTGGCCAGATGTGAAAACGGTCGTCCCTGCAGGATAGCCTATCTCCTCAAGAACAAATTTTCCGCCATTTTTACCACATCGAAACACAATCCGTATACGTCGTTCAGCAGGGTGGTATACCAGTTCAAAATTGTTCCATGCACACCTGATTTCCGGGTCTGACCAGGTCCCGGTCCTGGTAAACTCCCAGGGTTTGACCGAAGAGCTACAGGCGGTAGCCAGGTTCTTCACAATTCGACTGTATTTTTCGTTTTCAGGC
This sequence comes from uncultured Methanoregulaceae archaeon, assembly GCA_964530035.1. Classification (GTDB taxonomy): domain Archaea; phylum Halobacteriota; class Methanomicrobia; order Methanomicrobiales; family Methanospirillaceae; genus KLAP105. The sequence goes on from CAZGXZ010000152.1 coordinate 5,255, forward strand.
ATGGTGACGAGGACGAATTGTCCGGATACCTCGTTAAAACGCATGGTCCCTACGGCATTCTGCTGTGATAGCCAAAAACCACGCAGGAGGGGTGGCGTATCCATAGAAGCCCCATTGTCCTGGAGGAACCGTATGACGAACACTGACCTGCCCTGGCCGGGTTCTGGCGTCCCTGTACCTGCCCTGACCAGGATGTCACCCCGGGAAATCCCGGAATGAAGAGAATCCAGGGGTCTTGCACTCTTCCATGCTGCAGAAAGGACGGCGCATGCCCGGGCCTCGAACCCGAAATCCCGGTTCTGCGACCTGTCAAAAAAAACTGAGGCAATATACCGGCGTATATCCCGGATAAACGCTTGTGTTTCAGGTTGCACTGCCTGGAGACGCCACTCATCGCATTCCCTGAGCCGTGAAAAGGGAATGAACATTCGTGACGACAGGGTGTCTTCACCGGGCCGGTCCCCTGATGGCCCGCGGGAGACCCTGGGAACCTGCCCGGGAACAGGTCCGAGACCAGCATACACAGGCCCAATCCCATCGACATCCATGATAAGTGAAATGGCAGTCTGTGAGTCAGCCCGGACGGTGTAAACAACGTCCCCTGCCCCGAACGCCTTGTAACCCGCTGTAGGCCTTGCGAACCTGAACAATTCGTCAAGGCGTCCATGGAGTGCGGTGAGCTCCCGCGATACAATCCGGGAATGATACTCATCAGGAGAGAGCAAACACACAAAGCCCTCATTACCAGGTACTGGGTATCCCGGGAATGCTTTCCTGACCCTTTCGGCGATATCCCCTTTGAGGGCGAGGTACAATCGTCCCGAAGGGTTATCGTATAACAGGGAATGGAACGGATCACCTTCTGCCAGAATATGCTTCCTCTCTCCTGCCCATTCTACGAAGAAGACCATTCCCGCGCTCACTTTTTCATTCATAATCCATCCGGCCTCCAGGTCAGGGGTGCTTTCCAAGGGTTTCCCGGCACTGGTGTAGCTGACCGACCAGCCGGGTCCGGGACCTGCGACGATCCTCACCCGAAATGAGCCTGTTGAAAAATCGCGTATGATTTTATCGTTATGGTATTGAATTGCCCCTGGTGGATAGAGGACCTCATGACAGACCTGCTTTTCAAGACCCTTGGACGCCCATACCAAGTGGATCGACCTCATGACAAGGTCTGCAGTCGGGATGCCCGCGTTCATCATGGAACCGGGGCATTCCTCCTGTACAATGGGGGAATTGATGCGATAAT
>CAZGXZ010000153.1:0-3876 GCA_964530035.1 uncultured Methanoregulaceae archaeon
GCGACGGACTCTTAATCCGTAGGTCAAGGGTTCAAATCCCTTCAGGCCCGCTCCGTTTTTCATGAAATTACTATCATAGGAGTTCCTGGTGGCCGGATTCCTACTAATTCAAATCATGCATCTATGCATTGCATAGCTGCACGGCATAGATATATATGCTCTATGATTAACATTAGAGAAAGGACAATTTTAATGGGAAATTGGATTTTTTTTAGATGGTCTGGTGGTCCTTCAGTTCGTTTTCAGATACTGAAACAGGTGCCCGGTACCTTTTCATGGAGGGGTCCTGATGCCTGACCCTGCCGGGTCTGTCCCCCCCTCTTCCCACGACATCCGCCCGGACGACCCGCTTCAGAACCTGGCTTCTTTTCTTGAGCACCACCCGCTCGCGACATTCGCGATTGATTCCTCTGGCTCGGTCGTTTTCTGGAACAGGGAGATAGCCCGCCTGACAGGGATACCTCCTTCAGGGGTCCTTGGCAGGAGCGACCATGTCTATGCGGTCCCGTTTTATGGGACACCAAGGAACATGCTGATCGATTATGCCGCGTCACCCGGCCTCTGGTGCGATCCCGGTCATTATTCCCGTTTCCAGAGAGAGGGGGACCTGGTGATCGGGGAGACCCGGGTAACCATGCCCGACGGGACCGTCCGTCACCTTTCCGGGGTGGCCTCACCGGTGTTTGACGGTTCGGGTGTCCGGATCGGGGCTATCGAGACGGTCATAGACCACCGCGAGCCCTGGTGCCGGGAGGTACCGGGAGGTGAAGCGGCGGGGTCCCTGGCCCCTGTGTTCTACCGGAGCATCTTTGAGTCCATTCATGAGGCGGTCTTTGTCAAGGACCCTCAGAACCGTTTCATTTTTCTCAACAAGGCTGCCCGGGATTTGATACGTGACGGGAAGGACACTGGTGATCCGGTCAAGCTTACGGAGGCGGAACATCAGGAAATGAACCGTATCGGGCTGCCGGGGATGTCCTCCCTCCTCACCCTCGGGGAGCATGACGGCAGGGAGGACGCCCGGGTCACCTGCACGGAACGGGACATGCATTACCACGATTACGGCTACCTGAACGGTACACTTGCCTGCATCGACCTGTACAGGGCAGCTGTCAGAGACGACGAGGGCCGGGTCCTCGGGACGGTCGGTATCGCGAGGAATATTTCCTCGGAAAAAGTCCGTGAAAGCCTGATCCAGGAAAAGGAGGAGAGGTCCAGCACCATCATCGCCCACCTGTCGGCCGGGATATGCGTCTCCGACCGGGACGGCGTGATCATCGAGTGGAACAACCGGTGCAGGGATATTACCGGGCACGAAAGCCACTCGACCCTCGGGCGAAGGGTGTGGGAGATATGGGCGAATATGAAGGACCCAAACCCGGGATCAGGCCAGTCCGTCCAGGATGCCCGCAACTGGTTTTCCGGCATGCTTTCCAACCCCCTCCCGGAACAGGGGTTTTATGAGGCTGAGACCACGCTGGCCCACTATGACGGAAAAAAACGGATACTCCTGGTCAGGTCGACTCCGCTTGAGACCCTTTCGGGACAGGTCCTGTGCAATGAAGTGTACGATGTGACCCGGGAGCGTGAGGTGGAGATGGACCTCCGTGAAAGCACGCGGAAGCTGGAACTCCTCACTGGTGTCACCCGTCACGATATCCTGAACCAGCTCACCACGCTGTCCGGGTTTATCGAGCTTGCCCGCCACTGCAGCGACGAGGCGGAGCTCCAGGACGTCATCAGGCACCAGGAAGAGATAATCCGCAGGATCGAGGAACACATCCTGTTTTCAAGAAATTACCAGAGTATCGGGAACAGTTCCCCGCAATGGCAGTCCTTGTCACGGGTCATGGAACGGATCTCGGACGGGATGATCGAGACCGAGGGCATCATCTTCACCTCGGTAGGCACCGTGGAGGTCTTCGCAGACCCGCTCCTGCCGAAGGTATTCTTCAATATCATCGAGAACTCCTTCAGGCATGGCGGTGCGGTCAGCAGGATTGACATACGGTGTGAGAAAACGCCTGAAGGGTGCACGATCACCTTCGAGGACGACGGGTGCGGGGTCAGTGCTGGTGAAAAGGACCTCATTTTCCGGCAGGGGTATGGGAAAAACACCGGTCTTGGCCTGTTCCTTAGCCGCGAGATCCTCCGTATAACGGATATCCGCATCCGGGAGACAGGCATCCCGGGGAAGGGGGCCAGGTTCGAACTCAACGTACCTGCGTGCAACACGCGGGACCCGGGTCCGAAACCCTGATGTCATCCCGGGTATGCCGGGCAGTCCAAAACGGGGAAAATTCCGTCCGGCTGCTGATGGTCGTCATGAACCTATTTTGAAGAGCATCTCCTCGAGGCTCGGGTAATGCGACTCGATGCGCTCGACTCGACCCGCGTTCCCGGATATCACCGACGTGATCGTGTTCATCTCCGGGATATCGGCAGCGACCGTGTGAAACATCCCAGCGTCCCGGTCCACCGTGGCGATGGCGGCTACAGGCCCGGGGTCGGGGATGGTGAAGTAGATGGTGTAGGTAAGGCTGCCGAAACGATCGCGGAGCTCCTGGATGGAACCCATGGCGATCATCTGTCCCCGTTTCAGGATCATGATACAGTCACAGATCTCCTCGATCTGGAAGAGGTTGTGGGCCGAGAGGACCATGGTCTTGTCCCGTGAGCGGAGTTCCTTGATGTACTCGATGATGAAGCGGGATGTCATCGGGTCAAGGCCAGAGGTCGGTTCGTCATAGACGAGGAAGGACGGGTCATGGATCAGTGACCGTGCGATGGCGACCTTTCTCCGCATCCCTTTCGAAAAGTTCCCGATCTTCTTCCCATCAGGGTTCAGTTCGAGGGCGGCGAGGAGCTGCGACTCCCGCCCGGCGATGGTCTCCCTGGAAAGGCCGTACAGCTGCCCGAAGAACGTAAGGTAGTCATGGACCGTCATGGTGTCGTACAGGCGGGACTCCTCGGGGAGATATCCCAGCGAGTTCTTGGCCGCCATCGGGTCGGCGATGATGTCCCGGCCATTGACCAGGATCGTTCCGGACGTCGGCCTTATGAGGCCGGAGATGATTTTCAGGAGCGTGGTCTTTCCGGCGCCGTTGTGACCGATGATGCCGCATATCTGTCCTTTTTCACATGAAAACGAGATATTGTCAAGGGCGTTCACGCCGTTGTACTGCTTGGAAAGCCCGTTCGCCTGTATCATGGTTGGGGTACCGTCTGTTATGGTTCCCCGGATATGAAAGCTTTTGTCGCTGCAACCGTCCCTGATGAGAAGACTCTTCCAAAGCCTGCCCTTTCAGCACGGTTCATATACCTTTTAAGACACATTTCACAGAAGCACGGACCTGGAAATGGGATCGGGATGGGCGCGGGGAGCGCTTATTATTGCAGGATGGGAGGTCAGGCGCCTTTTTTCGTCCATGAGCCGGGATGTGGCGCCACTTTCCATCGGCCTTATCATCCTCCTCGTACTGGTCACCGGGGTATCGACCCAGAGCGGTTTCCACATGAGCGACGGCATGTACCGCATCGGGGCCGACGACCCTGTATACGGCCGCCTTTTCGCCGGAGACAACCGGTTCGAGGTCATCCTCGCTGATACCGCGACCCTTGACCGCGACAGGAGGCAGTTCGACCTGGTCATCGTCCAGGGATTTGTCTCCCGCCCTGTCACAGAAAAGGGAAGGGCGGCTTTTAATGCCCTTTCAAAGGACTATGAGCGATATGTCGGCTTTATCTACAACCAGCAGACCGACCTCTTCGCTGCCTATCCCCTCTGGATCGACACCCAGTATGTCAAGAGCGAACTGGACTTCCTGGCCACCCAGCAGGGCGAGCGGCTGTTTGGCCCTGGGCAGCAGTCAGGGC
>CAZGXZ010000153.1:3886-6461 GCA_964530035.1 uncultured Methanoregulaceae archaeon
CCGTCCCGGACCTGCCGTACGAAACGGTTGAAATCCCTTCGGGCTCGATGGGAGTGAGCACCGACCAGCTCCGCCAGGAGATCTCGAGGGGAATGGCGACCGACCCGAGACTGTCCAGGTACAGCGAGATGGTCACCGGGCAGAAGACGCTCGGGACATTCAAGACCCCATCCATGCTCTCGCCTCCCCTGCCGTTCGACTCGATCATCCTGGTCTTTGTCTTTATCTTCCCCCTGTACTTCACGTCGCAGTTCTTCATGATGTCCATGATGAACGAACGAATCGGACGACGCGGTGAAGCCCTTTTATCAGTCCCGCTCCCTGGCTTCATCGTCCTCATAGGAAAGGCCCTTCCCTACCTCATCGGGATGGTCGGCATATCCCTCGGCCTCACGGTCTTCCTAAAGGCACCCCTTGCCATCATCCTGCCGCTCATACCGGTCATCCTGTTCTTCCTCGCCTCAGCCCTCCTGATCGGCATGGTCTCACGGTCTTTCAAGGAGCTCTCCTTCATCTCCATCTTCTTCTCGACCGTTGCGACCTCATACCTGTTCTTCCCGACCATCTTCGCGAACGTCCATGTCATCTCGAAGGTCTCCCCGCTGACCCTGATCGTCCTCACGATGCAGGGGACGGGGTACACCGTCTCGGATTATATCTATGCGACGAGCCTGTTCTTCCTGACCGCGGCCGTCCTCTTCTATGCATGCGTCTGTTCCTTTTCAGAGGAGCACCTGTTCTCCGAACGACCGCTCCTCGTTAAGCTCCGGGCGATGGTCGCCGGGATGATGTCGCGGCGTCACCCGTTCGCCACGCTGTTCATTTTTTCCGTCCTGCTCATCCCGTTCGTCTTCATGGCCCAGTTGATGTACCTGGTCCTCTTTTTCATCCTGCCCATGCCGCTGTCCCTCGTCGTGCTGCTCGTCCTTGCAGCCTTCACCGAGGAGCTGGCAAAGTCAATCGGTGTGTTTGCCCTGTTTGAACGGTTCCCGGATATCTTCACCTGGAAAAACGGGATTATCGCCGCATTCGTGGTTGCAGCCGGCTTCCTCGTCGGTGAAAAGCTCCTCCTTTTCGTGACCCTGTCGCAGATCACCGAGTCGGTCTTCGGGTCGGTGCTCTTCCTGTCGACAGGGATGCTGGTCCTCCCGCTTCTCCTCCACTTCTGCTGTACCGCGATCGTCGTCACCGGGCTGAAACTCGAACGGAAGACCGGGTACTATGCAGGCCTTGCCCTTGCCACCGTCGTGCACTGCATCTACAATATCGCCATCATCGGAGGTGTCTTTTCATGAATGCAGGGCGGATAGCGGTCGTCATGAAAAAGGACCTGTCAGGTCTCGCAAACGAGAAGACCATCCTGCTGGCAATCCTGCTCCAGCTGTTCATCGCCCTCTTCTCCTCGTTCCTCATGGTCGGCCTTACCTCGATGTACGACCCGGCATCGGTCGCCAGGTTCTCCGGCGTCGAGTACGGCATCGGGTACACCGGGGGAAACCCCGAGCTCTCCCGGCTCATCGACACGAGCAGGGAGTTCCGGGTCTACCCTATGGACCTGTCCCAGGCGGTCGGGGCATTGAAGGAACGAAAGCTCGCAGCCGTCCTGTACGTCCCCGACACCGCTCCCGATGACCCGGGGCCGGTCAAGATAACCATGTACACGCTCTCGAACGACCTCTCGTCAGCCCTGGTCGAGGCGAAGCTCAAGGAGATCCTGACGCGGTACGAGGTGAAACTCCGCCAGGTGAGGGCATACCGGCTGTCGGAGTCCCCTGTCCCGGTCGTGTTTCCCCAGGGTGTCCAGAGTGCCGCTTTCTTCGAGTTCATCTACGGGATCCTCCTCCCGCTCCTCCTCCTGATGCCGGCCATCATCTCGGCGGCCCTTGTCATCGACCTCATAACCGAGGAATACCAGCAGCAGACCCTGGAGACGCTCCTTGCAAGCCCCCTGTCATTCGGTGAGGTCATCACCGGGAAGGTGGCGTCCTGCATCCTCCTGGCCCCCCTGCAGGCCCTCGCGTGGATCGTCCTCCTCACCATAAACCGCATCCCCATAGCGAACGCCCCGCTGATCCTGCTCCATGTCATAGCCGGGACGGCCCTCCTGGTCCTCATGGGAGCCCTCGTGGCACTCCATTACCGCGAGCGGACCTCGGCCCAGTTCGTCTTTTCGACGGCCGTTGTCATCGTCATCCTCTTCGCCCTCACGCTCGGCAGCAACCCGATGAACACCATCGTCCAGCTGTCAGTGGGCATCATCAGTCCTGGAGGTTTCTTCATCCTCGGTCTCGTCGGGCTCGTTGACGTCCTCCTTCTCGTCGGAGTCCTCTTCTTTGCCCGTATCCGCAGTGAACCATTCTCGTGATCTGCCAGGTCTGCCTGTAAAGGGTATCCAGGATTACAAATGAGCAAAAAATCTATTTCAACGAATAAATCTTCCTTGACGAATACCTGCAGCATCACCTTTCCCGATATCCCATAAACATCAACCCTTCAGTGGGGGCTTTACCCCCACACCCCCCGAAAAATAAACCCCCCCCCCCCAACCGCGCCCCCCCCGCGGGGGCACCGCCCC
>CAZGXZ010000154.1:0-6398 GCA_964530035.1 uncultured Methanoregulaceae archaeon
GAGATCTTTTTCTCGACGGTCCCGCTGACGGTTGTGACCGGGATGTTATACTCGCGTGCACACTCGTTTGAAACCGTCCTCTCCGCTTCGGCCGGAGGGACGCCGAACTCCTCGATGAGGCGGCGCAGTTTTGCTTCTATTCTCTGCCTGTCAGCAGTCTGGCCACTGGCAGTGATTTTCTGGGAGATTTTTTCGATGAGGGGTGTATAGTCCATGACGGTATCTCCATACACCCGTCACCGCGTATAGCAGATAAAGCCGGACACCGCGGTGTGAAAGTGTTCACCGAGGAGTCCTTGAATGAAGGTCCCCAGTGGCAATGCATGCAGGTATAAGTACCCCGGATGTAAAAATGAAAAGGTATGAGCATCACTGCAGACAGCACTATATTTGACGTTATCCAGGCCAAACCCGAGGCCGCAGACATCCTCTTCCGTTTCGGAATGGGCTGTGTCGGCTGCGCCATCGCCCGCGGTGAGACGATCCGCCAGGCGGCGGAGGCTCACGGGGTCCCGCTTGAGGAGCTCACGAAGGCACTTGGCATCACCGAATAAACCCCTTTTCTTGAATACTTCAAATCAGGACGGGATCTCTGCCAGGGATGGGTTTTTAATTCTCTCAAAGACCGCCATCAGCTCAGACAGCGACGCCATGGGATTCTCCCTGAGGTACCTGGCTACAACCGGGTCATGGACAAGGTGGCAACTGCTGCAGTTCCAGATTGTCGCCCCGTTCGTACTTGCTACAACAGACCCAAGTGACAAGTTGTTGCAGGGATAAAGGGGACAGTAACAGAAATCACAGCTCTGCCCCTCGTGGTGGCAGGGGTAGTACGGGCAATGCGCTTTTTTCCACTCGGTCCAGTGTCCTCCCCCGATATGGCTGTATACAAAGAGAGACACCCGTCGGTCGAAGTTTTGGGATCCGTTTCGAGAAATGGTTATTCCAGTGCCGTATCGCACAGCCTCCCGCATCATGCCGTGAATAGTTTCCTGCACGGCCGTCTGAGAGGGGCCCGATCCACTGTCAGATGCGATGATGACCCCGTCCTGGAAATTCCCTGGGTTTTTCACTCCTGCCTCCCGGAGGGCATCCGTCTTTGCCTCGGTGACCGTGATAATCCCGGCAGCGAGCGCTCCTGGAGAGAGCCGCTCATTGCAGGTCAGGATAATGGTGACAGGCCCCTGCTGACCGTCAGCGTCCTTCTGTGCGGCGGTTATGAAACAGGTGACACGGTCGTACCTGAACACGCAGAGACCGGTCAACGGCAGCGGGTTCACGAGAAAAAAACAGGATTCAGGGGATAGTCCCTCTCTCCGGACCATGAGTTCAGCCTCCCTCCGTGGGTCACCCTCCGGGACGCAGGAGGGTATGGAATGGCTTGAGAGACAGCTGACACGGGCAATTCCGCCGGGATCCCCCGTGCATATCGCATCGAAGGACCCCCTGATGAAAAGAGAAGACCCGGTTGTATAATACCTCATGTAACCGTGTAACGGACCCTGTCTTTTAATTCCTGCTGTTTGCCTGCATTCCAGCCGGACACCTCCTGGAGGTATCCCGTGACACGGCTAATCTGGGCCACATCGTGGGAACCACATTCGGGACAAACGGCGTTTCCACACAACGGGCAGTATTCCACCCCTGCGGAAACGTCGTGGGAGCAGTGGCAATGGTCAAGAGGGCACATGATAACCAGCCGGGCCTCACCACAGTTCGGGCACGGGGACTGGTCGACGACGAGGTGGCAGGTGTGGCACTTGTACCTCCGCTCATCAACAGGGATATCTTCAAGGGTTGTGAATTTTTGAGCAATAGCCTTCTGTTCCTCGGTCCAGTGCATACAACACCATTCGCGATCCGCTTATTAAAAGGTCACGATGAAAACACGGGGAGACCGGACCACCATCAGCCTCAGTCGACTCATAGGGCTCATCACCGGTCAGATCGAGTGTCTCATCACCGGCAGCTGGCGGCATAGTCCCTGGCAGCCTTGACAGGGTCTGCAGCCTCGTATATGGCTCTGCCGACGATAATACCATCGACGAGCCCCGCGACCGCACGTGCTTCGCCGCCCTGTGTGCCCACGCCTGGAGACAGGATTCTTTTCCTCCCTACAACGGCACGCAGTGCTGCCACATGCTCCGGCCGGGTCGCCGGTGCAATAATCCCGTCAGCTCCCGAAGTGATGCACATCGCGGCAAGCCGCCCGGGTATATCCCCTGAAAAGAACTCAGCAGCACCCGGGTGGCTCATCTCCGCGACGACATACACCTCCCCGCCATACTCCCGGGCGGTCGAAACGCAGGCATCGACCGAGTCAGCCCCGACGAACCCGTGGCAGATCACTGCATGAAACCCCGCAAGGAAGACCCTTTCGGTGATGAGCCGGGTGGTATTGGGAATATCGGCGACCTTGAAGTCCGCAATGAGAGGAAGCCCGAAACCGGCCAGGTCTTTCACGACCCCGAGGCCTTCGGCAAGGACGAGCGGGTACCCCACCTTGATCGCCTGGATGTACGGAGCGACTTTTTCAGTTATACCGCAGGCCAGGTTTCTGTCCTGGACATCGAGTGCGAGTATCAGGTCCGGCATGACAGGCGCTCCAGGACGGCCGCGGTAAGGAGCGGCAGGTTGATTGTCGCATCACCGTACACGGTCACGGTCTGTGCCTCCTCGGTGACCTTCCCCCAGGAACGCGCCTCGTCAAGGGTTGCCCCGGACAGTCCGCCAAGGTCAGGCCGGTCGCCGGTCAGCTGGACGGCATAATCGAAGCCCTTCGGTGTCATGAGCATGCTCTGGAGGATGAAGTTTTTCGGGACGCCGCCCCCGACGAGGACGGCTCCAGCCTTATCCGCGGCGTAGCAACGGTCAATGATTTCCTGCATGTCGCGGAACGCGTCGATGGTGACCCGGTTTGTCTGGGAGAACAGCCAGTACTGCAGCCCGATCATCGAGTCCTGGACCGCAGGGCAGAATACAGGGACGTCTTTCCTGGCGGCGGTGGCGAGGATTCCTGATGGAAGGTTCGTTCCGATATGGCGGAGCAGTTCTCTGATCCCATACGTCCTGGCGGGGTCCAGGGTGGCGTACGTCTCCTGGAGGACCTCCTCAAACCTCTCGAAAGCTTCGTTCGGGAGATACACATCATAGATACGGTTTATCTCGTCATGTCTCAGGGTGATGTCGGAGCACGAGGCGGAACCATGGTAATGGTGACAGCCGGAGGCTTCGATGATGTCATGGGTCAGGTTCGCCCCCGTGGAGACAAGCACATCAATATAACCACGTTCTATGAGGCCGGATACGATCCTCCCCATTCCTGCAGGGACCATCGCCCCGGCCAGGCCGAAAAAACGTGTCGTATGCGTGTCGCGGATCATGGCCTCCCACAAGGTGGCGGCACGTGCGAGGGCGCCCCCGTTGTATGCCCCCGCCCCTCCCATCGCGGCCACCAGCTCTCCGACCGTCATCCTGTCGGAAATCTCCACCTGGACCACGGGATCGCCGCATTTCATGCATACATGCTGGTCCCCTGAACCCATATAGCCTCCGAGCCTCCCCTTCAGGACCACCTCTTGTCGATGTTGTCCCTGACAAGGTTCCGGCCAGAGGCGCCTGATGTGACCGACATGACCGCTTGACCGCGGCCGAAATTGCCGAGGACCCGGTTGCCGGTCGCATTATCGAGGTACATCTGGGAGATGCTGTTGCCCGAGAGGTAGTTGCGGCCAAGGGTGTTTTTATCTGAATATTCGAGGGCGATACCGGGGTATTCGTTGTCTCCGGCGGAGTTCTCGCTGACCTTGTTCCCGGTCGAGTTGTCAAGGTAGATGCCATTGTAGCGGTTATCAGAAAGAGTATTCCAGAAAAGGCGGTTTTGATGGGAAGTCACGAGGTAGACCCCTGCATCGGAGCTCCCGGTAACCGTGTTCCACGTAAGCGTGTTGCCCGATGAGTTGTCAAGGGCTATTCCGGGAAGACCGCTGTCTGATACCGTGCACCCGTTGATTATGAAGCCACGCGAGCCCGAAAGCCATATGCCGTTCTCTGCGGGACTGCTGGACGTGACGTTTCGTATCACTCCGCCATTCACCCCTTTGACATGGATCCCGACATCCCACCCTCTGACGACAAGGTTTCGGACGGTCACGTTTTGGACCGGAGATGCCCCGGCTGCCCTGATCAGGAGAGCATCCCCCCCGGTGCCTTCCGCGGCGGAGATGGAGAACCCGTTGCCATCGATAACGACGTTTTTGGCGCTGATGGTGATGAAAGGACTGGTGTTTGCCACGAGGTCGCCCGCAAGTTCATATGAACCGGGTGCGTCGATGACTTCCGGCCCTGTAATCGGGACCGCTGCTGCATAAGCGGCGAGGAATAGTGAGATGAGGGTCAAGAATAACCCCCTTGAGCTGGTGTTCATTATCGGAGGTCAGAACCGGGTGAATATCAAGTAGCGTGTTCGTGATGGAGAAGACCCTCATAGAGGGCACGTCCCGGAGGGCTCGCGGCACGACTGAACTACTGCCTGTTGCCCGGTAAACTGGCCCCAGTGCGCCTTTCAGACGAGGGATCTCTCAAATGGCCTGAAAAGGAAGCATTGCCCCTGTTTCTCCGGTAATGGTTGCCTTTATTCTCCGGGAGACCGTTCCATGCCCCCGGCTTCTTGCGGCAGGCCGCGCACAAGGGGCCGGGCAAGGTGCCGCCGGGCAGAAGACGGGACCTCGTACCAGCCCGGGGCGATATCCCGTGTGAATTCGCGTTCTCCTGGTAAAAAGGCCCTGGCTTTGCACTGGCGGCATTTGTATCCCTTGTCACGGCCGGCACTGGTCATGCGGGAGCCGCAGGAGGAGCAGAACGGGCTTTCCCGTACGACATTCCTCACCAGTCCGGTGACCCCTATCTTTTCCAGGTTCAGGGAGTTCTTCTTGAACGAACCTGTGACCACGATACTGTCGCCTGGGAGCAGACCCCGGATGACATGCCGGAACTGCTTCGTGGGTTCGAATGCCATGCAGGTGACCGTGCTTCCTGACCATCTCAACCCGAAGGTGACATGTCCCCCCTTCAGGGTTACCGGCCGGGTACTGACAGTCCCTGAAATCCGGTACGAGTGACCTTCTTTGAGAGGATCTTCCGGCTGGGGCTCGAGGTGGGCGTCGGTACCCTGGTTCGTCCGGTATATCATCTCCATTCCCACGGGTTCCGTTCTGATGAACCCCCTGGCCCTGGCAACGTGGAACGGACTTTTTCCCCTGATCCCAAAAAGGACCGGGTCGGGGGTGTGGGGGACGCAGACAACGGTCCTGTTCGGGATGTCAACGGTATCCCACGTGTCCGGCCGGGTCGCCAGGTCGGCCAGGAAAAATGATGCAGGGTCGACCTGCCTCTTCGTCCCGAATGCCGCGCTGCGACGGTATACGAGGAGTTCTGAGGTCTCATCCGGGAGTTCTGCGGAAACCGCTGCGGTGGCACCGATTAACCCCCTGCCGAGTTTGTACCCCCTGAACAGTGCCTCTTCCTCCATGAGGACGGCGGTCGCCTCATCAATTGTGCAGAACCCGTGGACCGCTTTCTGGTAAAATTCTGGGCCTGGGCGGTGCTCCATGACCACCACTCCCGGGTGTGTCCTGTCACAGCTGAGTTCTGCGTGGCTGCTGACAAGGCCACATGCAATATCAAAGGCAAGGTCAGGGTCTCCTTTCGCTTCGAGGGCAACGGCGGCATTCCCCCGTGTCTTCCACGTAACATTCGGGTTCAGGCGGATCAGGCGTGCATCGGTCACCCGCATCCCTGCATGGACGAGGGAACGTGCAAGGAGGGCCCCGATATACGTGGTGCACATTCCCTGCGGCGAGTCCGTGTCATCAAGCCCGATGAACATAATGGCCACCTGCTGCTTTCGCATCCCCGCGGATCCCAGGCTAAAACAGGGTCCGCGTTGGATAGCGGAGATTCCTATGATTTATAAGTCGGGGATGCTATATCCCTTCGTAACGCCGTATGCCGCAGGACCGGCTTCTCAACAACGTCGTCGCGGTGATGATCATGGCAGAGTTCGAAGTCTCCGAGCCCTGCACACTCAGGCCAAGGAGCTTTGACATCATCGCACGGCTTGGCAGGACGATTGTAGTCATCAAGGTCGTTTCGCACATCGACAGCATCAGCGAGGATGTCGCCCGCGACCTGGACCTGGTAGCCGGGCATATCGGGGGCTGCCCTCTTATCCTAGGGGAAAGGGCCCGCGACTCCGAGCTCGAACGGGGTGCGGTATACCTCCGTTACGGTATTTCATCGATAAGCGTCGCCACCCTCCACGATTTCTTCGTAGAGGGGCTCCCTCCCCTGGTCTATGCGTCTCCGGGAGGGCTTTATGTCAACATCAGCGGCAAGGT
>CAZGXZ010000155.1:0-6305 GCA_964530035.1 uncultured Methanoregulaceae archaeon
GACAACCTGCAGAAGATTTCCGTTCCATCGGAACGCTTGCACCGGGCTTCAGTCCTCCCGAACCCGTCAGGGTCTTTATGCAACGTCATCTCCCTCAAAGCTCGGTCAGATATACTCTGATCCGGAAAAATTGCTGAAATGTCCCTTCCTTTGAAAGATCCAGGCGGTTCCCTGAAGAGGAGGGGCAGCTGATCACTGGCCCATTCAATGATCGTACCGGAAACACGGCATACCGCAACCGGTGACGAAGAGACCATCTCCAGGAGGGATTCATACTGGTTCCTCATGTCCCGTTCAAGCCTCTTTCGTAGAACAGCCTGACGGAGGACAAGGGATATTTCATCCAGCTGAGGGCGGATGTCCTCTCCCCGCGGGAAGGTCAGCTCCTGGGCATATGACAGGTCCTCGACCGTTATCTTGTCGCGGGAATGATGGGAGTAAAGGATGAAGGGGGTCGTGTTTCCGGTCTGCTTCAGGTATTTCAGGAGTTCAAGCCCGCTCATATCAGAGACGAACTCGATCCCCCCGACATCCGGCAACTGGTCAAATGCAAGGATGATATCGTAGGGTTTTGACTTGATCCGGTCAAGTGCCTGACGGATCGAAACGACAGGATCCACCCTGAAATCGCCCCTCCGTTCGAGGTACGACCGTGCCAGGGACATGATCTCCGTGCCGTCCTCTACAAGAAGGATCGAAACCGTTTTCTGGGTTGAGGCCCGGGGTGTTTCGTGCTGCACGGTAGGGTAGTAATAATCTCATATTGCTGCCGAATTAATCTATTGCTCGCGGTCCCATCCCTCGATGAAGAAAAGAGGTTTCTGGCACCGTGCAGAGGGAAGGCGGCGGGCTGGTACCATCGGGAGCCTCCGGACGCAGTCTTTCCCTTACCAGGGACTCATGACCAGTCTGCGTCTCTTTTAGGGATTATTCCTCTTCGCGGAGTTTGTATCGCCCAAGGACCAGGAGGCGGACAGCCATCACCGTCGGGTCAGGAACACCTGTCCCCGGGAACTTTCACAAACACCTATTTAAAGATTGCCACCTTCCATACGTATTTATCCGCCCAGCGAGTAAACCAGTACCTATGAAACAGATTTTCATCGCGTTAGTCCTCGTTGTGTGCGTCCTCCTCATCGCGCCTTCAGCCCTTGCAAGGACCTGCACAACTACGAAGTATGCTAGCAACGACTGGGAAACCATCTGCGATGACGGGTGGAGCCTCAGGTACAACCCCCTCGACCCATATACCTTTATGATGCAGTGCTGCTGGTTTGACATGGAACAGAGGGCATTTAACAATATGTTCCCGAATTACTCCACGGGAAGCACGGTCATGGAAACGGCATCCAAAAAAGTTGTGAACAGTGCAGGTGGCGGAGTATGCCCGAGCTGCGCAACGATATCAAGTTTCGGAGCCCAACCGACCATTAAGCCGGTTGTAATGCCGTCCTATACGCCCTCGGCCGCAATTACCGGCAAGATCGCGATCACGACCCAGGGGACGAAATTCGGTAAGAATACAACAGCCTTCGCCAAGATCCTCGGGCAGCCCTCAAAAGGCTCGTTTGCAGCTGCCAAGCTGTGGAAATAACCTGTCACCCTTTTTTTCCAATACCTTTTCGAAGGACTGGTCACACTTCTCAGGGAAGTCCCTGCTTTTTACCAAAGAACAATGAGGAGGATGGTGCCCGTCTGGGTGTTGATGCTGAGAGTATCACGATGCATGCCTAAACGTTCAGTGCCTGCATCTTCAGATCAGGGCACCATTACAGTAATTGGACTCATCCAATATCAACTTTCAGTATTGTTTTTCTATAAATCTCCATCGGAGGGGACGCAATAGCGAAAGGAACGCCAATTCTGATCATATCAGGATCGTGTATCCGGCGGTGCGGATGAGCGGTCATTCCTCCACTCAGGCATGAGGAGGTACCAGCCTGCGGGAAACCTGACCGCATGGGTGATCGCATGGGAAACACATGCTTTTGCCCTGAAAAAAGCTGTCCTTGTATCGCTCCCCCGGGCAATCCACGCTGCCAGGGCGGCTGAAAAACAGCAGCCGGTCCCATGCAGGCGGTGGGGAGATCGCGGGGCCTCCAGGACAAGTCGTGTGTCTGCTGTGAAAAAGCGGTCCCTGACGGTTGTTCCCTCCTCATAGTGGCCACCCTTCATGACGACGGACGAAGCGCCCATATCCAGGAATGCCCGGGCAGCGTCCTCGATGTCCTGATCGTTCTGTATCGTGCAGGAAAGTATTTTTTCGGCCTCGAGCCGGTTCGGGGTGAACACCTGGGCGTGTGGGATGAGTTCCTTTTCGTATATATCAACCGCTTCTTCACATCCAGGTTCAAAGAGGCTCCCCCCTGAAGATGCCGCAAGTACCGGGTCCACGATAAGGGGGACCTGTATGGGCAGGGTCCTGCATACCGCCCTGATGGTGGATGTATCCCAGAGCATACCTGTTTTTACCGCACCCACGGGCATCTCCTGAAGGAGGATTCTGACCTGGCTGGCGACAATTTCCGGCCCGGTACCATGGACCGATTCCACTCCGTGACTGCCCTGGACGGTAAGTGCGGTGATGGCGCTGCACCCCCAGACACCACATGCAGAGAATGTCCTCAGGTCCATCTGGACACCAGCGCCTCCCGTCGGGTCCGAGCCGGCAATCGTAAGGGCACAGGGAAAACGGGGCGGTTCAGGTATCCGGTCCATAAGAGTACCCATGAAAGGATCTTTATACGTATTCCGCCAGTATTCTTTATTTGACTTCGTTTCATCCCCTAGGGTCAGACGCGTTCACGGTTCCACCCGTATTCGAATCACGGAAACAGCAAAATCGCCAGATAGGCAGCATTTTGCTGTTTCCTGACAAATGACCAGGGATATGGGAGGGCAGGATGGCAGAGGAGTGTCAGCAGGCAACCGGAATGGTCGCGGAGAGTGAAAAGGTGCAGGGTACCGCCAGTAGCAACACCCCGGGTTCAGCGGAGGCCTGCTGGAGGGAGGGACGCCGCCTGTCCCGGAAAGGGGACCATGATGGTGCCCTGGTCCAGTACCGCACCGCACTCAGTAAGGACCCCTCCCATGTCCCCTCGATCATCGGAGAGGGATATGAACTTGGAAAGATGGGCAGGTTCGCCGAGGAGATCGCCTCCTGTGACAGGGCGCTATCCCTGGACCCCTCCTCTGTTGAAGCCCTGATTGCCAAGGCATATGCCCTTGGCAAGCTCCTCAGGTTTTCTGAAAAGCTCGAGGTCTGTGACAAGGCAATCAGTATCCGGGCAGATTCCGCGGAGGCATGGAACCACCGGGGCATGGCACTCGGCATGCTGGGGAGGTTCCCAGAAGAGCTTGAGTCATGCGACCATGCGATCAGACTCAGGCCCCGATACCTGGCAGCATGGATTAACCGTGGACATGCCTTTTCCGGTCTCGGCAGGTACGAGGAAGAGATCCGCTGTTATGAGCATGTATTGCATATCTACCCGGGATATGTGTCCGCTTGGATCAACCTGGGCATTGCCAGGTGCCGGATAGGCCAGTACGCGGCTGCACTGCACTCGTTCGAAGAGGCAACACGGATCGACCCTGATAATCCCCGTCTTGCATACTGGCACGGGTATACCCTTTACCGTCTGAAGAATTACCAGGAGGCACTCCCGTATCTCCAGAGGGCGGTTGAAATAAACGAACGGAACGCTGATGCATGGGTAATACTTTCAAATATCTGGTTCATCCTTGGCCAGTTTGAAGACTCTTCAAAGGCTTTTTCAAAAGCATACGATATCGATATCGAAGATGTGAGGGACTGGCTCCACCAGGGGGTCATGCACCTGAAAAAAGGGTCAATAGACGAGGCCCTCACCTGTTTTGGTGAGATTTTCGGTATACTGAAGCGATAAAACCGGGTTGGGAAGACCCGGGGTCATGGGTGGCGGGTCTTTTCCAGGTTCAGGCCCCGAACCCGGGAGGTGTCCCCGGGGTTGGTGTCGCATTCGGCAGCGAGTTCACGAAATACCAGTTGACCGGGGTTGTAAAGCCCCGCATGACCTTGACAACGGGTATGGTGTGCTCCGGATAACCGGCGAGAGAGACCTTTACCGAGTATATACCTGGTGCAAGGTCCTTGATGGTCAGGGGCGAGGTCCCTTTCTCGACGCTGTTGAGGTAGACCGTTGCATTGGGGAATGTTACCACACGGATGGAGCCAGTTGAGGGTGCCAGCGGCTTCAGGATTACCTTTCCAAGCGTATTGCGCATGAAGACCATCTGTGTCGAGGTCTTGTCGGGCTTGATGGTCACGGTCTTGTCAAAGGACTGGTAGCCGGTCTTTGTTACCTTGAGGTGGCAGGAACCCGCGGGAATACCCGTGATGGTAACGGGGGTACGTCCCTTATCAACTCCATCGATCAAAACCGTGGCATTTCCCGGGAGGGAGGTCACACGGAGTGAGCCGGTTGGACCTGGAGGACCTGCGGCAATATCCACGCACGAACTCCTGACCAGGGTCTGACCGCAGACCGTGGTTGTACCGGTCACACATGCCTGGTAACTTCCCTGCTTCTGGTAGACGTGCACCGGGGACTTTTCAGTGGAGTTGGCTCCATCCCCGAATGACCATGAGAACGTCCACCCGCCAGTGCCACCCGTGGTCACGGTATCAAACCTGACCTTAAGCGGGGCCTGTCCCGAGGTCACGTTGGCGCTGGTGGTCATGCTGACGGGATCATATACTGTGACATATCCCGGCATGGTCCTGGTATCGTTTCCAAGACCGGACTTCGCAACCGTGAGGCTCACCGTGTAACTACCCGCAGTTGTATACGTGTGTACAGGGGACTGGACGTTCGAGGTGGTGTTGTCGCCAAAGGTCCAGAGCCACGAATCAGGACCCCCGGTGGAACTATCGGTAAACGCCACCGTGACGTCCCGTATCCCACAGGTCGTGTTTGCGGTGAAATTGGCCTTTGGACCAACAGGAACGGGTGTTGTCACATTGATGTAGTTGAATTTCGAGGTCTTGTTCGAGAGCACTCCCTTGGTAACGGTGAGATTGACGGTATAGAGTCCGGGCTGGCTGTAGAGATGTACGGGTGACTGGACCGCGGAAGTTGTGTTATCGCCGAACTCCCAGAGCCATGCGGCAGGTGAGTAGAGGGACTGGTCAGTAAAGGTTACATTCAGAGGGGCATCTCCGAAAAGCGGCGATGCCGTAAACTGGGCTGCCGGAGGGATCACCGGTTCGGTGACATTTATCAGTCCGGACTGGATTCTTGGCCCGACAGGCCAGTTCAGGCTGTCATTCATCCGGATAACCAGGGGTATGAGCGAAGCAATTCCCGTTTTCGTTCCCTTGACCTGCAGTGTTGCGAGCGTCACATTCTTTGATCCCGCTGCTGATACCAGGTTCGCCCCGAAGGTGACCGATGATGCCGGGAATGAGGTGTTGAACGTCCCTGTTGCCCCTGACGGGAAGGTAATACCGGTTATGGACACCTCACCAGGGCTGCCAAGTCCAAGGGCTACGGAAGTGTTGTAACTGGCAAGCCCGGTGGGAGTCGAGTCGAGGATGACCAGTACCGGTACCGTCTGTTCTCTGGTAACCGTCCCATTCTCAACGTAAAGGACGGGGGCAGGGGTTATTGTTGAGAAATAAATCGTTTTTTCAGGGAGGACGGTCTGCCCATCTATGATTGCCTTGATCCTGACTGACCCGGTCTCCACCCCGTTAAACCTGAACATGATGCTCGAGTTGTCGGGACCCTGCTTGATCCCACTGAGCTGGAGGTGGGTCTGCACCTCGTTCCCCAGGGCATACCCCCCGAGGCTGATGTAGTCATACGTGCCGCTTGCGACAGGATTCGAGATGGTCGCCGAAAAGGTGCCGTTCTGGGCATTCCCTGCCTTCGTAACGACGGTGTCTCCTTTCTTGACAATAAGCGTCGCATACCCGACAGGGGAGATCGTTGTCGAGATGACCCCCGAGTCAAGCGAAAACGGCATGGTAAAGTTCACCGTATCATAGGTGAACGACGTGTTCTTCACGGTTGCAAAGGCAGAATCAATCACAAAGGTGAAGTTCTGTCCGTTCTGCAACCCGACAATATCCATGTACAGATAGTCTCCCTTGTACATCCGTTCGGGATGCGTTGTGATGGTTGCCGCTGATACTGCGGAAACCAGGGCGCTTATTAGCACCAGGAGACTCACAAGTCTGACTAATTGACCCTTCATAAGCACACCCATGATGATAAATAGTATAGTGTAACGGGTAAAAGGTATAAATAATTTGTCATAAA